>NZ_JBDWVM010000389.1:0-16439 GCF_039984035.1 Planktotalea sp. | reverse complement strand
TGCGCTAAACTATCCGCTTGCACAGCATCCAAAAGGGTAGGCCATTGGGGGAACTCACCGTCGAGTGCAATCATGCCCTCATCAACGACACCGCCGTAGTGCATAACCCCATCTACAGAATAGGTTGCGAACTTCATTTCACGTTCTCCCAAATGTCTTGAACGACAGAGTGAACCATCATCACATCGTCGCGTGTTGTATCGAATTGTCCGACTTGAACGCGGATAATTTTGCGCCCCTGAAACGCGCCTTGCGTCAGGTAAATCCGCCCGTCGTCATTGATCGCGTCAACCAAGCGCTGTTGCATCGCATCATCACCGGGACAGCGGAATGAAAACAGGCTCAAGATCGGCTGCGTTGTGATTTCAAAACCTTCAAGCGTTTCAATCGCGCGGCACAGGTCCTCAGCCCACGCCACATGATTGCGAATGCGGGTTTGAAGACCTTCCAAGCCATATGATCGTATAAGGAACCAAAGCTTGAGCGCGCGGAAACGGCGGCCAAGCGGGATCGTCCATTCGGAATAATTGGTGACAGCCTCGCCTGTGGTTTTGAGATATTCAGGTTCAATCTTGAGCGCGTTTAATTGCGGAGTCGCATCGCGCAGAAACTGGATGGAGCAATCAAATTGCGCACCAAGCCATTTATGCGGATTGAACACGATACTGTCGAAACCATCCACGTCTTGCCAGAACGCATCTCTGAATTCAGGACAAATCATCGCTGACCCAGCCCACGCTGCATCAAGATGGGTGTAGAGATCATGGGCCTTTGCGACCGCGAGGATCGGACCCAACTCATCAGAGCCACCCACGCCCGTTCCACCCGTTATCGCAATAATGCCTGCAGGTGTATGACCCTCGGCAATGTCCGCCTTAATCGCCGCATCAAGCGCATCTGCGTCCATGCTATGGCGCGGACCAGTTCCTGCGATCTTAACCAGATTATCCTGACCAATTCCCGTCACCCAGCATGCGCGATCAATAGAGGAATGAACCTGATCCGAACAATAGATACGCAAGTGACTGCGCGCAGCGATCCCTTCACGATTGCCTGTGTAAGATGTGGCACGCTCACGCATTGTCAGAACGGCCGACAGCGTCGCAGAGGAAGCGCTATCCTGAATGACGCCTGTAAATCCTTCGGGTAGCCCCAAGGCCTGACGCAGCCAGTCGACCATCACGCCTTCGACTTCAGTAGCAGCAGGTGACGTTTGCCAGAGCATGCATTGCGCAGCGACAGTATTCACCAATTGCTCTGCCAGCATCGAAGGTGGCGCAGCGTTAGCGGGGAAATAAGCAAAGAAGCGAGGATGCTGCCAATGGGTCATACCTGGCATCACGATGCTGTCGAAATCCGCCATGATGGTGGACATATCTTCGGCCTGTTGCGGCGGGTTTTTCGGTAGTTTTAGCGCAATTTCGCCCGGTTTGGTTTGCGCACGAACAGGGCGGTCGCGCAGCGTCTTGTGATACTGTGCACCCCAATCAGCAATACGTTTGCTCCAGCTTGCGAAGTCATCCCAATTCATGCGTTCAACGTCCTTTTTGTATTTCTAATCATGGCGCGATGATTGGACTCGCTTGAATTTCAGAGTCCTTTGTCTCAATTCCAACAAAGGTGGTGCCATGTTTAAACCAGCTCTCTGGTGCCGCTGCACCCCAAAGCGTCTGACGCTGTGGATCTTTCAAATCCCATTTGATCGGCTCAAGGTCTGGATCGACCGTCTGATAATCAGAGCAATAGATTTCAATCCGGTGCCCATCAGGATCAAGAATGTACAAGAAAAACGCATTAGAAATGCCATGACGACCTGGACCACGTTCAATGTTATCAACGTAGCCCGTTGTCGCCATCAGATCGAGAAGGTCGATGATATTGAGAGGTGTCGGCACCCAAAACGCAACGTGATGCATGCGCGGCCCTGTGCCATTCGTAAACGCCATGTCATGCACGCCGCCTTTGCGATGCATCCAAGCCGCCCAGAGTTTTTTGCTCTCTGCATCTTCGGTATATTCCGTCACGCGGAAACCAAAATCGGAATAGAATTCAACCGACGCGTCCACGTCGTGGCTAAAGCAGTTGAAATGATCGATCCGCAGCGGCTTCACACCCCGATAGAGCGCGTATTTCTGGTGGATCGGTTCAAGACGGTCCATCTTATGATAAAACTCTAGCGGAATGCCCATGTTGTCGGACGTCAACAAAGTCCTGCCCTGATATGGACGATCTACCCACGCAGTCGGGCGCCCTTTGCCTTTGAAATAGGTCTCTGCTTTATCAAGATCGGCCTCATCAAAGGTTTTGAACCCCATGACTTCGACAGTTCCCGGCTGATCCGATTTCTGGAGGATAATGCAGTGATGGCCACGCTCTTCCATTGCGCGCAAATAGATATGGCTTTCGCTTTCGTCGGTGACCTGTAGGCCTAGAATGTCCGTATAGAACGTCTTGGAAGCAGCCAGATCCTTCACGTTTAAGCAAACATGGCTCAGACGGATCGTATTGAAATCAGGATAGAGATTTGGTGCGGGTACTGGCATTTAGAGCGCTCCCAATTTGGTAATCTTGTGTTGGCCTGTCGCAAAGCCGATGTGCTTTTGCTCCATATAGAACTCAAACGACCAATCACCGCCATCGCGACCAATGCCGCTGGCTTTGACGCCCCCGAATGGGGTTGGCAGGTGACGCACGTTTTCAGAGTTCACCCAGATCATCCCTGCTTCTAACTTATCCGTAAAACGAAGCGCGCGGGTCAGATCGTTGGTCCAAACATATCCAGTCAAACCATATGGAATGTCGTTGGCAATTTGCAGCGCTTCTTCCTCTGTTTCGAAGGGGATGGACGTCAGAACGGGACCGAATATCTCTTCCTGAGCGATGCGCATCTGGTTGTTGGCATCGGTAAATAGCGTTGGCTGAACGAAGTAGCCTTCGTCACCAACAACTGCACCACCCGCTGCAATGGTTGCACCATCTTGCTTGGCGATGTCGAAATAACTGGTGACTTTGTCAAAGTGTTCTTGAGTGACAAGCGGACCGATTTCAGTGACCGGATCGAGTGGATGACCAACCTTGATATTGTTCACGCGCTCGACAAGTTTCGCTTCGAATTCCTCGCGAATAGTCTCTTGAATGAGCAAGCGCGAAGAGGATGTGCAGCGCTCGCCATTGATCGAAAAAATCATAAAGATCGCCGCATCGAGCGCGCGGTCAAGGTCGGCATCATCAAAGACAATGACAGGGTTTTTACCCCCAAGTTCAAGATGATTACGTTTGAGCGTGTCAGCGCCTTGCTTGGTGATCATTGATCCCGTTTTGCTTTCGCCGACGAATGCAATGGCCTTGATCTTTGGATGCTCGCAGAGCGCCTTGCCAGCGCCTTCACCAAATCCGTTAACCGTGTTTAGAACCCCTGCTGGCAATCCTGCTTCTTCCGCAATCTCGACAAGCAACCGCGCAGTGAGGGGGGATGCTTCTGCCGGTTTGTGAACCACTGTACATCCCGCTGCGAGGGCAGGTGCAATCTTCCACGTAGAGAGCATAAAGGGCGTATTCCAAGGCGTAATCACCCCAACTGGACCGATTGGAACGCGCGTAGTGATATTCATCAAAGTTGGCGATTTCAGATGCTGTCCGTCGCGCGCTTGCACAACTTGATCCGCGAAATACCGGAAATTTTCCGCGCCACGCAGCGCCGCCTTGGACATGAATTTGTAGGCCTGACCCGTATCCCAGCACTCGCACAAAGCAATCTCCTCTGCGCGCGCCTCGATACCTTCTGCGATACGGATCAAGATTTTCTTTCGCTCACCCGCTGGCATATCGCGCCACGCAGCAAAGGCCTCATGCGCTGCCTGTGCCGCCAAATTGATATCCTCAGCAGTGCCCAAAGCCACGTCGCAGATATGCGATTTATCCACGGGCGAAATTGTCTGAAACGTGCCGCTTGCACTGGCGACGTCTTGGCCTGCGATGCGGTTTAATATTCCGGTCGCGCGGAACCGATCTAAATGGCCATTCAGTTTAGTAACATTCTCGTTCAGAGCACTCATATCTTAGTCTCCATGTGGTCGCGGATCGTACCGTATTTAGGGGAAAGCGCTGCATCAATGTCTCGCATTTCAGCTGAAAGCGCTATGGAATGCTCGGCCATTGCCGGCGTCATGAAATCTTTGAGCGCAGCAAAAATGCGATTGATCGCATCTTCTTTTACGTCCATTGGCCGACCTTCGCGCAAACGAACGCTTAAATCGATAAACCCATGCTTGGGGTTGCCGTCGGCCATAGCGACGTGATCTACTCGGGTTGCACGGACCCGAATACCGGCCGTTGGAAAGGTATCAATGCCTACCGCTTCGACGCGGATTGCCTCGCACAGTGCACCGATGTCCACGACCTCTTCCAGGTTGGCAGAGTATTCGATGTGAAAGTGGGGCATGCGAATTCCTTAACATGTTAATTGTTGCGAAGTTAAATAATGCTATGCTCTGTTGTCAACACCCCCAAAGGCGGTGCATTTAACAACAGAACGATTTTTGAGGACCAAATGGCGAAATCCCTACCGACAACGGCCCGATCTTTACCGATCGCGCTTATCCGCGCGCGTGAGGGCGTGATGTCGCCTATTCGTGACATGCTTTCCGAAACAGGAATCACCGAACAACAATGGCGCGTTCTGCGCGTTTTATCCGAATATGGCGCGATGGACACCAAGACATTAGCGGACCGATCCAGTCTTTTATTCCCGAGCCTAACGCGCATTGCAGCAACCTTGCGCGAAAAAGGTCTGGTCACGCAAACGCGCGACAAAAAAGATCGACGTCGGCAATTTGTAGAAATTACGCAGGCCGGTCAAAAACTCATTGATGATCACCTTGATCAAGCCAGCCAAATCGTGCTCGACTTTAAAGCGACCTTGGGTCCTGACAATTACGAAACCTTGCTCGATCTGTTGGCCATGTTGGATCCTGGCGCTCACGATTAGACGTTTACCGTGCCATCGGCACACCAAGTGTCAAAAATCTCTAATGCCTTCTCCGCAAATTCTGCGTCGTTGATATGGTGTGGAATTCGATGGACGTTCACCTTGCTTGGAAGGGTCGCCTCAAGTTCGCTCAAAAATGCTGAGAGACCATCAGGGTTATGTAAATCAGCGCCTTCACGATCCCACTCGCCCAAGCCGAGTTCTGGCAGGATCATCGCGACTGGACCATTGGCCTTTTCCAACTGCTTCGAATGCGCGCGCGCGACCAATTTGGTTTCTTCTGCTTCCAAAACAATAGACGTCAAAAGTCGATTGTGTTCGTGCTTCATATGCTTGTCCCACGCTTTGGAAATCGGTTGCCAGCCCACGACATCGACCAAATCATAGCAACCCGGCGCAACGATCTGCGGCGTGCCAGTAGCGCCTGCATTGGACAATCGATCCGCTCCTGCAGAGATGTTTGAGCCGTTGACGTGATTGCCCAACTCTTGCGTGCAAAAATCGAAAACGCAGGCAAATGCACCCTGCCCTGCGAGGCTTTCAAATGCGCGTCCGCCCATGCCGGTAGCGTGGAAAACCGCGACTTCAAATCCACGAGCTTCTAACGCAGGTTTTAATGGGATCACATATTTCAAAGCAGACGTGCCCAGTGACATCATCCCGATCAATGGTTTGTCGGGATCAGGTTTTTGAACAGCGCGCGCTGCACCGAGCACCGCCCCCGCAGCTTGAGAAAGGGACGCCTTGCAGACTGAATTCAAGCCGTAAAGCCCCCCCGCCCACAAGATCATTTGGGTGTCCGCCGCGAGGCGCTCTGCAGGGATGAGCGGCGAGAAGGAGACGGTCGACACGATGTACTTGGGAACTCCAAGCGGGAGCGAAGCGGTCACATCAAGCGCCAAGTCTGTCCCCATGGTTCCGCCCAGTACGATCACCCCATCGAACTTGCCTTCATTGTAAAGACGCGCTGCCAATAGGCTCGCGCCTTTGGCCATGATTTGCATCGCGTGGTTTTCATCGCCGCTGTCAATCGCAGCTTGGATACTGCTACCCCCTGCTTCGGACACATCGTGTTTGGAAAAATCAGTCGGCTCAGAAGGGTCACCCAACACCGACACGTCCATGGTCACAACGCTGCCGCCCTGATCTCGAATAACATCCGACAGAAAGCCAAGCTCATCGTCTTTGGTATCAAACGTACCAACAACCAGTATAGTTTTCTCAGCGCTCATAGTTTGATCCAAGCCGTTTTGAGATTCACATATTTATCAATCGCATGCAGCGATTTATCCGAGCCATTCCCAGATTGGCCAACTCCACCCAAAGGCACAGTTCCGTCTGCGCCTCCATAGGTGTTGATATGCATCACGCCCGTGCGCACCCCGCGAACCATCCGATGTGCCCGCCCTAGATTGGCCGTCCACGCTGCACCCGCCAAACCATAAACCGTGGAATTCGCAAGCGAGATTGCCTCCTCCTCGGTTTCAAATGGTGTGACACCTAGAATTGGCCCAAAGACTTCCTTCTGTGCCAGCGTCGCGACACGGGTCACCTCTGTCACGATTGTGGGGGCCATGTAGTAACCACCAGTGTCCTGCAAAATTTGTGTGCCTCCAGTGACGACATTACCGCCCTCTTCGACCGCTTGATCAACGAAACCCAGATTGGCCTTAAGCTGCACTTTAGAATTAATAGCGCCAATATGCGTATTAATGTTTAAGGGATCACCGACGCGCATTGCCTCTGCGGCCTTAGTGACGGCAGCAACAAAGTCATCATGGATTGACGCTTCAACCAACAAACGCGATCCGGCAACACAGACCTGTCCAGCATTGCGAAATATGCCAGCCGCCGCAACTTTGGCAGCTTCATCAAGATTGGGCGCATCCGCAAAAACGATATTGGGGGATTTACCACCAAGCTCTAAATACACGCGCTTCATGTTTGAACGCGCCGCATATTCCATGAGCCGCCGCCCTGTCGCGCCCGAGCCCGTAAACGCGAGCACATCCACATCCATGGAAAGACCCAGCGCTTCGCCGACAACGCGCCCCTCGCCTGTGACAGCATTCAACACGCCTGCTGGAAGCCCCGCCTCCAGCGCTAATTCAGCCATACGCATGAGGGAAAGCGAGGCTGTTTCAGACGGCTTTAAGACGACCGAGTTGCCCATCGCCAAAGCGGGGCCCAATTTCCAAGCGCCGATCATCATGGGGAAGTTCCATGGGATGATTGCGCCGACAACGCCTACGGGTTCTTTGTGGATCATCCCAAGGATATCAGACGGCGTGGCGGCGATTTCGCCGTATATCTTGTCCAGTGCCTCAGCATAATATCGGATGGTGGCCGCCGCCGACCCCGGCTCTGCTTTCAGGGCCATCCCAATCTCTGTGCCATTGTCGCGCACGCCCAGCACAGCCAATTCCATTGCATTGGCTTCAATCAAATCAGCCCATTTCATCAGAACTTTCTTACGCGCCGCTGGCGGTTGCTTTGCCCAGCGCCCGTCCTCAAACGCCGCTCGCGCCGAAGCGATTGCTGCCTCCATATCTGATGCGGTGCCGGCCGCTGTCGTTGTGAGAACTGTGCCATCAAGGGGGGAAATGACATCCATTGTCGCGCCATCAGACGCGGGTATTTGCTTTCCATCGATCAAGTGACCGAATGCTGGAACTTCTTTCGCTCGCAAGACGTCAATCTTGGACTGATCCATGTTAATTACCTTGTTTGACTATCGTGGAGATCGTGGTCTTCGTCGGGCTGATATGCGCGCCACTCCTTAATCAACGTACGCACATGTAATGCGATGACCAACAGAATGAGGCCAAACAGGATCGCGGCGATGGGTCGGTCAATCATGTCCAGCGGTGTTTTTAGCCGCGGCATTGCCGAACGCAATTTCACCTCCATGATGCCCCCTAACACCATACCTAAAATGATCGGCACAATCGGCAGATTCAACCGTTTCAAGATGAGGCCGAAAACACCAAACCCTGCGGCCATCATGCAATCGGTCAATGAATTGCGAAGCGAATAGACACCCACAAAAGACAAAAGCAGGATCAGAACCCCCAAGAAATGCGTTGGAACACGGATGATCTTGGTGAGCAGGTTGGTTGAAAAGAGCAAGAACACCATGACGATCACGTTCAACGCAATCAGCGCAAAATAGAGGCCGTACACCAGATCGATATTATTCTGGAAAAGTTGCGGCCCGGGAATGACGTTATGGACATAGAAGACCGACAACATCATCGCGGTCAGTGCCTCGCCCGGAATCCCCAGCGCAAGCAATGGGATCATCGCGGCGGCGGGAACAGCGTTGTTTGCCGCTTCCGAAGCAATCAATCCTTCTGGCGAACCTTTACCAAATTTCTCAGGGTCTTTCGATGTTTTCTGCGCGTAGGTGTAGGACATGAATTGCGCTGTGAATTCGCCAGTCCCGGGGATCATACCTAGGATAACACCAAGGCTAGAAGCAACCGTCGCGACGCGTTTGTGTTTAAGGAGTTCTTTCATCCCCGCCCCCATGCGGCCGCTTATTGGTTTCGCATCTGGACTACTGTCGGGCGCGGAGAGCAAAAAAAACGCTTGGCTCAAGGCAAAAAGCCCCAAAACTACAACGATCAGATTAACGCCGGAGCTGAGAAATGAGGCCTCAAATGTATAGCGTTGGGTGTAGGTGACGGCATCCAAACCAACCGTCTGTAGGAAGATGCCAAACATAGCGAGCATGCCCGCAGCGAATATTTGTCCGCGGTGCGCAAGGATCACGAGAATGATACCCAAAAGCGCTGCGAGGAATATCTCGCGTGAGCCAAACATCGGCGCGATGAGCGCCAACAATGGCGACAGCAGGATAAGGCATAGAATACCGAAAATGCCGCCCCAGAAAGATGCGGAATACGCGAGCGAAACCGCGCGGTGCGCTTCGCCATTTTCCGTCATCGGGTAGCCATCATAAGAGGTTAACGCATTCACGGCGGTTCCCGGCGTATTGATAAGTACGGCGGGTATTGCGCCGCCGTACATCGACGATCCATAGATCCCGAGCAACATCGTGAGGCCGACAATCGGTTCAAGAGAGAAGGTTGCAGGCAGCAAAATGGCAATCGCAACTGCGGGGCCGACCCCGGGAATTGCACCAATGATAACGCCGCCGATTGAACCAACCAAAAGCGCCAAGATCACGTCCCAACGGGCGAGCATTTCCAGTCCAGCGAGGAGGTTTTCCATCACAGGTTCCGATCAAAAATAGGTTAGCATGATCTGCCGCAGCCCATCGGGCAGGGCTTCGTAGATCAGTCCCGAAGGAAGGTTCACTTTCAGAACCGTCTTAAACAAAATGACGATGACAAGCGCGGCAAACGCAGAGGCCAGCAGCGTCGAAGTGCGTCGATACCCGACGCGCAGCGCGAGCGCGACAGCAAAGAACACCGTCGTCGGTAAATACCCTGCATAAGGCACAGCAGCGGCATATGCGATAAACCAAGCCGCGTATTCAATGGAGGCGATCCATAACAAGACCTCTTTCCAGCGGCCCTGAATCCGTTCTGACAAGCCCGAACCGAGCAAGTGAAATGCCGCAAAGACTACCATCCCTCCCAGAGAGACCGCTGGCCAGAAACGGGGCTGCGCGAACAATTTACCCCCGTTCTTCCAAACTGTTTGCTCAGCAATCTGGGACAGAAGGAACACCGAAAATATCAACGCAAACCATGCAAAGACAATGTCGCCCGGTCGGCGGTAGCGCTTGAACAGTGCTTGAAGGGTTTTCACGCGCGACATGCTGTTTTCGCTCCAAGAAATTAAAAGCTGGGCAACGATGCCGCTGCCCAGCCTAAATCAAGTATTTATTCAGACAGGATGCCTTCGATCGCTGCCATCGTCGCAATGTCCTTTTGGATTTGCTCGACGACGTCTGCGGCTGGCTGCCAATAGACTGCTGCGCCTGTGTCCGCAGCGAGCTTCTGAGCGCGATCAGACTTCATCGTTTCTTGAGCGACTGCAATGATCTTGTCTTGCACGTCTTGCGGAGTATCCGCGCGGACGAAAAGACCATTCCAAAGCGCAACGTCGAGGTTTGGCGCCAACTCTGAAACTGTCGGTGCGTCAGGTGTCAAAGGAATGCGGTCAGATCCGATGGATGCCAGAACCTTAACATTATCAAGACACGGCAGGATCAGTTGTAGTGTCGTGTTGATCACATCAACGTCGCCCGATGCGAGCGTATTGCAATCAAGCGCGTCAAATGCAGCGTCCGCAGCAAAGGAGAAGCCCATTTCCTTCGCTAGACCCAAGGTCACCTGCGTAGGAACTAAAGGTGCACCGAAGTGGCCAAGCACAACATCATTGCCTTTGGCATGCGCGGCAAGCTCTTCCATCGTGCCGTATGGCGCGTTACCGCCTGCTGCGATGACGAACGGATAGGTCAGAAAATTGCCAAGCGGCACGAATGGATCGGGGTTAAGCTCTGGAATACCAATTTGTGGACCCACAACAGGGATCGCGATGATAAACGAACCAACTGTGTAGCCATCTGCAGGGGCGGTCGCCACCTCAATGGCGCCCGGGAACGGGCCGCCGCCGCCACCTGGTTTGTTTACGACCGCAGTTGACACATCGTATTTAGCAGAAAAGTCTTCAGCGATCATGCGCGTCAGGACATCTTCTAGATCACCCGGAGGCCAAGGAACAACAAACTCAACCGGCTTTTCTGGATACTCGGCCTGGGCCATTCCCGCAACCGCGCTCAGGGCTAGCGCCATAGCAGTAACTGTTTTCTTCATCGTAGACATGTGTCTTCTCCCTATTTTGGTTCTCGTTGGAACCTTAGTAATTCGAGTGGATCGAAATTAGTTGCTTTGTTAAATATAAAAGTTGCCTTGTTAATCATCTTGTGTCAAATCTTTTCTATCAAAGCGCTAGAAATTGCTCTGACTTCGATCAAGCATCGCTGAAAGTTTAACTATTCCCAAATCCTCGACACGGATTTGACCTCAGCCAATGGGATTGGACACACCACCATGAGAGATTCGAATTTCCTCAAGGAACACAATGGACGCCTTATGTGGCACCCAATGACGTCACCTCAGGACAGTGTTGAACAGCCCCCGAAAATCATCACCGCAGCGGATGGCGTTTCGATTACGGATGTCGATGGTCACCGCGTCATTGATGGCGTTGGCGGGCTGTGGAATGTAAATTTAGGCTATTCCTGCCAACCGGTAAAAGACGCGATTGCGGCTCAACTCGACACACTGCCCTACTATTCCACCTTTCGCGGAACATCGAATGATGCCGTGATCGAATTGTCGTATGAGCTTAGCCAGTTTTTCGCACCTGATGGCCTAAGCCGCGCGTTCTTTACTTCTGGTGGCTCGGACAGCGTCGAAACATCCCTGCGCCTCGCGCGTCAGTACCACAAGCTGCGCGGTGACGAGGGGCGTACAAAGTTCCTAAGTTTGAAAAAGGGCTATCATGGCACCCACATCGGCGGAGCATCCGTGAACGGCAATGCCAATTTCCGCAACGCCTATGAACCACTTCTACCGGGCTGCTTTCATATTCCCGCGCCTTACACCTACCGAAACCCCTTTAACGAAAGTGACCCAGCAAAGCTCGCTCAGTTGTGTTTGCAAGCGTTAGAGGACGAAATTGCATTCCAAGGAGCGAACACAATTGCTGCCATGATCATGGAACCGATCCTTGGGGCGGGCGGTGTGATCCCACCGCATCCTTCCTTTGCACCAGCTGTGCAAGAGATCTGTAATCGCAATGGTATCCTTTTGATCACTGATGAAGTTATCACTGCCTATGGTCGAACTGGCGCATGGTCGGGTGCGCGTTTGTGGGGGATCCAACCCGACATGATGGCCACTGCAAAAGCCATTACCAATGGCTATTTCCCCTTTGGTGCGGTGATGCTGGGCGATCGTATGATCGACGTATTTGAGGAAAACCCATCAGCAAAGATTGGCCACGGTTACACTTATTCGGGTCACCCTGTTGGCGCCGCCGCTGCACTTGCATGTCTCGCTGAAACCAAACGTTTGAACGTGATCGACAATGCCGCGGCGCGTGGAACCCAGCTTTATCAGGGGTGTCAGGCGTTGATGGAAAAACACAGCATCATCGGTGATGTAAGAGGTGGCTACGGATTGATGACCGCGATTGAAATGGTCAGCGATCGCGAAACCAAGGCGCCAATCGATGCGGCTACGGCGACGTTAGTCCAAGAAACGGCCTATCAGAACGGCGCAATGGTGCGTGTCAGTGGTCCTAACTTGATCCTATCGCCATCCTTGATCCTAACCAAAGCAGACGCAACAGCGTTACTCAACGCGCTCGAAGCTGGCTTCGCTGCGGTCTAAACCTAAGGTTCCCAGCGAGGGGCGCAAAGGCGGCGAGACAGAGAAAGGGCGGCAATTTTCATTGCCGCCCAATTCGTTCTTAGGACTGTAACAAATCATCAACGCGGGCGATTGCACGATCCTTGTCATACAGATCGAAGTACTGTGCGTTCATGAGGAAGGGAGGGCCAAAGAAGAAGCGTTCATAAAGGGCCTGACGGTTACCGAACCCAGAAATCGCAACATCATGCGCCAGCCGATACAAAGCGACGCGATCCTTGGCGTCCAAGTTGGCGACTTGGAAATATTGGTTCACGTCAGCGGCCATTTCGTTGGCAAAATCCGCCTCAGTCGGCGTCGCCATAAGCGAAGACGACCCCATCAATTGAAGAATTTCGACCATGCGCGGGTAGAACTTCGGAAACAGATTGCGCGATGTATCTAGCGGACCACGCAAAGGCACATAGTTGCCCCACTGGTCTTCATGTGCTTCATTTTCGGCCTGATACAGCAACGCGCGAACGGTCTCTGTCATCATCATGACTTCGGCCACTTGCCCCTTCATTGCCATGTCCTTGTCACGGCCTGTCGCCTTCAGGATAGAGCACAAAAGCCCCGTCATGAACTCAGCCTTCGCCAGCTTACCGCACGCGACTTGATGTGCCATGTGCACAACCGCATTCGTCGCTCCAAACGCCTGATTGCAAAGCTCAGGTTGACCATAAAGGAAGAGACGCTCCCACGGGACGAACACATTGTCGAAGATCACGACAGCATCCATTTCTTCAAACCGCGACGCGAGAGGCGCATCAAAGGTGGATTTGCCGTGATCATAGGTATCGCGACAGATCATTTTCAAACCCGGCGTTGCAATCGGAATCGCAAAGGCGAAAGCGAAGGGAATGTTTTCAGGATCAGACTTCAGAACAGTAGATGGAAAGACTTCAATCTCGTCGGCTGACGGGCCTAAAGTCGCCAGCAACCGCGCGCCTGAAACGTAAATACCTGCGTCGGTTTCTTTGGTGACATGCAGCGCGACGTCTTTACTGAACTTGCCCGCGGCAGCTTGCGCGTGGCTGACTTGGGGGTTCACCAAGGTATGGGTGAGCACTTTGTCATTCGTGCGTACATGATCATAAAAGCGCGTCATGTTCGCGGCATAATCACCTTGGCCTTTGGTGTTTTGGGCAAGGAATTGTGTCGCCGACGCAAACGACATCACAGAGGCGTTTTTGTAGTCAGGCGTACGACCGAACATGCCGTTGGACCAAGTTGCCCATTCGTAATAAGCGGCACCTTTGGCTTTGACATCTTCAACTGACTTCGGCGCCATAAATGACATGCCGCACCGAACACCATTGTCGTCCAAATAGGTCACTTTGTCTTGGAATGCGGCCTCGTGTTGGCGATCAAGAAACTTGCCCAATGTTGCAGCACCATTGGCAATGCCGGGGGCCTTAGTCACGTCTGCAATGCGTTCACCACCTGTCCAGATTTCGCGATCATCGCGCAACCCTTCCAGGTACTCTGCTCCCGAGCGAATACCTTGACCCATCGTGTCTTGAACACCCTTCATCTCTTACTCCCTGTCGATTTCTGATGATGTAATTTCCCGCAAGGACATTGAGGTCGCCGCGGTGTTTAGCGTCGCAAGCGCGCCCTCCAAAGCCGCCCATTCCGCATCCGGTATCAGGCTACGAATGTGGCGATGTATGGCATCTGCTTGCGGAAGAACCTCTTTTGCCAAGGCCAACCCTTTGGCCGTCGATGCAATAGAGACATTGCGACGGTCTGTTTCAGATCTACGTCGTTCAACCAACCCGCGCGCTTCAAGGCGATCCAAAATTCCGACCAAACTCGGCTTAGGTAAAAGGGTTTGCTTGGCCAGATCCGCCGAGCGAATTTCCGGCGCTTCCCAAAGCGCGCGCAAGATACGCCACTGCTGTTCGGTCAAATCATACTTAGCAAAGAGCTCGCGATAGACCGGCATCACGCTATCAAGCGTGCGGTTCAAGATCATTGGAAGCGTCGATTGCAGGTATGCCATTTATTAATTTCCAAGTTAATTATTAATATGTTAATGAATTACACGCAATGAGTCAATCGGAGTCTTGATTAGAGGTTAAGCCTACGCCTGCAAACGCGCGTAAGGCGATCTAAATAACCAGTAACGACACAGCCCCACCCGAGTTTTCGGGCAGGGCTGTCCATTAGCTTCACCCACCTAAGTGGTGCGGGTAGACATATAATGCGTAATCCAGCTTTTGGTCGCTGCTGCCTTTAGTAACGTTTGCTGGATGGTACATTTCACCAGCAGTAAGTTCGCTTGCATCAATCGTCCATTCCGCGAGCTTGCCGCCACCGGTCTTGAGTTCGATAGTCACAGTATCCCAGAACTTTACTGTGTAACCGACCTCCCAGATGTCGCCCTTTTGCACGTCCCGATGATCCCACATCGGATAACGGAACTCATAGTCATTGTTATCCTCATCACTGAACTTCACATCGAAATGTAGGCTATCACTGCCGTTGTCATTTTTGGTCTGAATTGCATCGAACTTGCGAACATCGATAATGTTCGGCCCATCCGGTTGCACCATTGGCGGCATAGACATGTCAAAAAGGGATATGGTGAATCCACCAAAAGCATCGCCGCCACCGCCAACGCCCGTAGCATCGCCGACGACAATCGCCCACTGGCTAATCTTTGCGTATGGCGGCAGCAACGACCATCCGACTGAGCCTTCGATGTAATACCCTTCACCTTTTACAAAATCTGCACTGAGCCCAACCGATGCGCCCGTCATGTGGTTGTAGCTCATCGCCGTCAGGCCGATGCCATATCCGGCGGCAACCGTGATATCTTCGCCAACCAAAACATTCAGTCCTGCGTAGAAATTTACGTTGCCATCATCAGACGTCAGATCGAAAGCGAAACCCGCAAAAGGCACGACTCCCGCTTCGGCGACATCTAGAATGAAATAAAATGGCACCAGAATGGATTGAGGCAGAATTGTTGGCGTGCTGAGCTCACTGGATGAACGCATCATCTCTGGTTGACGCGCTGCATCGAAGAAAGCACGCATCTCAGGGATGGCCAAAACTTCGGGCGCCAAAGCCATAGCTGCATCTACGGGCTTGTCTCCAGTTTCAGCTAGGCGCGCCGCGACATCGCTCTGTGCAAAAGCGATTTGTGCGGCACGCAATAGACTAGCCAACTTTGACGTTAATCGCGGTACTTGCGCCTTAAAATCATCTCTGTTCACCTCGACGATAGACGTTTTCAACGTTTCTTGGAGGCGGGAATCAACGTGCGTTAGGCGCGCGGTGGTAAGGTCATGAAGTGTCATTGGGAAATTCCTTGGGGCTTAAGATTGCAAAACTTCAAAATCGATCTGGTAGCGCGATTGAGAGCCGTTGGTAACGATCACAGGGGAAGTTGGAATATCGCCATCCGATGCAAACTTGGTGTTTCCAAGGTAATCTGTGGCATCAAGATCGAGATAGAAATCTTGCTCGTAGAGCGTGAGGTTTACGCATTCGTCGCAGGTCAAAACCAAATCGCCATTGATGCCCCAAGTGACCACGACTCCCTTATCTGGGTCGGCCGTGGTGTTCATTGATTGGGCTGTCAAAGGCGCTGAAGGATAACGTACTGGCGCCTTATTGTCGGACAACGCCAGCAACCACACTTCATCATTGGAATTGCTGTCGGCGTGGTCCCCCGAGGTGGCAAGGCAGGTTATGCTCGTAATACTAATGGTAGGCATAGTGTCTGTTTCCATTTCAATTAACGTGAATGGTTAAGTACGATGACGACCAAAGCTGAGACTCAGCTCTGGCCATTCCCCAGCTCCTGACCAACTCGCTTAGCCAAGCGCAAAGACCGAATTGCAGCCACTTTTGATTGCAACCCAACCTTGGGGATGTTTGAGCGATGTCACGGATATCTTTTGGAGTGCTTGCCGAGTTTCAAAATCGGCAAGCTTCTTTCAAAATCGATAAAGAAATTTCAAAATCAATTGATCATTCAATACTTGGTAATGCACGAAATTCCGTGGGGGATTTTCCCGTAATCTCACGAAATGCCCTATTGAAAG
>NZ_JBDWVM010000388.1:0-10017 GCF_039984035.1 Planktotalea sp. | reverse complement strand
CGAGTGATGATCTTGAGCTAGAGAGCCTGATCACATCGATCAAGGAGCTCGGTCTGTCCAACCCGATCCGCGTGCTGAAACGTCCTGATGGAACAGGCTACGAGCTGGTTCAAGGGTTCCGGCGCTTGAGCGCGTATCGCGCGCTGCTGGAGCAGTCTGGCGCGACTGAGACATGGGGCAGGGTGCCCGCACTGGTGTTGCCGGGGGGCGCTGATATCGGCAGCCTCTATCGGCGCATGGTGGATGAGAATGTGATCCGCAAGGACCTATCATTCGCAGAGATGGCGCGCGCGGCGCAGACCTATGCAATGGACCCCGCGACAGAGGCCAAGGACCTGAGCAGCGCGGTTGCTGCGCTGTTTCAATCGGCGGCCTATTCAAAGCGGAGCTACATCCGTTCCTTCGCCTATTTGCTGGATGAGATCGGGGATGCCTTGGCCTACCCAACCGAGATCCCGCGTGCGCTCGGCGTTGCGCTTGCGCGGGAGATCAAGGAGCGGCCGGAAATCAAAGCGCGTATTCGCGATGATCTGAGTGACTGGGACATGCGGTCGATCAAGGATGAGTTGGACGTTCTAAGGCGGTATCTGCATGTCGAGGATGTCGCCGTTGATGGACCCGAAGGCGAGACTGTTTTGCCTGCGCGCAAGACCAAAGCATCGGTCGCGGACCCGTCAAAGACCAAGACCACATTTGATATCCGCACGCGTGCGGGTCGGGTGAAATGCACCGCCGGAGTAGGGCGCCTTGAGATCAAAGTTGATCGAGATTTTTCTACCATTGATCGCGCTCAGCTAGAGCGGGCGATTGCGGGATTGGTTGATGGGCTAGGGTAGGGGGCTAGCGATCTTATCCGCGGATAAGGTTTGCAGATATAACAAAGGCGGCGAACCGAGTTGTTCGCCGCCTTTGTCTCTAAAAGTTGTTTTAAATCAGTGTGTTAGGCGTTTCAGGTGCTTTTCTCTGCTAGGATGTTGCGCAGGTGCTGACCATACTCGTTTTTGGCAAATAGGGCCGCGCGTTCTTCCAAGCCTTCGGCTGAAATCCAGCCCTGATCAAAGGCGATTTCATCGGGGCTACCGGTTTGCATGCCCTGACGTTTTTGCAGTGTGCGCACGAAGTTACCCGCGTCCAGAAGGCTGCCGTGCGTGCCCGTATCGAGCCATGCATAACCGCGGCCCATACGTTGTACGTCAAGGGAGCCATCGTTGAGATAGGTTTCCAAAAGGGAAGTGATTTCCAGTTCACCGCGCTCTGACGGTTGAACAGATGCGGCGCGCTCTGACGCTGTGCCATCAAGGAAATAGAGACCGGTCACAGCATAGTTGGACTTTGGCTGTTCTGGCTTTTCAACGATTTCAATCGCTTTACCCGCGCTATCAAATTCGACGACGCCATAGCGTTCTGGATCAGAGACGTGATAACCGAACACGGTCCCGCCAGAAGTGCTTTGATCGGCTAGATTCAGCATCTTGGGAAGACCATGCCCAAAGAAGATGTTGTCGCCAAGCACCATGGCTGACGGTGCGCCCGCGAGGAAATCCTTGGTGAGCAAATATGCCTGAGCGAGGCCATCTGGTGACGGTTGTGTAATGTAGGTCAGCTCCAGGCCCCATTGACTGCCGTCGCCGAGGATACGTTTGAACTGGTCTTGATCCGCGGGCGTCGTAATGATCGCAATCTCGCGGATGCCACTGAGCATCAAAACGCTGAGCGGATAGTAAATCATTGGTTTGTCATAGATTGGGAGAAGCTGTTTCGACAGGCCTACTGTGATTGGATAGAGGCGCGTGCCTGAACCGCCGGCGAGTATAATGCCTTTACGTTTCATAATTTGTCCTTGGAAATTTTGTAGTGAGAAGAAGGTATCATCATTGGCTTTCGGCTACCATATCGATTTTATCACTTTGGAATATGTGCTCATTAATCATGCGCTTGTGAAGCTTGAAATCACTGCATGAAGGGCGCTTAGAGCACCGCGCGGTGGGGTAGGGGACCGGTAAGAGGTTCAAGTTAGTGTTCTGGCTTCCTTTTCAATGCAGCGGAGCGCGCCTCATGACTTCTTCCACTTCAATTTTGGGCCTGCCCTATATTCAACCGGCACAGGCACAGAAACATGTCACTCATAACGAGGCGTTGCGGGTTTTGGATGCTTTGGTCCAAATGGTCGTTCTTGCGCGCGATCTGACTGTTCCGCCAGTTTCGGTCGAAACGGGCGATTGTTATTTGGTGGCGTCTTCTGCGCAGGGGGCCTGGACAGGGCATGATGCAGAGATTGCGATCTACGAAAATGGTGTTTGGAGCTTTATCGCGCCTTTGACGGGATGGCAGGCCTATGACACTGCGCAGGGGGTTCGTGTCACATTTGACGGGACCGACTGGGTCTCTGATGAAGTCACAACGGTTGATACGTTAGGCATTAACGCGGTTGCAGATGGGTTTGACCGTCTGTCCGTCGCGTCTGATGCGGTCTTGCTGAACCATGCTGGATCGAACCATCAGTTGAAGATCAACAAGGCGGCGGTAAGTGATACGGCGAGCCTTTTGTTTCAGACCGGTTTCTCGGGGCGCGCGGAGATGGGGCTCGCGGGGAATGACGATTTTTCCTTCAAAGTGAGTGCCGATGGTGCGACCTGGTTTGAGGCGCTTCGTATTGATGCGGCGACGGGCGGTGTGACGTTTGGACAAACGGCCTGGCGTGACGTGTTGAGCGCGCCGCGCACTTATTTTGTCGATCCGTTGCTCGGGAACGATACGGGCGACGGGTTAACGTTGGGGGCAGGGGCGTTTGCGACGCTCGACCATGCGTTGACTGTTGTTCAAGGTATCGATGCGCGCGGGCACGCTGTTGGCATTCAACTGGCAGATGGAACGTACTCGATTTCTAGCCCGCTTGAGATATCGATGCCTATCGTGGGCGCGTCTAAATTGACGATCACAGGGAACGTGGCATCGCCGGATTTAGTGATCTTAGACGGCGTTGATGAGGTGTTTAAGGTCAGCGATGGTACGTTGGCGTTAGAGGGCGTGCGATTGCAGAATGCGAGCACTGCTGATGCAACGATTCACGTCTCTAACAAGGGACTTGTGAGACTGGCACATGTCGATTTTGGCGTTGCGGGTGGGCATATTATCGTCGTGGAAAACGGCAATTTAGCCTTAGACGGCCCCTACAGCATTTCAGGTGGTGCAAAATACCATTTGCAATTGCTCGAGGGGGGTGTGGCCGATTTTCAATCTCAAACAGTGACACTGACTTCGGTGGTCAATTTCAGCTCTGCATTTGTGTCTTGTGCACGTTGTAGTGTCGCACAAATGCCTGCGTTGACATTTGTCGGCACGGCTACGGGGCGTCGTTATAAGGTTTGGTTGAACGGAGTTATCAACACGAGCAACGAGGGCGAGACGTATTTCCCTGGCGATGTTGATGGCGTCGAAAGCACTGGTGGTGTGTACAATTGATAAGCGTTTGATCCCGCTTTGCAGGGGCTATGGGGGCTTCTGCAGGCGGGATGCATTGATAGAAAGTGAAATGCAATATACAGCTAGGGAAAGTTCTTAAACCATACCAAATTCGTTTGTTACGCGCTTATCACATCGCTTAGGATACTCGAGATGGAAAAAGCTACTGTTTCAACGTTTGTCGTCCTTGGTATGCACCGTTCGGGCACCTCTGCGCTGTCGCGTTCCATTAATATTCTTGGCCCGCGTACCTCTGATGCGCTGTTGCAGGCGAACAGTTTTAATACGTCCGGATATTGGGAGCCGCGCTCCATTGTGAAATTCAACAATGAGGTGCTTGCTGAGTTCAACAGGCACTGGGCAGACCCTAAGCCGCTTGCGAAGACTTGGACCGAATCGCGCGCGTTTGCTGACCGTGCCAGCGCAGCGCAGGACTTACTCGATCAGGAATTTGGTGGATTTGAGTCGATTGTTTTCAAGGACCCGAGGTTTTCCTGCCTTCTGCCCTTGTGGCACGATGCGATAATGGCGCGATCTGCGGAGCCAGTTTATCTGATTTCCTGCCGTAACCCTTTGGAAGTTGCTGGATCATTGGCGTTTCGTGATGATCTGAGCCTTGAGCACGGTCTAGAGCTCTGGCTGAGCTATATGTTGGATGCGGAACGCAATACGCGCGGGCAGCATCGGATCGTCGTTCATTACGAAGATTTGCTGTCTGATTGGCGAGGTGCGTTGGAGGAGGTTTGCCAACATGTAAGCCTGCCCAATCTTGCAGAGCTTGACGCGGACAAAGCACAGGCGATTGATGCGTTTCTTGCGCCTGAAGATCGTCATCATATTTTGTCAAAAACGGATATCGATGCCGATGACCGAGTTCCTGACATTGTAAAGCGCGCTTACGATTTGTTCCTTCGGTTCACTGACCCGCAGGCGCAAGGCGCATTTGAAGAGCTTGAAGCGGAATGGATGGCATATTGGCAGGCAAAAAGCCCCGGTGATGATGGTTCAGCCTATGTCGATGAGATGCCCCAGGCGAAAGTGGCTAAGAGTAAGGAGCTCGAGGCTGAGGGCCGGATTGATGAGGCGCTGGCGCTGGTCAAAGAGGCCGTCGCGGCGTTGGACAATCGTTCAGAGTTCCATTTTCGGTTGGGCAGCCTTTATGAGGTATCGGGAGATCTAGAGAGCGCTTTGACGCCTTTGCGCCGAGCGCTTGAAATGGATGATCAGCTCTTGAAGCATCACATGGCTTTGGCGCGGGTGTTGCGCAAGTTGGGGGATCGTGAACAGGAGCTGATCGTTTTGAAGGCGGCGCTGCCGTTGCATCCCGATCATGGCCTTTTGAACCACCTATATGGCGCGTGTTTAGAGCATGCGCGGCAGCTTGATGAGGCTGTTGTGGCCCTGAGGCGTGCGCTGGAATTGGATGCTCAACCGGTTCGGTTTCATCTGGTGCTCGCGCGGGTGTTACGCAAGCAGGGAGCGCGCGCAGAGGAAGCCGAAGCGCTGAAAGCAGCGCTTGTGGTTCATCCAGATCACCCGCAGTTGCAGAGCAGGCTTAAAGAATGCTTGGGGTGAAATCGGGCCGAGTGTCGTTCGTATAATTAACATTATGTTAATAGTGGTGCGTGTGGAACAGGCTTGTTTCGAGCGAATGTCGTGAAATTCGATTGTAGAAAGCAAAAAACAGCCTCCACCCTTATGGGTGAAGGCTGTTGAATTAGACATTTTTTAACGTTGTTTAAAGGTAGTCTTCGATCGGTTTGTAGGACCCCGGTGCGCAATACGCTTCTAGTTTGCCGCGCACTTCGGGCGAAAGGTCTTTTCCTAAAAGTCGTTTGGACAAGGCCTCGCCTAGAGCGATTGGGTCCTCAAGGACTTTCTCGTAGTTGACCAGAATGCGTGGGCCGTCGTGCTCTTTCAAAAGTTTGGCGATGCGCAGATAGTTACGAGCATATCCGCCCACGAGTCTGCCGATGTCACCCGTATCCGTGTGCTTCAATTTGCTCGCTGAAGAAGCCAGGATGTTGCGGTAGGAAACGATGAAAATCGGTGCGCGCACAACGTCGGCGACCTTGTCATAATAAAGATAGGTCGACGGCTGCTTCCAGCCCCATTGCTGAGGATAGTCTTGGTTGTTTGAACCGATCAATTCGCGAATGGACTCAACGCTCTGACGTTTGTTGAAGCGTGGGTCTTCGTTGTTGGTATTGGTACATTCGCCCATATAGATGCCGAGCAACCGTAGAATGCCGGAAATCATCGAGGTACCTGAGCGAGGAGGTCCAAGCACAACAATAGTGTTTGGTGCAGTTTGATCATATTGATCAATATTAATTTCAACGTAGCTGCTCATTGCATTTCTTTCATACACAAATTTAAATTCAAATTACGCTCAGAGAACGAAACGGGCACTTTGCCAAATGCTCTTCACTTTCTCGGTCCCAAACCTATTCGCGACTTCGTGATAAGACGCTGCATAGTAGGTTGCAATCTCTTCAGCAATGTCTTCAGAAATGGTCGTAACCTTCGGAGAAACATTCACGAACTTGCCTAAATCGGCCTGAATAGGATCAATTTCGACAAATTCACAAAGCCTGTTGATCACGTCCTGTGAGAATAGAGTTTCGTAGAATTCGATGAAGACACGTTCCTCGGGGAATGCCGCGCTCAAGTTCTTGAGTGTTGCAGCATAGTCAGACCGTAGTTGGTAAACGGGAGAAGCGTAGATATCTTTCAGCTGTTCCATTTCTGTTTGTTCAAACTGGCGCTTGGGATTCTTGCGCTGCAATTCGCGTCGACTCATTCGGACGGCACTCCAAGACCGCTCAACCGGATCGCGCATGAGGAAGACAACTTTCGTTGTCATGCCACGATTGGTCAGCTGCTCATCAATGCCGCGGAAGGTTTCCGCACTTAAGCCGCAATATGAGGGTGTGAAATCGCCAGTGACATGAATGTTGCCTGGCGCAACGAGCCCTTGGAAGTAATCATAGTAGACGTTTTCATCACGATGAAAATCCAAAATAAGTTGCAACTTAGGGCCTGCGCTATTGGTTTCGCCGCGTGCCTTGAGGCCTGACAGTCGTTTTTGCGCGCGACGCTTGAAACCTGCACATTCTGGAATCGTGCGGGCATCGTGGATATGGTATTCTTTGGCAATACCCATATCCACATTTGCTGATTGCGAGATCATATTATGGAGCCAGCTGGTACCACATTTTTGGCTACCGACACCGAGGAGGAAATAGTTTTTTGTCATATTTTCACGTTCTACGTCGCTTAAAATACCTGCGACTTACCTTTCTTAAGAAAACATCTCAGGGACAACTTCGCGTGTCGCGATGACATCGGGTTGATAAGGTTTCATACCCTCTTCATTTATACGGCGCTTAATCTCGGAAATTGCAGCCGACAGGTCAGCAAACGGAACATCGGCTAATTGCCAAGGGGCGTACTGCCACCACTGCAAGGCAAGCAGTTGCTTAATCTGACGCTTCGGGAACCGGTAGCGAATGAGTTTGGCAGGAACACCGCCAACAATCGCGTAGGGTGGGACGTCTTTTGTGACGACCGCATGTGCCCCAATGACAGCGCCATCACCGACGGAAACACCGGCAGTTAGGACTGCACCGTGACCGATCCAAACGTCGTTTCCGATCGTTGTGGTGCGCGTGAGTTCTAGGCGGGCACGCGCAGATAATGCGGGGTCGGGATTGTTTTCATCGTACTCGGCTTTGAATGGGAAATTCTCGCCTGTGGCAAACTTAAAGCCCTGTTCAAACTGAAACGGGCTGGTGGAGAGCCATTCCATCGTATGATTGAACTGTCCGATATTCACGTCCCGCGCGATTGAGCAGTAGCGCCCAATATGCGTGCCATAGGCGTGGCCAGTTACCGCATAAGAAAACGCGCCCATGGAACAATCGCCGCGCATGACCAAATCGGAGAGGCGTGCTGGGGCTTCGAACTTGAAACGTTTGTCGAGGCCACCTGACACGCGAGGTGTGGCTTCAAGGCCGTAGCTGCGCAAGATCTGATGGCTGTTCGGTTTTGCTTCGGCTGGATCGTTTTGGGCGACTTGCTCCATTTCTGGGCCTTTTTCTCTGACGTCTTTGCACCACTTCAAAAGCCGTGCGGTTTCGGCATCCCATGACGGAATGTCGTGGCCGAGCAGAGATTTCAGGAGTTTGATATCTTCCGAATAGATATCGATCAGAAATTCGATGTCTTCCGGTCCAATCGGGAGCGGATGGCCTTTGACCGTGATGCCAGCGCGACTGATTTCACGCGGACCGCCTGCGTTGGATGCTTTGAACAATCCTGCGGGCGTTTCTTTGGAGTTGATGCCAAGAAAATCACATATCTTTGTGAAACCCTGCTCTGGGTTCGCAACGATATCTTCTTCGAAGATCAAAACTTTCATGCGTTTCTTGTCGACCGTGTCGAGCCAGTGCTTCAAATGCGCGCCGTAGAAACCGATATCGAGAATACCCAATTTATGGGCGGTCTCACTGATCGTTTTGGTCGGATCGATACGATCACGTTTGACGTGATGCCCGAACGCAGAAATTGCACGCCACACCGGGTGGCGTAGCGAAACGATGAAATCAACATCAGTGCCGAGCACGTCGCGAACAGCGCTCGGAATATCCGGGTTGTGCATGGGCGGTGGCTGCGTTTTGGAGCGTTCCCGATCAGTGCTCCAGAAGTAGCCAGGCGTCTTTTCACCTACGCGTTTAAATCGATCTGCACCCTCAAAATTTGCTTTATAGTTTTCAAGCAACTCTGGGTCTGAGTAGTTTAGTTTATTGAAGTACAATAGTTCTACAGACTTTGGCATGAAGACATCAGGATGATGTTTCAAACAGTCATAAATCCAAGTTGAACCAGCCTTCTGCGCCCCCAAAACGAGGAAGTCGGGTAAAGTCATTTATTAGTCTCCAAAAAACTGTTCAGAACGAGGTCTGAATACTCATTAAGCGTTTCGTCAAGCATATGGTCAGATACCCAATCCTGCGCATCTTCGCGTTCTTGTGTGGTCAAAGTCCCCTGCTTGATTACTGCTTTTAAAGCATTTTCCCAAGCAAGTTTAGTGCTTGCGACAAGTTTAAGGTGAGGCGCGTCTTTTAGAGGTTCATATACGCTGTGCTTCGAGGCTAGGACACGGAGACCCAATCCGGAATAGTCCAGAGCTTTCAAGTTTGATTTGTAGCTATTGAATGGCGCGTTGGTCAGCGGCGCGATGCCGAAGTCCAGTTCGTTACATTGAGACTGCAGCCAGTTCACGAAGTTTGGATAGTTTTGCACCCCGTTGGGGACATCAACAATCTCAAGCCATTTTGGCAGCTTGGCAGGTGGGTTTGCCAAGGCGCCGATCAAACGCAGTCTCAGGTTGGGGTTAGAACTCGCGATTGATTCAAAGGCATCGAAGACCATTGCAAAGTCTTCGTCGTGGCTGCGGTTGCCCATATAGAGGCCGCGCACCAACCCGTCGTTTTTACGGTCGGGCAGACGACCGCGCCATACACGTCCACTGAGACGGTTTGGAACGACTGAAACGGATGAATTGATTTCACCGATCTTCTTGGCGAGCGGTTCTGTGGAAACCGTGACAAGGTTGGCGCCTTCAAGGATTTCTTTGAGGACCAGCGCATAGGCCGCATAAGCACCGTTGGGATCTTTGTCGCTTGGCACTGCCATGAGATCATCGTCCAGATCGACGGTATACTTAAAGTCACCTGCGTCGACGTGGGGTTTGAGTTTTTCCCAAATCTGCTTGTTCAGCGCATTGCGTTGAATGATGCCTGTCGAGATTTCGCCCGTGCGGACGGCAGAAACCAATGCGTCAGGTGTCATACGGATGTAGGTCACATTGCTGTCGAGCTTATTAATGCACCGTTCCCAAACGCGGACATGGGTTGAGGCGGGTGCGCCAGTCAACTTTGGATCCGCAGGGCTGACAACGGCGACGCGTCTTTTTTCGAGCCCGATCAGTTTCGGCTTTTTATTCGGCGCGGCAAACGGCACTTGCGCGTTTTTGACACTGGCGAAGGTGTTTTGGTACAGCGCTTGGTACTTTGACGCCATCGCCTTGGTTGTGTTTGAGCGACCCTCGGTACGTTGCCAAGCAACGACAGCCATGAGTTTTTCTGTGAACTCTTCGGGATCGCCAAGCTCTGCGATCATGCTCGCGTAGAGGGCATCCAAATTGGATTCATCATGCACCCAACCTGCACCGCTCTTGCGAATGCGTGTTGCGACGGTCGGGTAGTCGAGACCGATCACAGGCAGGCCAATGGCCCACATTTCTGTCAGAGTATGGCAGTAGGTTTCGTCCCAGATAGAAAAGACCGCGCCCACATGTGGGGAAATTCGCGCTGCGCGCTCTGCGAACTCTTCTCTTTTGTAGGTTCCGTGGAACACGAGACCGGGATGTTTCGTTTCGAAATCATGTGCGCCGAGAATATGGAATTCGAGACGTTGTGCATCTTTGTCCCGCTCAAGAAGCGCTTCAATGACGCCACTGCCTTTTGCACGGTTGATGTTGCCGGGCAC
>NZ_JBDWVM010000387.1:0-1869 GCF_039984035.1 Planktotalea sp. | reverse complement strand
GCTTGACCGAACGGTGCCAATACGTTGGCCGAGCTTGACAGCTGCGCCATCCTCATGTGGCACGCCAACGACAATGGACCAGCCTGACAACAGGTAACTATCGAGCCAGTTTCGAAGAGCGTCTTGCGATGAAAGCAAATCGTGCCAAACAGCAATGGCGGGGCTGGGACGATCTGGGCGTGTTTGGTTGGGTGTTTGCGTTGATTTAGAACCACAATAGCTGTGCGCTCGCAGCCAACCCGCATCAAATAAGCTTGTGTGGTTGCTGTTGTGTTCGGACCAAGTCACCGACAAAGCGCCATTCGAGTGAACGCAGACGGATTTGGGGCGAATAAACGCTGGGAATGAGAGCGGCTTTACAATGCGTTCCCGCGAAATAGGGTGCCGCGAAGCCGGGCTGGGGTCATTTTCTCGTAGCCAGCCGTGGTGAAACTGATCTGTTGTCCCGTCACTCCATTTTACGACAACGACATCATCAGTTGTTTGCGCAGATGTAATGCTGACACAACAATTGTACATGCGCAGATCAGCCATATCGGCGTTTGGATTTTTCGGTTTTGTACAACGGCAGCCACCACCGCATTGGGTGACCTTTTGAGTGGTGTGACGATCAATAAGGGACTGAATTGCAATGTTCATGATTGGTCTCCATCCGTGTTTAAGGAACAGATCAAATCTCTCAGATTAGTTTTGTTTTGATAATTCCTTGAAATGGCGCAAAACCTGTGCCGATATGGAACAGATGAGACATGATTTGGATATGGCATTGCTTTTGGCTGTGGTGGATGAGGGTGGGTTTTCCGCTGCCGCACGCGCCATTGGTCAAACACATTCTGCTGTGAGTAAGCGTGTGAGCCAGCTTGAAGAACGGCTCGGGGCACAACTGCTTATCCGCACCACGCGCAGCATGCGCCTTACGCAGGCGGGGGAACGCTATGTGGCCGAAGCTCGTGAGATCATGGCGCGTATTACAGTGCTTGAAAGCGAAATCTCGGATGGCAGCGCAAAACTACAAGGTAAGATAAGGCTGACGACATCAAACGCATTTGGGCAGATGCACGTCGTTCCTGCAATTGTCGATTTCATGAAGCAGCACCCCGAAATCGAAGTAGATCTGACACTAACCGATGCCGTCGTGGATATTGTTCGGGGTAATTTCGATCTAGCTGTGCGCAATGCAGCCCTTCCGGACTCTAGCCTTGTCGCGGTGAAATTGTTGACCAACCGGCGCATCGTATGTGCCTCGCCAGAATATGTGCGACGCAGGGGCACGCCGGCTGTACCTGAAGATTTGATTAATCACGCATGCTTGCGTCTGAATGTCTCTAGTGCATTTAATGAATGGGGATTGAAGTCCCAAGGTGCTACCCGCTTTCAGCTTGGCCGAGGCTTTGCATGTAACTCAATTGAGGCCCTACATGCGGCATGTCTCGCGAGCCTAGGAATCGCTTGGTTGCCAATGTTTTTAGTGGGCGCTGATTTAGAAGCGGGAAAGTTATCACCTCTATTAGATGAATATCGAGACGTTTCAACGGATAGTATGATCTCAGTTATTCGCCCAGCCGGTGACATCGTTCCTGCACGCATACGAACCTTGACCGACTTTTTTGTTGATCGATTTCGTGCATCCATTTTGTAGAGTCATTGTGTTTAAAGTATGTTGGAGGAGCAGGGCGAAGGATCTTTGTATGGCGAGTGGGAGATATTTGTTAAATCTTGCAAGGGAGCGTTTTCGAGACTGTTTTGGTGCGGCTGCAATGGCATCTTAAACTGACTAGTTCTGAGTAATGTAGGGATTTTTTTCCCTAACTTTGAGGCAAGGAGGCCGTTCTGGGGAAGCTAAATTCCAGTGAAGACTTCAAACGTGAT
>NZ_JBDWVM010000386.1:0-5770 GCF_039984035.1 Planktotalea sp. | reverse complement strand
CCGCCGATGGCCATGGCCGCGACAGGAAAGCCGCGGGGCATTTGCAGGATTGAATAGAGGCTATCAACGCCCGAGAGCGCCTTGGTCTGCACCGGAACGCCGATGACGGGCACGCGGGTTTTGGAGGCCATCATGCCCGGAAGGTGAGCTGCGCCGCCTGCGCCTGCGATAATGACCTTGAGGCCACGGGGTGCGGCGGTCTTGCCATAGTCCCAGAGACGATCAGGGGTGCGGTGGGCTGATACGATCTTTTTCTCATATGGAATCTCAAGCGCGTCGAGCATGTCGGCGGCTTCCTTCATCGTGGGCCAATCAGATTGGCTGCCCATGATGATTCCAACTTCGATATCGGCCATTTTTATCACCCCTCTTCGTGAGCGGCGGACTATAGCCAGATGCGCGCTTTAGGCAATGATATCTGGGGTCAAACGGTCTTCGATTTGCGATATTTTGTCTTTTAGTCGCAGCTTGGTGCGTTTGAGGCGCTGCATCATCAGCTGATCGGCGGTGCCTTTTGCGGCCAATGCGCTGATCGACTCGTCTAGATCGCGGTGTTCTTGGCGCATGACTTCCAGCTCAATCCGTAAAACATCGTTTGTTTTCATGGAGATGTCGGTGGGCGCGTTCATTTTGTTAGTCCATTTAGGCAAATCGTGCAGAGATTTCAGTATATCGGAGCGTGCGCGCTGCGCATAGCCCTTGCACATGAGCGATTTGCTTCCCATATTTATCAAATGCGCGATTGCCGGAACGGGATCGCAAATTTGGACTGTCGCTTTGCTTTAAGGACAAACCGTTATGACGAAGCTTACTTTAGGCTCTTACCCCCATTTGTTGGGATTTGAGCAGCTGGAACGGCTGGTAGAACGCACCGCTAAATCCGGCAATGAGGGCTACCCGCCCTATAATATCGAACAAACCACAGACACATCTTATCGCATCACGCTGGCTGTTGCCGGTTTCAGCGAGGATGATCTGGCCATTACGGTTGAAGATCGCCAGCTGGTGATCCGCGGCCGACAAACCGACGATAGTGAAGGACGTCTGTTCCTGCATCGCGGGATTGCGGCGCGTCAGTTCCAGCGCAGTTTTGTGCTGGCGGACGGCGTTGAGGTCGGCGAGGCGCAGATGGAGAACGGGCTGCTGCATGTAGACTTGACCCGCGCGCGGCCAGACGCAGTTGTTCAAACGATTAATATCAAAAAGGGGTAGCACTATGACTGATTTTCCACAGGACACGAAGGCCGAAACAGGTCGCAATGTGTATGTGCGTCCGATTGCGCATGCTGATCTACCTGAAGAGATGCGCGAGCAAGCGGAGGGATTGGACAATCTTTACGCGGTGCACACCGAGGACGGCAATCGTTTGGCCGTAGTTGCGGATCGCGACTTTGCCTTTGATCTGGCGCGCCAGCATGACTATGCGCCGCACGCGGTTCACTGATGGGCGAATACGCATTTCACTGGGTTGATGCCTTTACCGATCGCGCATTTGGCGGCAACGGATGCGCGGTCGTGCATGATGCGGCGCATTTGGACGCGGACACTTGCATGGCCTATGTGCGCGAAACCTCATTGGTGGAATGCACATTTCTAGGGCCATCGGAGGTCGCGGACGTTCATGTGCGCTACTTCCTCGCCAGCCGCGAAATCCCGTTTGCAGGGCATCCGACGGTTGCTTCTGTCATTGCGGCGCATGCGGCTGGCACGATTGGAACTGGCGATCTGACGCTGGAAACGCAGGCGGGGATTATTCCTGTCACGCTCAGCGAAGATGGCAAGCGCGTGAGCATGCGCCAGATTGCGCCGGTGTTTGGACCTGAGCCGGACAAAGCGCTGGTCGCGGCAGCGATTGGGCTGAGCGCGGATGATATCATTGCGCAACCGCAATTGGTGTCGACGGGACTGCCGTTTGTCATCACGCTTCTGAAAAATCGCGACACGCTTGGGCGCGCGGTTTTGGATCGCACAGGGATTGAAGCCTTGAACGCAAATCTTGGGGATGCGGCGCAAGACGAGATGGAACCGTTTTTGACCACACTGGGCGGTTACACAGAGGCAGGCGATACGTTTTCGCGGTTGCTGCTTTTGCCGCCAAGTTCACCAGAAGACCCCTTTACCGGTTCTGCGACGGGGGCGATGGGCGCCTATCTTTGGCAACATGGTTTGATCGATGGACCCGAATTTACCGCCGAGCAAGGCCATATGATGGGCCGACCCGGTCAAGCGGCTGTTCGTGTGATCGGGGGCGCAGGCGCAATTGAAGGTGTCGAGGTTGCGGGCAACGGTCACATCCTTATGAGCGGAACACTGCATCTGTAGTTTCCGCCCGAAGCCGCAAAGTGACGGAACGTAACTTTATTCTCAAAGCGCTTCGAAAGAATGGACTAAGCCCTTGTTTGCGGGCAACAACCCATTCGCCTGCAACATAAAAATAAGGCTTTGCGTTCGCGCTAACACCTGTTTGCGGTGCGATGGCCCGCGAACGGAAAATCGATTTGCATAGTTGTTAGGCGTTCACGTTACCAAATGCATTAAACTAACGCTTGCCGTGAATCACTTCGCGTAGCAGTCTCTTTTTCAAGGAGCAATTTGCAAGCCATGTCATCTTTGACAAGCCCGCACATCTTCCGGGACCGTTGAATTTGTCATCCCTATCACGCCTCTTCAGGCGTTTTGGGTCGCTGCAATTGCGACGCTACTAGGGAGGACCGAATGACAAAAATCACAATGACCGTAAACGGCAAGTCCGCGTCTGGAGACGTTGAAGGGCGCACGCTGCTGTCTTCGTTTTTGCGCGAAGATTTGGAATTAACTGGAACGCATGTTGGCTGCGACACCAGCCAGTGTGGCGCTTGCGTGGTGCACGTAAATGGCGTGGCTGTGAAAAGCTGCACGATGCTTGCGGCGGAAGCTGATGGCGCTGAGGTTGCGACGATTGAAGGACAGGCGGCACCAGATGGCACGCTCAACACGATCCAAGCGGCGTTTCAGGAACATCACGGATTGCAGTGTGGGTTTTGCACACCGGGCATGGTGATGACGACGGCCGCGCTTTTGAAAGAGAACCCGAAGCCGACAGAGGCGGAAGTGCGCGAGTATCTTGAGGGCAATATCTGCCGCTGCACGGGATACCATAACATCGTCAAGGCGATCATGGCCGCGTCTGGCCAAGAGATTCCAGCGATAGCAGCCGAATGATGAAGCGCGGTGCGTGACATCACGCACCCTACGTCAAAATGTAAGGTGAGTGCTATTTGCACGCACCCCTGTGGGAGGAAAATTCATGCCAAAAGATGGTGGTATTGGCGCTAGCACGAAGCGGCGCGAGGACGTTCGGTTTCTAACAGGAGCCGGAAATTACACAGACGACATCAATGTACGCGGACAGACCTATGTTCATTTCCTGCGCTCTGATGTGGCACATGCGAAGATCAACGGAATTGACACAAGCGCGGCGGCGGACATGCCGGGCGTTGTGCAAATTTTCACGGGCGCTGATTTCGAAGGTGTAGGGGGCATTCCATGCGGCTGGCTTGTTACGGATCGCCATGGCGAACCGATGCAAGAGCCCGCGCACCCTGTTTTGGCGCAAGGCAAGGTGCGCCACGTGGGTGATCCGATTGCTGCGGTTGTGGCTGAGAGCTTAGAGCAAGCGCGTGATGCGGCAGAGGCGATTGAGCTTGATCTTGAAGAGCTGCCTGCTGTTGTGAACATGAAGGATGCTTTGGGCGATGGTTCGACCAAGGTGCATGACGATCTGACGAGCAACCTTTGCTACGATTGGGGTTTTGTTGAAGAAAACAAAGGCGCGGTTGAGGAAGCGATCAAGGGCGCGGCGCATGTCACGACGCTTGAGTTGGTCAACAACCGTCTTGTTGCGAACCCGATGGAGCCACGTGTGGCGGTTGGCGATTACAATCGCGCCGATGGGGAGCATACGCTTTATACGACATCGCAGAACCCCCATGTGATCCGTCTTTTGATGGGTGCGTTTGTATTGGGCATTCCTGAGCATAAGCTGCGCGTTGTAGCCCCTGATGTGGGCGGCGGTTTTGGTACGAAGATTTTCCATTACGCGGAAGAGGCGTTTTGTACTTTTGCGGCGAAGGCAGTGAACCGTCCTGTGAAATGGACATCTTCACGCTCTGAAGCGTTTATGTCCGATGCGCATGGACGTGATCACGTGACGAAGATTGAATTGGCCTTGGATGCGGACAACAATTTTGTTGCTGTGCGCACGGAGACTTTGGCGAATATGGGCGCTTACTTGAGCACCTTCTCGTCCTCTGTTCCCACATGGCTGCATGGCACATTGATGGCCGGTAACTACAAGACGCCGAATATCTATGTGAACGTAAAGGCGGTCTTTACCAATACGGTGCCTGTGGATGCGTATCGCGGTGCTGGTCGCCCTGAAGCGACGTTCCAATTGGAGCGGGTGATTGATCAGGCTGCGCGTGAGCTGGGCGTTGATCCGATTGCGTTGCGCCGTCAGAACTATGTCACGGAATTCCCATATGCGACGCCTGTTGCGGTGGAATATGACACGGGCGATTACAACGCGACGATGGACAAGCTGGAAGAGATCGCCGACATCGCGGGTTTTGCAGCGCGTCGCAAGGAAAGCGAAGCGCGCGGCATGATGCGCGGGCTTGGGATCAACAACTATATCGAGGCTTGCGGTATTGCGCCGTCCAACCTCGTTGGTCAACTTGGTGCGCGTGCGGGTCTTTATGATGCGGCCACGGTGCGTGTGAATGCGACGGGTTCCATCAGCGTTATGGTCGGGGCGCATAGCCATGGTCAGGGGCACGAGACGGCGTTTCCACAGGTTGTTGCGGAGATGATTGGCATCGATGCAGAGCAAGTTGATATCGTGCATGGCGATACGGCGAAGGTGCCGTTTGGTATGGGGACTTATGGCTCCCGCTCGCTCGCGGTGTGTGGATCGGCGATGGTGCGCGCGACGGAGAAGATCATCAACAAGGCCAAGAAGATCGCGGCGCATTTGATGGAAGCCTCTGAGGCGGACATTGAGTTGAAGGATGGTAACTTCTCGGTTGCGGGAACGGACAAGTCTGTGGCTTGGGGCGATGTGACCCTAGCGGCCTATGTTCCGCATAACTATCCGCTGGAGGACATTGAGCCGGGTCTAGAGGAGACTGCGTTCTATGATCCTGCGAACTTTACCTATCCTGCGGGTGCTTATGCCTGCGAGGTCGAAGTTGATCCAGACACCGGTAAAGTCACCATTGAGCGTTTTGCGGCGGCGGATGATTTCGGCAACGTGATCAACCCGATGATCGTATCGGGCCAAGTGCATGGCGGTATCGCGCAGGGCATTGGTCAGGCGTTGATGGAGAACTGTGTCTATGATGACAACGGTCAGCTTCTGAGCGCGTCCTACATGGATTACACGATGCCACGCGCGGATGATTTGCCGTTCTACACGGTTGATCATTCTTGCCAGACGCCGTGTACGCACAATCCGTTGGGCGTCAAAGGCTGCGGGGAAGCGGGTGCGATTGGATCGCCACCTTCTGTGATCAATGCGGTTCTGGATGCTTTGAATTCTGGCGGTCACGACGTTGCGCATATTGATATGCCAGCGACGCCGTCGCGGGTTTGGGCAGCGATGCAAAAGTGATGGTTGCGGGTCGGGTGCGAGGGGCCACCCCCTCGCGCTCCCCGGGATATTTTTGGAGAGAGGAAGCCTAAAGGGGTTCTTCGCCAAAGAAAGGAAAGACAAGATGTATAATTTTGAGTT
>NZ_JBDWVM010000385.1:0-4609 GCF_039984035.1 Planktotalea sp. | reverse complement strand
AAACCGTCGAGCACACGCTCAGTTCGTTGCATCCAAGGGGGTGCCTGTTCCACAAACCAATTCCTTTGGATTTGAAGTTTGTGCGCCCTGCCCTAAGACAGGGCGCACTTTGATATAAAGACCTGATTAGTCAGCGTTACGGAAAACGTTAACCAGATCTGTCATTTCAGGGTTCGCAGAGAGGAACTGCTCATATACTGGAGCCATTGCCGCTTGGAATGCTGCTTTGTCAGCGATTTCGTTCACGATAACGCCGCCCTCTTCAACGATCTTCATAGAAGCCGCTTCACGTTCCTGCCAAAGCTTACGCTGCAGGTCTGTGGAGTTTTTGCCAGCAGTTTTAACAATCTCTTGCTGCTCAGGTGTAAGCGCGTCGAATGTTTTCTTGGACATGCAGAGGCACTCAGGAATGATCAAGTGCTGCGTCAAAGAGTAGTACTTAGCAACTTCAAAGTGGCTTGTGGACTCGTAGGATGGTGGGTTGTTTTCTGCACCGTCTACAACGCCAGTTTTGATCGACTGGTATACTTCCGCGAACGCCATTGGTGTTGCGTTGCCGCCCATTGATTCAACCATGCCAACGAACAGATCGTTGTTCATGACGCGAACCTTCATGCCTTCAACGTCAGCAGGTGTGTTGATTGGCTTGATGGAGTTATAGAAAGAACGTGCGCCGGCGTCATAGTAACCCAGAGCAACGATGCCTTTTTCTTCCAGTGCTTCGCCAAGCGCTGCGCCTGGTGCACCGTCCATAAGTTCATACATCTGTGGGATGCTTTTGAACACGAATGGCAAGGAAACGACGTTTGTCGCTGGAACCGCTTGGCCCATCGGCCCAAGGCTGAATACACCAAAGTCCATGATGCCGAGACGAAGTTGCTCGATCGCATCAGGCTGGGAACCCAGAACACCTGCGTGGAATACTTTACCTGCGAGCTCGCCGCCAGTTTTCTCAGTGACTTCCGCCATGAACGCTTCCATGCCGTGTGACACTGGATAATCAACGACGTGGATGTTCCAGCCGCGCCAGTCTTTTGCTTCAGCAGCTACAGGCGCGAACGCCATTGTCGCAGCAGCTGCAAATGCGAATGCACCGCCACCGATGATGTTAGTGATCTTCATTGTTGTCTCCTCCTCAGGACAAATTATGGAAAAATTTCTCACACAAGTTACAAATTTTTACAAGTATGTTTTGTGAAGTTTTTTTGACATCGAGCTGCATTCCATTTCGCTCAAGCGGGTTTGCCCAGCCGAGCACTTTCCGTTAGGTTCATTTTTAATGTTTGTTTTCAGATAAATATTAGATATCTTGAACGGCCGCCTAGGGAATTTCGGAAGCCTGAAAAATGTTTAGTTCGGGGCCAAGCATCGCAAGGCACAACCTGCTTCCACGCTAGAATCACCAATTTGACAATTAGAGATCTTCACTGCAGTTTCCGAAGAATCTCGCGCAAAAGTGTTTCGAGCTTCGTTCGAAACTACGAAATACCCGCCCTGAATTTGCCCTCCCAAGTAGGGCAATGCTTACTCAACAAAAGGATCTTTACCATGTCACAATCCACTTCATTAAGCGCAACAAAGTTGCAGGGCGGCGCCCTATTTCCGTCTGTTGAAGTGCCAAAAATTGGCGGTGGAACAGTCGCGATTGGTGGCCCAAAAGAGCGTTGGACGTTGTTCATAGTTTATCGCGGGAAACACTGCGGGCGTTGCAAAAACTATCTGAATAAGCTCGAAAAGACCTACAAAGACTGGAACGCCGCCGGCTTTGATGTTGCTTGCATTTCTGCTGATCCGCTTGAAAAGGTAAACGCTGATATCGAACAATTCGGTTGGACGTTCGACATCGGCTATGACTTGCAAGAAGCTGATATGCGCAAAATGGGCCTATTCATCAGCGATCCGTTGGATTCAGGCGAGACAGACCGACGCTTTGCGGAACCTGGCATTTTCTGCATCCGCCCAGATGGCACGGCTCAAATCGTTGCTATTTCAAACGGCCCAGCCGCGCGCCCTGATCTCGATGAACTCCTTGATGGCATGATCTTCACGATCAAAAACGACCGCCCTGCGCGCGGCGATGTGGATTAAGCCTGCAAATCGATCGTGGCGGAATGACCGCCGCGATCACCTCAGCTAGGTGGCATTTTTGACGAACCAGTTATGGTTTTTGGCTTTAACCGTTTCGATATGAACCAATATTCCATCAAGATGGGTGCGCATGGCCGCAACGGCCGCTTCAGCGTCACATCGGCAAAGCGCGTCCAAAATCATGCTGTGTTCAGTAAATGCACTTTGCTGTGACTGCGCATCAAGCGATATCAAGCGGACACGATCCATGTGCGGTTTGATCTCGGTGATCATGTCCCACACATATGCCACACCAGCTTGAACACAAATTTCGCGATGGAACGCGTCGTCTGCTGCGTGAAACTTATCGCGATCATTTTGCGCCATGGCAGCACGTTGCTGGTCAACAAACTCAGTCAGTTTCGCGCGCGCCTGATCGTCCATACGTGCGCAAACGCTACGACAGTTCTGCACTTCTAGCGCTTTGCGAATGTATAACGCACGCAGCGCGGCATCTTCGGAAATAAGGCTTACCTTCGTTCCGCTTTGCGGGCGAATTTCCAGAAATTCCCTCTGGGCGAGACGTTTGAAAGCTTCGCGCACAGGTTGACGTGACACCCCGAGCAACCCAGAAACTTCTGTTTCCGAGAGTTTGGTCTGAGGTGGAAGCTCCAAGGTCAAGATTCGCGTGCGAATAAGATTAAACACCTGATCAGCGATGGTTCCCTCGCTATCGCGTACAAGGCAACCTAACTGCATCACCTCTTTCGCAGGTTGCTTTTTCTTAGTCATTATACACTTTTCCCAGTAACTTACGGCTCTAAGCATAGCACAATCTATGACTGTTTTGCCAACCGCTATTGCGGTTGACGCTTATACAGCGCCAAACTAGGTTATCAGTTAAATTGACGCGCGTAAAACCGCGAAATGGTGGGGATTCATGGCACTTTTGGACGAAAACAGGCTGTTTCCGACAGACCCTGCACTGCGCGAGTTCGCACGCAATCTATACGAGGGGATTCGTGATCTCCCAATTATCAGTCCACATGGGCATACAGATCCAAGATGGTTTGCGGAAAATGAACATTTCGCCAATCCAGCAGAGCTTTTTGTAACGCCGGATCATTACGTTTTTCGTATGCTGCACTCTCAAGGAATTCCGCTCGAAGCCCTTGGCGTGCCCCAAGCTGATGGCAGTGTAACGGAGACTGACCCGCGTAAGATTTGGCAGATTTTTGCAGAAAACTATTATCTGTTTCGCGGAACACCGTCTCGCATTTGGGTCGATCATGCCTTGCAGGAAGTTTTTGGTATTACCGAGCACCTGAGCGCCAAAACTGCTGATGCAATTTTTGATCAAATCGATGCCAATCTGAAAACAGATGCATTCCGCCCACGAGCGCTTTTCGAGCGCTTCAATATCGAAGCGATTTCCACCACGGAAAGCGCCATCGATGATCTTCGTTGGCATAAGATGATCAAAAACAGCGGGTGGGCTGGCAACGTCATCACGGCCTATCGCCCCGATTCCGTTATTGACCCAGAGTTCGACAATTTCGCAGAGAATGTTGCGATTTTTGGCGAAATGACGGGCGAAGACACGAGCACTTGGACAGGTTATCTTGCCGCCCATCGCAAACGCCGCGCTGATTTCAAAGCGCATGGCGCAACCTCTTCGGATCATGGTCACGCAACAGCGCGCACGGAAGATCTATCCCCTGATATAGCAGCGACCTTGTTGCAAAAGGCCTTGCAGGGCACGTGCACCGCGGAAGAAGCAGATCAATTTCGGGCGCATATGTTGACAGAAATGGCACGTATGAGTCTTGACGATGGGCTCGTCATGCAAATCCATCCGGGTTCCTATCGGAACCACTCTGCCAGTGCATTTGCGCGCTTCGGTCGTGACAAGGGTTTTGATATTCCAACGCGCACCGACTATGTGCATGCGCTCAAGCCGCTTCTCGACGCGGTGGGCCGCGAATCCAACCTGACTATCATATTGTTTACATTAGATGAATCTTCCTATGCACGTGAGCTCGCCCCGCTCGCTGGTGTCTACCCTGCCCTCAAACTTGGGCCTGCTTGGTGGTTCCATGACAGCGCCGAGGGCATGCGTCGCTACCGTGAAATGACCACGGAAACGGCAGGTTTCTACAACACAGTCGGCTTTAACGACGATACCCGTGCCTTCTGCTCTATTCCTGCTCGCCACGACGTGGCGCGGCGCGTGGATTGCGCATTCCTAGCTACGCTTGTCGGCACCGGTCGTCTCACGCCCGAAGAGGCACCAGATGTGGCCTATGACCTCTCATATCGCCTTGCCAAAGAGGCCTACAGACTTTGACGCTGGCGGCACGTAACACTCGAAAAATAACGCGTTCAGCGCATTTTATAGGACGACATCATGCAAAATTCTGAAACGCGCTACGCGATTGATCCAGCAACGGCCAAGACGCTTGATACCGATGGCCTGCGCACGCATTTCCATATCGATAACCTGTTCAATCCTGATGAACTCACGTTGGTTTATTCGCATTAT
>NZ_JBDWVM010000384.1:0-3230 GCF_039984035.1 Planktotalea sp. | reverse complement strand
GAGCGCTTGGCGCGTCTCTGCCACATCATGGACTCTTAAAACTTGCACGCCTTGTGCCACGGCTGCAAGCGCAACCGCGATAGACCCCGGCGCACGTTCGTTCACGGTCGGCGCTTGGCCAATGTCCCGAATGAACCCCTTGCGCGAGGCGCCCAGCAATATGGGGCAGCCCAAGCCGTGAAAAATGGAAAGCCCACGAATGAGCCGTAAGTTGTGATCGCGCGTTTTGCCAAAGCCCAAACCGGGATCAACGATGATCTGATCGCAGCTTACGCCGAAGCCAACCGCCAGTTCGATCTGCCGTTCCAAAAACTCATACACATCCAGCAAAACGTCATCATATTGCGGCGCGTCTTGCATGGTTTCAGGCAAGCCTTGCGCATGCATCAAACAAACTGGCGCAGAATTCATGGCGCAAAGTGGACCGAGGTCTGGGTCAAATTCAAAACCAGACACATCGTTTACTATATTCACACCTGCCTGCAACGCAGCATGGGCCACGCGCGCCTTACGCGTATCAATAGACATGGGCACGTCCAGCGTGCGCCTGATCGCTTCGATCACTGGAACAGTGCGCGCTATTTCGGCCTCGAAAGGCACCTCAAGCGCGCCGGGTCGCGTGCTTTCGCCGCCCACATCCAGCAAATGCGCGCCTGATTGCACCATCGACTGCGCACGGCTGACGGCCTGTGCTGCACTGTTCAATGTTCCACCATCGGAAAAACTATCAGGTGTAAGGTTCAAAATCCCCATGATCACAGGTTCTGAGAAATTCAGACCTGCGATGGGTGCACGCGGCGCGGCAACGCGCGTGCGCCACGCCTCTGGCGTGTCTTGCAGCGGAATGACTTTGCTTGGTTGATCACGGCGCAAATGTTCAACATGCGTGAACCAGCTTTGCGTTCCCGCAAGTTGCAGCGCGCCGCTAGGCCGCACATCGCCGCTCTGGGCGAGCGGGCGGAAAAAATCTGTCATGCACATCCCTTTAACTTCACGGTGCGCGCCTATGCGGCCTTAAATCTGTTCTTGCATTAGCGGGACTGCACGGCAAGGAAGCTTTGGATCAACAGGCATGTCTTCGCCAATCAAGATCACGTCTGCAGCATCCACTTGGCCTGCAAACCATAACGTCAAAGCGACAGGATCGTTGATGAGATGAAGCGGCGCAGGAACGGCATCAAAGACAAATTTAGACGGTGCCCAAACACAAGGCTGATTGTTCTTAATCGCCCAATCCATTTCAGTGCGCGTTCCAACAACGGCAAGCCCGTTGATTTGCGCGGCCAAGGCCCAAGCGTTTTGCTCAACACTCAGCAGATCAATGCGGTTCTGAGCAAGTGATGCGCCGACCTGTGTTCGCGCATCATTCGGGGCAGGCACGCAAATCACCAACGGCTTCTCCCGCGCGCTCAGTTGCGCGATCCAATCTGTTAGATTGGGAGATTTCACAGCGTCATTGCTGAGATAAGCAATCTGGCACTGCAGCGCGTCTTCGCTAAGTGGCGCTTTGCCCTCTTGCCCTGTGCGCACGATCTCCACTCCAAGGGCACCGCCCCCACGATCCAGCTTTTCAATCCGCACAAAAACCCGTTCAGCCTGCGGTTCGATCAAAATGCGATCCGCAATCCGTTCTGCCAGTGTTTCCAGCAGATTTAACCGCTCGGCAGCCAGTTCAATGTCGATGGCTTCTGTCACGCGATCATAGGACAGGATCAAATCCACATCATCGGCCAGATCGGCACTGATATGTCGAACCTCGACAACGATGTTGAAACTCAAACGCTGCGTGATCCCGCGCTCTGCTTGAAATGCGCCGATTTCAACGGACACAATGTGATCGCGCAGCGAAATCCGATCCAAGCCCGTGTCAGACGCAGTCGCAATTGCACGCTCTTCGGGATGGGCAAATGCCAATCTGGTCTCATCACTCATACATCGCTCCACAACAGATGCCGCTAGGGAAATTACGTGTCGCGCTTCTGCGCTAAACGCGCCTGCGTGGCAAGATGCAGCTTAGTTTCTGCTAAGACGCGTTGGTTCGCGATAAAAATGGTGAACACCAATTGTTGCGGTGCGGGGGAAAACGCGGCTCCACTTCGGGTTCACTGCCTTGGTATGATAATGCGTCGCACCTTTGGTCAGGGGACGCTCCATATCCGATAGCATCAGCTTGGCGATCTTCTGAAGACGCGCATAGGTAGCCTTTTCGTTGATCACTTCGGCGCGCCCGTCACAGGTGTAGGTGAACTGGCAGGCAAACTTGCGGCCCGTTCCCTGATTGATCACTCCGCAGACGCTGTCAGGGTATCTCGCACTCGCAACGCGGTTCATGATCACCTCAGCAACCGCAAATTGCCCTTTGATCGTTTCACCGCGCGCCTCGAAGTAAAGCGCTTCAGACAGGCATTTCAAAGATGCACCACCCTGCGCCGCTGGCAGGCCATCGACGAAACTGCGCGTGTACTGAATAGTACCCGCGCGCCCAGTGCTGACACGGCGAAAGAGCGCATCGACCCGCGCGCTTGAAAGGCGCGCGAAATTCGCTTCTTCCTTGCGGATCATACCCGACAAATCGCCAGACGTCGTTTCGGCAGAAACGGAAAACGCCAAGGACATGGCAAATAGGGTCGAGATCAAGCGTCGCATAAACACTCTCGTGTTGTTTCAATCCGACGCTAGATATCATTTTATGGTTAAATTTCCACCCCACCCAAATTGACGCAGGTTTGCGTCAAATTTTCGGGCTTACTTGCCGCCGCGTTAGGGCAACATTTTGTGGTTTACAAAGAAGGCGCTACCCGACTTTGTCGACAATGGCCAATTGCGCAGCCGCAAGGCGCGCAACAGGAACACGGAAAGGCGAGCAGGACACGTAGTCAAAACCAGCCGCTCGACAAAACGCAATCGATTCGGGGTTGCCGCCATGCTCTCCGCACATGGAAAGCACCAAATCAGGCCGGGCTGTGCGCCCGCGTTTTGCGCCAAGAATAAGCAGCTCACCCACACCGTCGACATCAAGCGTGTGAAATGGGTCTTCGGGAAAGACACCTTGGTTCACATAAGCAGACATAAACCGCCCAGCATCATCGCGCGATAGACCATACGCCATTTGGGTCAAATCGTTGGTTCCGAAGCTCAAGAAGGAAGCGGTTTCCGCAATATCTTCGGCCCGCAGCGCCGCGCGTGGTGTCTCGACCATAACGCCCAGCTTGTAGTCAAATTCAGCGCCT
>NZ_JBDWVM010000383.1:0-2593 GCF_039984035.1 Planktotalea sp. | reverse complement strand
CCGAAACGGGCGCGACAGAGCTCTTTCACGGGGTCAAAATGCGCCCCGGAAAACCGCTTGGGCTGCACCATCTTGACGGCGTGCCGATCGTGACCTTGCCGGGCAATCCCTTTGCCGCGATCGTCGGGTATTATTTCGTGGTGCGTGCCATGATCGAGACGTCTCTTGGCGCCAATATCTTTGATACGGCGCAGGTCGACGCGCGTTTATCGGCTGATTTTGTGCGAAGACGTGAGGTCTTGGAATTCGCCCCTGTACGACTTCGTACCGACCAAGGCAGTGCACGGCCGACGGCTACGATCATTGCGCGGGGCAGTTCTGCATGTCTGTCGCCTTTGGTCGCGGCAGACGGCCTTGCGGTCCTGGGTGGGCGCGGCAAACTGCTGTCAGCCGGAACGCACGTATCTGTGCTGAAACTACATTAAGCCACCCGCGTTTACCTACCTTGGTATACGGATCGAGCCGCGCACATAAAGGGCGCGCGGCTCGTCAGAGCAAAAGCCCCTTAGCTCAGGGATGCAACACCCAATGGCACGCCAAACTGCAAGCACCAGATGTAGACTTCGTTGAAATCATCAACGTTGATCGTGGGCGGCACCACGTAGATCTGCAGACCGCTGATGTTTTGCAACGCACCCAAATCGCTGGCCTCAACGAATTTGCCATCAGAGCCGAACCCAACCCGTGGGTCAGGCGCGCCATCAAGGCTGAAATCAGTGTCGAGGATAACAATCGCGCCGCCGTCCGCGGTTTTGACGATCTGAACACCACCAGTTGTGATGTGATCGCTTGCCCCGGTGAAGGTGCCGTGTGTGGCCGGTGCTTCTGCGGATGCAGAGATCGGTGCGAATGTGATGACTGCTGCTGCAACAACGCTCAATGATTTTGCGACGATATTTTTCATGTGTTTTCCTTTGGTGTGGTGGGCGGCGATATGCCGTTTCGTGTTTCGGTGATTGATCATCTAGCATTAGGAACCGAATAGTTCCAAACACGTTTTCGTGATTGGGTACTGATCAGTTCCAAACTTGGAAAACCCGTGCTATACCACCCCCATGGCAAGACCACGCGAATTTGACACCGACGAAGCCCTCGCGAAAGCGATGGATGTATTTTGGGAGCACGGCTATGCCGATGCCACCCTGCCGGACCTTCTGGCGGGGATGAACCTGACACGTGGCAGTCTGTATAAAGCGTTCAATGACAAAAAGGCGCTCTATATGCGCGTTCTGAGCAGATATGACGCACAGGTCGTGAGCGGCGCGGTCGCGTTGCTTGTGGACGATGATCAAGAGGGATGGGCGCGGATCTTTCAGGTGTTCGATTCTATCGAAGAAGCGGTGCGTTCGGGCGACCAGCGCGGGTGTCTTTTGTGCTCGGCCATTGCCGGGCCCGCCGCCTACGACAGCGACATCGAAACCATGGCAACAAAGTCGCTGGAGCGGATGTTGGTTGGCTTCGAAACCGCGCTCGCGGATGTGGTACCCCCGACGATGTCAAACGCGCTGGCGCATCACCTGGTCGCGCAATACGTCGGCATGCGCGTTATCGCGCGAAAGGACGGGGCGCTGGACACCCTCGGCAAGAGCACCGCCGCCTTAAAGCACATCGCAACGCGGTTGAGCCCCAACGACTGAAACCACACGGCATTGATACCGCCCCCAGTTTGTTACCTATTGGTCGTCGAGCCGTTGGGTATGGCCGCGCCCTGACAACAACCGCCTTGTCGGATACCTATTGCGCCCATCAATATTTCATATATTCATGAAATATGGAAAAAGAAGCACTCTTACGCCTGTCGACCCTTAGCCACCCGCAACGGTTGGGCATTTTTCGTCTGCTCATGCGGCGCTACCCAGATCAGGTTCCCGCAGGGGAAATCGCATCGGCCTTGACGCTCAAGGCCTCGACGACTTCGGTGTATCTGGCCGCATTGACGGACGCAGGATTGATCCGGCAACGCAGACAAGGCACGTCGCTGCGCTACAGCGCCAACACGCAGGCCGCAGGCGCGCTGATCAATTTTCTGGTCGTTGATTGTTGCCGAGGGCGGCCCGAATTATGCGCACCCGTCGCCACCGCCACGCTGCGCTCACAATACAACGTGTTGTTTCTGTGCACCGGCAATTCAGCCAGATCGATCTGCGCCCAAACCATCTTGCGCGATCTCGACCCAACCCGGTTCGCCGTCTATTCTGCGGGGACGCAGCCCAACGATCAAATCAACCCGCTGGCGGTCGATATCCTCACATGTAAAGGCCACGATACCGCGCGCCTACGACCCCAACCCATGTCGGACTTTCAAACCCCCGACAGCCCGCGCATGGATTTCGTCTTTACGGTGTGCAACAGCGCCGCAAATGAGGATTGCCCAACCTGGGAAGGCCAGCCGATCAGCGGCCATTGGGGCCTGCCCGACCCCGCCAGCGCCAAAGGCCCCCTCGCAGAGCGCCGCCGCGCCTTTGAACACACCTACACCGCGTTGCACGCCCGGATCGCGGCGTTTGCCGCCCTTCCGCTGGCCACGCTGGATGCCACATCGTTGCAAAACGCCATTGATGCCATTGGCATCGCCCCCCCAAAAGGACACTCC
>NZ_JBDWVM010000382.1:0-5970 GCF_039984035.1 Planktotalea sp. | reverse complement strand
ATGAAAAACGGCGCGAGCGATGATGAAATCGCAGAACTGATGGATGAGCTTCGCCGCGCCAATGAGAACTACATTCAACAGCTTCAACGCGAAGCCGCGCGCAACGGCGATGATCCTCAGCAACAACAGCAACAAGGTGGCCAAGACAACCAGATGGCCATGACCCAAGACGATCTTCAGCAGATGATGGATCGTATTCAGGAGTTGATGGAACAAGGGCGCATGGCTGAGGCAGAGCAAGCGCTGCAAGAACTGCAGCAGATGATGGAAAACATGCAGATTGCCGAAGGTCAGCAGGGCCAAGGGCAGCAATCGCCGGGCGAGCAAGCGATGGAGGGTCTTTCCGAGACGCTGCGCGAGCAACAAGGTCTGTCAGATCAAGCGTTCCGTGATCTTCAGGAGCAATTTAACCCGAATGCACAGGCTGGCGAAAGTCAGGGTAATGAGGGCCGGAATGGCGGTCAGGGCCAAGGTCAATCCCACGATAATCGTTCAGGCGACGGTCAGGGGCAGGGCGAAGGGCAATCTCAGCAAGGTCAAGAAGGGCAACAACAATCGCAAAGTGGCGGTGAAGGTTTGGCAGAACGGCAAGAAGCTTTGCGTCAAGAACTAGAGCGCCAACGCGGTGGTCTTCCCGGTGAGGGAAGCGAAGCAGGTGATGCCGCCCGAGAAGCATTGCGCCGCGCCGAGGAAGCTATGCGCGGCGCTGGCGATGCCTTGGGGCGCGATGATCTGCCAGAGGCTATAGACCGTCAGGCGGAGGCGATGGATGCCTTGCGTGAAGGGATGCAGAACTTGGGCGAAGCTTTGGCTGAGAACCAACAGAACCAGCAGGGTCAACAAGGCACTGCAGAGGGCCGTGAAGGCGGCAATCAGCGCGATCCTCTCGGCCGCAATGCTGGCGTTGCTGGCGCGGCGGGAAGCGATGAAGGGCTGCTGCAAGGCGAAGACGTTTATCGCCGTGCCCGTGAGTTGTTGGACGAAATCCGCAAACGCAGTGGTGAAACCGCACGACCCGAGATCGAGCGCGATTATTTGCGCAGGCTGCTAGATCGCTTCTAAGCTCGTCGCTGAATTATATGTTTTCGGCTGCCATCTGATCGAGCCAAGCAAGACCTTTGTCGACTGTCTCAGAAAGCCAAGTGCGCGCGCTTTCGACGGCTTGCGTGAATTGGGCCACGTAGGGTTCAGCGGCGGGGAGCGCTGCAGAAATTTGCGGGCCATAGATATAAACGCAGAGTGCGATAATCGCGAGCAAGAGCACGAGGTAGAAACCCAATCGGAAGCTTCCACCACGACGCCGTTCGCGCGGATTGGTGCCAGCTAGATCGGCGTCTGCAGCTTCTGCAGGGCGCCGGCGTTCGCCAGAAGAGCGAAGCGTCGAATTGATTTCTTCGATATCGGGCAACAAATCGCGTCGTGACCCAGCTGCTGCAGTCGCCGCAGCAACAGCTACTTCATCAGGGACCGGTTCGCCGCGCATTGCTGCCATTCGCTCACGAGCTTCGCGGACACGTCGTTCATTTTCTTCGTCGCTAGATGGCTCTAGGCCAAGGTCCGGCTGGCTTTCGAGCGGTGCGCTTGCTTCGGCTGCGCGCGCAGCGGCCTCGAATTCGGCCTCCTCGCGCAAAACATCGGAAATGGCCGGGTCTAATTCACGTGTCGCAACTTCGGGCATATCGGGAAGTGCGTCATTGGCTTCACTTTCAACAACGGGTGGAGCAACGTTTACCCGTTGCGGCTCTTCCGCAGCGCTATTGTCATGGTCAGGATGCGCTTGGAACCACGTGTTAGAACACGCTGAACATTGGACATCACGCCCTTCTGTTGGAATGACCTCTGTCGGAACTTCGTATTGGGCCCCGCAGTTTGGGCAAATCAAGCGCATATTCTCACCCTGCCTTTTTGGCAAACTCTTCAGACCGTTCTCGATCCACATTCAAGTTACCTTATGCAAACGCGATGCTATGGTAAATCCCATTCACGTGTTCAGCGCCAGAGCGATTGAATCCGGCGCAATGCTCAGGCACAACAGGGCAAGATTTGCCATTTTGGCAACAGTATAGAAAGGTTGCGACTTGATCGAACTAGAGACAGTTGCCCATAGTTACAGCGGCGGGGAGCTTTTCAGTGATGTATCGCTGCGCCTTGCACCGGGGTCATTTCATTTTTTGACCGGTCCTTCGGGGTCTGGGAAAACGACGTTTTTGAAGCTGTGTTATGGGGCTTTGATCCCCACATCGGGCTCTGTGCGTATCTTTGGTGATGACGTGCGCAATATGGATCGAGATGACATTGCGTTAACCCGCCGTCGCGTCGGCGTGGTGCATCAGGATTGTAAGTTCTTGGATCATCTTTCTTTGAAAGAGAACCTCGCACTGCCGTTGACGGTAAGCAATCATGACGATCTGGATGATGATGCAAATTTAAAAGAATTGATGGGCTGGGTTGGGCTGACGGCGCGTGCAGATGCCATGCCGCCGGAATTGTCGGGTGGAGAGCGACAACGCGCGGCGTTGGCACGGGCTATCATTATGTCACCTGACGTTATTCTGGCGGATGAACCGACAGGCAATGTCGATTGGGAAATGTCCCAACGTCTTTTGGCGCTTTTGATTGAGCTGAACCGTATGGGCAAAACGATTATGATCGCGACCCATGATCTCAGCCTTATCCGTGCAGCAAAAAATCAAGTTCAGGCGCGCGTGCTGCGGATTTCTGGACATCGCTTGCAATTGGCGGGGGCGGATCTGTGAGCGCGTTTCGAACAGTTTTGGATTTTGCGATTGGCGATGCACAGGCTGAACGCGCAGTGCCGCCCACTGGATTTACGGTTCGTTTGACGGTGTTCAGCGCAGCTGCAATGGCATTCCTTGTGGTGTTCGCGCTGGCCTTGTCGCTTGCCTCCGGCCGATTGGCGGGCCGATGGAGCGAAGAATTGGCGCGCAGCGCGACGGTTCGCATTTCTGCACCAGCCGAGCAGATGGCGGCGCAAACCGAAGCGGCCCTGAACGTTTTGCGCACGACCGAGGGCGTAGAATCTGCACGTGCGTTGAGTTTGGATGAGCAACGAGAATTGCTAGCGCCGTGGTTTGGTGCAGGCCTGCCCCTAGAAACGTTACCTTTACCGCAAATGATTGAGGTGATCGAAACCAATAATGGGTTCGATGGAGATGGATTGCGCCTTCGTCTGTCTGGTGAGGTGCCCGGCGCTGTGCTGGATAATCACGCGCGTTGGCGTGCACCTTTGGTTGCTGCGGCGAGTTCCCTGCGTTTGCTTGGGTGGTTGTCCATCATCATTATTGCCTTTGCGACCGGCGCGATGATCACGCTTGCCGCGAACGCAGCCCTAGCAGCGAATGCGCAAGTGATTGCGGTGATGCGGCTTGTGGGGGCGCGTGATGGCTATATTGCCCAAGCGTTTGTGCGGCGGTTCACATTGCGCGCATTGTCGGGCGCAGGGGTAGGAACAGTCGTGGGCGGTATTGCCCTCGCGCTGCTGCCAAGCGCGTCAGAAGAGGGCGGATTTCTAACCGGCCTCGGCTTGCAAGGTGTGCAGTGGTTGCTGCTGCTTTTGATCCCAGTTTTGGCAGGTATCGTTGCCTTTGTGTCGACTCGGCTTGCAGCGAAAAATACACTTCGGAGTTTGACATGAATGACCGTAAAAACCCTATTCAGTGGATTCGATCGCTGCTGTATGTCGGGCAAATTTATCTGATGATGCCTGTGATTGGTCTGCTCTTTGCGCCGTGGGCGCTATTCTCGCGCCGTGGTGCGCGAGTGTGTTGTAAGACTTATAGTCGCTGGGTGTTTTGGACGGCTAGCTGGATGGTCGGTCTCAAGGTAGAGGTGCGCGGCACACCGCCAAGTGAGGAAGCGTTAATCGCGGCGAAACATCAAAGTTTTCTCGATATCATGATGATTTTCACGGCCACGCCAGCGGCCAAATTTATTATGAAAAAGCAAATTCTCTGGACGCCTGTGATTGGGCAATATGCCAAACTGTTGAACTGCATTGCCGTTGATCGTGGTAAGCGCGGCGCTGCGATTGAAAAGATGGTTGCAGATGTGAAAGCGGGTTTGGTCGAACCGGGGCAGTTGATTATCTATAGCCAAGGCACGCGCGTCGCGCCCGGCGCGAAACTTCCCTACAAGGTAGGCACTGGCGTGCTTTATGAGCAGATGGATCAACCCTGCTATCCTGTCGCTACGAATGTCGGTGTGTTTTGGCCAAAAACAGGTATTTACCGAAAGCCGGGGTTGGCCGTCGTCGAATTTCTGGAACCGATTGATCGCGGGATGGATCGAGAAGACTTCATGCGCGTTCTCGAGGAACGCGTTGAAGCCCGCTCCAACGAATTGATGCGTGAAGCGGGCTTTGAAGTTGAGGTTTAAGGCGCTGCCTTAGATGTGAATTGGGCCGTCGCCGCAAGCGAGCGCGGCTTCGCGCACGGCTTCCGAGTAGGTTGGGTGTGCGTGGCACGTCATTGCGAGATCTTCGGCAGATGCGCCGAATTCCATCGCGACGCAGATTTCATGGATCAAATCGCCAGCACCCGGGCCGATGATGTGCGCGCCCAAAATGCGATCTGTGTCTTTGTCCGCGAGGATTTTGACAAAGCCTTCGGAGGCAAAGTTAGCTTTCGCGCGCCCATTGCCCATGAATGGGAATTTACCAACTTTGTAGCTGTGTCCAGCCTCTTTCAAATCCTGCTCTGTTGCACCGACGTTCGCGACCTCAGGGTGTGTGTAAATCACACCAGGAATAACGCGGTAGTTCACGTGGCCATGTTTGCCAGCGATCTGCTCGGCGGCTGCCATGCCCTCATCTTCCGCCTTGTGCGCCAGCATTGGACCTTCAATCGCATCGCCAATCGCGTAGATCCCTTTGACGTTGGTTTGCCAATCGCTGCCCGTCTTGATCTGACCACGCTCTGTCAACTCAACACCAAGCGCCTCAAGGCCAAGACCGTCTGTGTACGGGCGACGACCCGTCGCAACGAGAACGGTATCTGCATCGATCACATGCTCGCTGTCGTCTGAACGCAGTTTGTATGTGACTTTCGCCTTGGTCTTTGTGGTTTCGACGCCCTGAACCGCAGCGCCGAGCACAAAGTTCAATCCTTGCTTGGTCAGGATTTTCTGGAAGCTCTTTTGCACTTCGCCGTCCATGCCGGGCGTGATTGCGTCGAGGAATTCAACCACCGTCACCTCAGCGCCGAGACGCGAATAGACTGAGCCAAGCTCAAGGCCGATCACACCAGCACCGATAACAACCATTTTCTTGGGAATTTTGCCAAGCTCTAATGCGCCAGTCGATGTGACGACCATTTTTTCGTCGATCTCGATACCCGGCAGCGATGAAGCTTCGGAGCCGGATGCGACAATGATGTTTTTCGCATTGTGGATTTCATCGCCAACTTTAACCTGACCTGCAGCAGGGATAGAGCCCCAACCTTTCAGCCAATCGATCTTGTTCTTTTTGAACAAGAATTCGATGCCTTTGGTGTTGGAGCCAATCACATCATCTTTATAAGCGAGCATTTGCGTCCAATCGACAGAAGGCTTTTTGCCTTTTAGGCCCATCTTTGCGAAATTATGTTCTGCTTCGTGCAGCTGGTGGCTTGCGTGCAGGAGGGCCTTGGATGGAATACAGCCAACGTTCAGGCAGGTACCGCCCAGCGTTTCACGGCCCTCGACACAGGCTGTTTTCAGACCAAGCTGAGCACAGCGAATTGCAGCGACATATCCGCCAGGGCCAGAGCCGATTACGATAACGTCATAGTCAGACATGATGTTTCCTTTGTCTTGAGAAGGGGGAAGGGGCTTTGCCCCCGCCTCGCCTGCGCGAGCCTCCCCCAAAGTTTATTTCGAAAGATGAAGTCAAAAGAGCGCTGCCAAAATCATGATGACCGTGGCCAAGAGGCCAATGAACCAAATGACAGAGCGCCAAGGCGCGAGGCCAAAGAC
>NZ_JBDWVM010000381.1:0-4503 GCF_039984035.1 Planktotalea sp. | reverse complement strand
GCAAGCGCCTATGCACGGCTGGAGCACCAATTTGTGACGTATGGTTTTGCGCCGATCCGCGAAAACTGGCTGGCGCGCGCTGCTAAATTGGGCGAAGTGATCATCGCGCGCACGAGCACCAATGAAACGACGGGCACATTCGAAACCGTTGATGCATGGGGCAACCTTGTGCTGATGACGCCCAAAGGCCGTGTGGCAATCGCCGCTGCGGATGTATTTTTCTAAGATTGGAGATGCGCCATGCTTCTCGCTATTGATTGCGGCAACACAAATACTGTTTTCTCAATTTGGGACGGCAAAGAATGGCTATGCACGCTGCGCACGTCGACCCATCATGGCCGCACGGCAGATGCCTATTTCACATGGTTCTCTACCTTGGTGTCGCACTATAAGATCGATCTGAACATCACCGATGTTGTGATTTCTTCAACCGTGCCGCGTGTTGTGTTTAACTTACGCGTTTTTTCCGACCGTTTCTTTGGATGCCGCCCCTTGGTCGTGGGCAAGCCTGAATGTCTTTTGCCCATTGCACCGCGCGTTGATAGCGGCACGCAGGTTGGGCCGGATCGCCTCGCCAATGCGGCGGCGGCCTATGATCGTCATGGCGGCAATGTGGTGGTTGTGGATTTTGGCACGGCGACCAATTTTGACGTCGTCGCAGAAGATGGTGCCTATGTGGGCGGCGTGATTGCACCGGGGGTGAATCTATCGCTTGAGGCGTTGCACAGCGGCGCGGCGGCGCTCCCGCATGTCGATATTGCGCAGCCAGCGCATGTAATTGGCACAAATACTGTTGAATGCATCCAATCAGGTGTCTTCTGGGGCTATACGGGCCTCATCGAAGGTATTACGAACCGGATCAAGAACGAATATGGCAAGTCGATGAAAGTGGTTGGCACAGGCGGTCTTGCCCCGCTGTTTGCAACCGCAGAAAACTTGTTCGACGTGATCGAAGATGACCTGACAATGCATGGTCTGATCGTGATCCACGAGCATAATAAGAAGAACGGATAAGTTCAAAATGAGCGCAGAGCGTTTGATCTACCTTCCCCTCGGCGGGGCGGGTGAAATTGGCATGAATGCCTACGTCTATGGCTACGGAAAGCCAGGCAAAGAAAAACTGATCCTTGTGGATCTTGGTGTGACCTTCCCCGATATGGATGGCACCCCCGGTGTGGATTTGATCCTGCCGGATATCACATGGCTCAAAGAGCGCCGTAATGATCTGCAGGCGGTGTTTATTACGCACGCCCATGAAGATCACGTTGGCGCGGTTGGCCATTTCTATGAACAGCTTGGCGCGCCGATCTATACCCGTGCGTTTACGGCGAATATCGCCCGTCGCAAGCTGGAAGAATACGGTGTTGAGGGAAAAGCGGTGCGTACTGTGTCGCCTTGGCCGGAAACCACCAAAGCGGGTCCGTTCGAGATTGGCTTCCTGCCGATTTCACATTCGATCCCCGAAAGCTCTGGTCTGTTGATCGATAGCCCTGCGGGCCGTGTGCTGCACACTGGCGATTTCAAACTCGACGAAACGCCGATTGTCGGCGAAGCCTTTGATGAAAAGCTGTGGCGCGATGTTTCCAAAGATGGCGTGAAGGCGCTGGTTTGCGATTCAACAAACGTGTTTTCGCAAACGGCGGGTCGTTCAGAGATCACTGTTGGTCCAGAGATCGTAAAGCTTATTGGCGAACAGCCGGGCATGGTCGTTGCGACGACCTTTGCATCGAACGTTGCACGGGTGAAAACGCTGGCGGATGCCGGTGTGCGGGCAGGGCGCTCTGTTGTGCTTTTGGGCCGCGCTATGCGCCGCATGATAGAAGCTGCGATTGAGACGGGCGTCTTGCAAGATTTCCCAACTGTGATCAATCCAGAAGATGCAGCCAATCTGCCGCGTGAGAACGTGATGCTGCTGGTGACGGGCTCACAAGGCGAGCGGCGCGCCGCCTCTGCGCAGCTCGCGCGCGGCAAATACCAAGGATTGACGTTGAAAGAGGGCGACACGTTCCTCTTCTCTTCCAAAACCATTCCTGGGAACGAGCGCGGCGTGATCCGCATCATCAACCAACTCTCTGAAAAGGGTGTTGATGTGATTGATGATAGCTCGGGCCTTTACCACGTCTCTGGTCACGCAAACCGCCCTGATCTGGAACGCATGCATGAGATCACGCAACCGCAAATGTTGATCCCGATGCACGGCGAACATCGCCATCTGCGCACACACGCGAAGATCGCGAAAGATAAAGGGATTGAAGGCGTTGTGGCTGTGAATGGCATGATGGTTGATCTGTCAGGCAATCAGCCCAAGGTCGTCGATTACATCGAAACGGGTCGCACCTATCTGGATGGGTCTGTTCAAATCGGCGCGCTGGATGGTGTCGTGCGCGACCGTATGCGCATGGCGTTGAACGGCCATGTTACTGTGACGCTAATTTTGGATGAAAACGACGAAATGCTGGGCGATCCGTGGTGTGAGGTCATGGGCCTTGCCGAGCAGGGTAAATCCCGCGCGCCGTTGATTGACGTGCTTGAGGAAGACCTGAGCCAACTTATCGGACGCAGCAACAAAAAGACGTTGCGCGACGAGGCGAAACTTGATGAAGCCATCAAACGCTGCGTGCGCCAATCGGCGCGTGCGGAAGTCGGCAAGAAACCAGAAGTCACCATCGTGGTCAGCCGTTTGTCATGATCTCAGTGCCTATCGTCTTTGATCTGGATGGCACGCTGATTGATAGCCTTCAGAGCGTGACGAAAGCTGCGAATGCGCTGCTGGCCCAATATGGGCTGGCGGCGATACCTGAGACGCAAGTGGCGGGATACGTTGGCTTGGGGGAGCAGGTGTTTATCGACAAGCTGATCGCGGATACCGCGCTTGATGCGTCGAGACGATCATCGATCATGGACGATTTCATCGCGCATTATGTTGTCGTGTCCAAGAAAACGGTTTTGTTCGAAGGCGTTATCGAAATGCTTACGCGCTTTCAGGAGCGCGGTATCCCCATGGGGCTCTGTACAAACAAGCCTATGGCGGCGTTGAAACCGGTTTTAGAAGCCACAGATATGGCGCGGTTCTTTAACGTGGTTGTGGCTGGCGATAGCTATGCAGTGCGCAAACCTGACGCGCTGCCACTGAATGCGTGTTTTGATGAATTAGGCGGGCATGGTGTCTATGTAGGCGATAGCCCCGTAGATGCGCAGACGGCGTTGAACGCGAAGGTGCCTTTCGCGTTATTTTCGGAAGGGATCCGGACCGTGCCGGTCACAGAAATCCCGCATGATGCGTTGTTCGACGATATGAGTGCGCTGGATGCGATCTATGATCGGCTATCCAAAAGCCTTTAACCTGCGTGATTAAAGACGGTTGCTGTCCATCCAACCGACCAAGCGAAACAACTGACCTGTAAGCGCGGCGATGTCTTCATCGCTCCACCCTTGGAGCATATCGACGTAGTCGGGTAGTAGCGCACGTTGAATATCAATCAAATGCGCCTGTCCCGTTTCAGTGAGAAACACCTGTTTTGAGCGTGCATCGCCTTGTGTGGCTTCAAAGCGTGCCCATCCCATTCCTTCAAATTTGCTGACCATCTTGGACACAGCGGGCTGCTTGACTTCGACCGCGGCGGCGATGGCTGTCACGCTTTGCCCCTCTGGCATACGGCGGGCGAGGTGATTCAAAACAGAGAATTGCGCCTCAGTCAGTCCGAATCGATCAAGGAAAACCCCCATGCGCGTGCTGAACAGCTGGGTGCTGATGCTAAGAGCAGCGCCTAATTTCGCATATTTTTCAACGTCTTTAGGGGGCTTTGTCATTTTTTAGAACTTTTCGGCTTGATTTGTATTCTGTGGAATGTAATTAATATTCCACGGAATGCAAATTAAAGGAACGATCCCATGTTTTCGACTTTGACACAAAAGATCACATCTCTTTCCCTTCGCTCACATGCGCTCGGTACCGCTCTGAGCTTTGGTGCGTTTCAAGGCACACGCATCTATTTGGACACGCTTTACGCCGCCTCGCGTCACCCTGTGGACTTTGCGACTGGGCAGCTTGCCTTCGATGGGGCCACGATTTTGGGCTATTATGACAGCATGCGAGCAGGCGGTACGTTCAGCGTCTATGTGCAAACGCAAATCTTCGACTTTGCCTTTATCCTGTCCGTTATGGTGTTCGGCCTGATGTTCGGCACGTTGATTGCGCGATTGGGGCAGGGGTATGTCGTGCCACGCAAAGCGGGGATTGCAGCGGCTACATTCGCGGTTTTGGGCGGATCACTGGACGCGCTTGAAAACTTGGTTTCTTTTGCACTGATGCAGTTCGAGACCCAAATCCCACAAGTGCTGGCGCTGATCTATTCTAGCTTTGCCGCGGCCAAATTCGCCTCTCTCACAACGGCGATGGGTCTTGCGTTGATTGGCATCGTGGTTGGTTTGATCTGCGCTGTAGCGCGACGCTTAAAGCGCCCGTCGCTTGCCTAAGTCAACAAAAAGGCCCCGACCTACAGA
>NZ_JBDWVM010000380.1:0-8396 GCF_039984035.1 Planktotalea sp. | reverse complement strand
ATCGGCGTTCAGTTCCACCCGGAACTGAAATCAAAACCGTTTGACCCACATCCCCTGTTCAAAGATTTCGTGCGCGCGGCCAAAGACAACTCACGTCTGGTGTAACCTCGTAAGGTGCGTGATTACACGCACCCATCGCAGGATTTGGTGAAATGGCTTTCTGTGTTATGCTCCTCGCATGCGCAGTTTGGCTCTCTTCTTCGCTCTCGTCATCGCGCCGTGCTTGCACGCTCAGCAGGCCTGCACGCGCCCGATTTGCAATGTATCACCCGATAGCTTGCAGCTAAGCTCTCTCATTGATTTCAACGATGTCACTTCATCAATCGGTATTGGCAGTCGCATCGACGAGGTGCTTAAACGCGATGGTGCTGCTTTCGGAGAACGGTTTATTGGCCAAACACGGCACGCACATGGCGATCATGATGTCATCAGCGGCGCGCCGATCCTACCGCTCACATTGCGCGATGGCGGGCGTGGGCAAACGCTTGGCGCGATGCATCTCAAGGGCAGCATCGTCTTGCACGGGCACGGTCACCGCGTCTACCCAAAGGTTGAAGCCGTCGGTGAAGGCTCTGTTGCCGTTCTCTTTGATCGGGATCAACCAGCTCTTTCCTTTGATCTCAGGGGCGGCGAGCAGGGCTTTGCGAGCGTGATCTTCATCCGCCGAGATGGCAGCACGATAGACACCCACACCCTCGGTCCCTTGGGCGAAGATAGCTTTGGGTTTGAGCGCAAATCAGGGCAACCTGACATCGCAGGGTTCATTTTGCTCAACACCGATCCGCAAGGGATTGCTTTGGACAACTTGCGCTTTGATGGTTTCGATTTATTAGGCTAGCCTATCCAGCAAACAGCAGGAGAGCGCAGATGCCCAAAGGCTATTGGATCGGCCATGTCACGATTGATGACGTGGAAACATACAAACTGTATCAACAGGCAAATGCCGCGCCTTTCAAAGAATTTGGCGCTAAATTTCTGGTGCGCGGTGGTGCGCAAACAGTTCGTGAGGGCGAAATGCGCGGACGTAGCGTTGTGCTTGAATTCCCCACGATTGAAGCCGCCTATGCCTGTTATGACAGCGCTGTGTACCAGGCAGCGAAAGCAATCCGTGAATCAGTCAGCGCAGGCGATATCGCAATTGTTGAAGGCGTTTAAATCGTATGAGTATTTTTGAACGGTTAGGCCGCCTGTTTGCGGCACTCCCAAAGGGATCTGACGTCAAACCATTGCCTGATTCGGATGTACCCCATGCGATTGGCACTCTTTTGGTTCGTGTTGCTAGGTCAGACAAACAATATGCTGTGCAAGAAATCGGTAAAATCGAGCGAGCGCTTGCCAAGTTTCAGGGCATCAGTGCAGCCGAGGCCGCAACGCTTCGTGCTGAGTGCGAACAACTTGAAGCGTCTGCACCAGACACTTCTGGTTTTGCAGTCCTGCTTTGCGCAGGCGTAGACTATGATGATCGATTGAGCATGATCGATGCTCTTTGGGAAGTCGCCTACGCTGATGGTACGCTTCGCGAAGAGGAAACGGAAACGATCAAGGCCACACAAACGCATCTCGGCATCACGCGCGAGGACAGTGAGACCGCCCAGACTAAAGCACAATACGTTCAAGACCTTTCTTCTTTGCTTTAAGGGACCTATATCAACGCAATGTTCGCTGAATTTCTCAAACGGCTGACCCAGCCGGAGCCCGACCCGCTGGACGATGGCGATGCCCGCCTCGCCTTGACTGCCCTTTTGGTGCGCATTGCGCGCTCTGATGGCGATTTCGCGCCCGAAGAGCGCAGGCAAATCGAATCCGTCGTCACTACGCGCTACGTTCTGGACAAAAAAGGCACCGAAAAGCTGATCGCTGACGCAACCGCCTTGGAAGGCGAAGCGCCGGACACCGTGCGTTTCACCCGCGCGATCAAGGATGCGGTTCCCTATGAGGAACGTCTTGGCGTGATTGAATCGCTTTGGTCTGTCGTGCTGGCAGATGGCGTGCGCGAGCAAGAAGAAGATGCTTTGCTGCGCCTTGTGTCCAACCTCCTCGGCGTGAATGACAAAGACAGTGCACTAGCGCGCCAACGTGTAGCGGCTAAGCTTTAGACATTACCTCGCGTTAAGTTTAAAATTTCAGCGCCTTGCGTGCTTTGGTCATTGCCAAAGACCGCAAGGTCAGCACAATAGCACGCTTAGATCAGACTCAGGGGATGTCGTGGGCCAGCAAGATACCGTTATTGAACTACGCAACCTTCACAAAGCCTACGGCGACTTGGAGGTCATCAAGGGCGTTTCTATCTCTGCCAAGCGCGGGGATGTCGTATCGCTCATCGGATCTTCCGGTTCGGGAAAATCTACGTTGCTGCGATGCGCCAACCTTTTAGAAGACAGCCAACAAGGCGACGTTCTGTTTAAGGGTGAGCCAGTAAAGTGGGCAGGCGCAGGCCAAAACCGCGTACCTGCGGACAATGCCCAAGTCATTCGCATTCGCACCAATCTATCCATGGTCTTTCAGCAGTTTAATCTGTGGTCTCACATGACGATCCTGCAAAACGTGATGGAAGCGCCGGTTACTGTACTCGGCCGTGATCCTTCCGCAGTGGAAGATGCAGCTCGTGGATATCTTGAGAAGGTCGGCATTGGCGACAAATGCGATGTTTATCCCGCGCAACTGTCAGGCGGTCAGCAACAACGTGCTGCAATTGCCCGTGGGTTGTGCATGGAACCCGAAGCGCTTTTGTTTGATGAACCGACATCTGCGCTTGATCCAGAGCTTGAGCAAGAAGTTGTCAAAGTGATCAAAGACTTGGCCGCCGAAGGGCGCACCATGTTGATCGTCACGCATGATATGAAAATGGCTGCGGATGTGTCTGACCACGTTGTCTTTCTACACCAAGGCCTTATCGAAGAAGAAGGTGCGCCAGAAACACTCTTTGGCGCGCCAAAATCAGCCCGATTGCAGCAGTTCCTATCAAGTACCTCTGCACTCTAAATTCCAAATAAAACCACTCCAGGGAGACCACCAATGAAAAATCTTATCCTCACAACAGCCGCACTGGCACTGACCGCCGGTCTTGCATTCGCTGATACAATCCGCATGGGCACAGAGGGCGCATACCCTCCCTACAACTTCCTGAATGACGCAGGCGAAGTTGACGGTTTTGAGCGTGAGCTTGGCGATGAACTCTGCGCACGTGCCGAGCTGACATGTGAATGGGTTACAAACGAGTGGGACAGCATCATCCCGAACCTCGTATCTGGCAACTACGACACAATCATTGCAGGCATGTCCATCACGGCAGAGCGCGATGAAGTCATTGATTTCACACAGAACTACACACAGCCAGACCCATCTGCATACCTCGCGATGAGCATGGATGTAGACGTTGCTGGCGGCGTGATCGCAGCGCAAACCGGTACAATCCAAGCATCCCACATCGCGTCCTCTGGCGCGACATTGGTTGAATTTGCAACGCCCGAAGAAACAGTTGCGGCGGTTCGCAACGGCGAAGCGGATGCGGTTCTCGCAGACAAATCTTTCCTCAAGCCAATCGCGGACGAAGATGCGAGCCTGATGTTGATCGAGCAAGAAGAACTGCTTGGCGGCGGCGTTGGCATGGGTCTGCGTGAAAGCGATGGCGAGCTGAAAGCGAAGTTCGACGCAGCAATCACATCCATGAAAGAAGACGGTTCTTTGAACGCGTTGATCGCGAAATGGGAAGTTGGCGTTCAGTTCTAATCGCTGAGTTTACCAAACTGAAGTGCGGCGGTGTCCATTTGGGCGCCGCCGTTTTCGTTTCTAAAATCGATCCGGGCGAAACGCGCCCAGCCATTGGTTCGTGCTATTGCTTACGCCGTTCAGCATTTCACGCGCGATCAAATCGCCCATCAGCGCTGCCAAAGTCATTCCAGAATGCATCGTTGCCGCGTATAGCCCCGGCATGACCGCCCCAACAGCGGGAAAACCATCCTCGGGAACAGGTCGCTGTGCCAATTGCATGCTTGCCAATTCCAAGTTCTCCTCAGGAAAGAGCGCCCGTAAACGGGTCATCGAACGTTCAGCTGCTTGTTGTGGCGGCTCCGTCAATTCAGTTGCCGCGTCAGCCTGATGACCAATGGCAGCGGGTGTGATCAGCGCCCCATCGGGCAACTGACGTACCTCGCCAAAGTCGGTCACCAATACATGGCTGAGTGTGAACGACACTGGTTTCGTACGCAAAACCAGCGCAGGGCGGTGCAGCATCGGCAGGTTTACATCCACCTGTTGAAGCAAGGCTTGCGTCCCCGTCCCCGCGGCGACAAGAACTTGATCCGCTGCAAACACGCCCTCGCGTGTTTGGACGCCGCAGATTTTAGAACCTTGGCGGTGGAATCCTGTGACTGTGAACCCCTGCGCCACTTTAGCGCCCAAGGCGACCGCCGCGTTTAACAAGGCATCGGCGCTTGCGGCTGGTTCAACAACGCCTTCGGACTGGAAATGTATCGCGCGTTCGGGCGGCGCGCCCAAATTCGGCTCTAGCCTTTGCACATCCGCTTTTCCCAACACCTTGCAGGGATACCCTTGTTCAGACAGCGTTCGGACCTGTTCATCGAACGCAGCGCCCGTATGTTCCCAACACAAACTGCCGTGCCACATTGATGGAAGATCGACGCGCGCGCGAAGGTGCGAAAAGGCTTTGATCCCCTCGACCCGAAGCGCAAAATACTTCGGGTTCTCAAAAAACGATGCGTTGACCCATCCAAAACTCGCATCAGTCGCGCGCGCAGCGGCACCAGAAATCACAAGGACATCTGCGCCCTGCGATTGCAGCTCAAACGCGGCTGCAGCACCGATGATTCCACTGCCAACTACAATAATTTTCTGCCGTGCGTGTGCCATTCGGCGACCTCTTTGATCTTTTCGTTGATAGCATAGGCACAAATGCGGTTTTTACCCAGCGTGTCCCTCAAAATATGTGTTTAACCTCTTGGCCTCCTGCCGTTATTCCTGCAACCATGCTTCAAGTTATAAAAAGAAAACTCGATGTTTAGCTATTGCTCTGATCCTTCCGTCCTGAGTGGCATGTCTTGGTTGTCTTGCTACCTGACGACGGGAAAACACATGGGATTTTACGTCTCATTTGGCACGGTTTTACTCCTACTAGCGATCACTGCGCCGACGGCTCTGGCCTTTGGCTTTGCCGGTGCATCAGCGGCCCGCTCGGCCCTTGCCCCGCTACGATGGATCGGAAAATCCTATATTGCCGTTGTCCGAGGCGTGCCTGACATCGCGTTTTTCTTGTTCTTTATCATCGCCCTAGATCAAGGCATTGAATATCTGCGTCACAAAGCGCTCTGCTCTGATTGGGACCAGCCCATTCGACAAGGCAATGATTTTCTGGTGTGCGATGCTGCCAAAATGCCGCTCGGCACTGCCCCGCAATGGGTGCATGAAAGCTACGGTTTCACCCTTGCTGTTCTGACCTTTGCAATTGTGTTTGGCGCCTTTGCCGCGAATGTTTTGTTTGGCGCCATGCGCGCCGTGCCACGCGCCCAGATCGAAACCGCCGAGGCCTATGGCATGACACCGCGTCAAAGCTTTTGGCGCATTCTTGTTCCGCAAATGTGGGTCTTCGCCCTACCCGGTCTCAGCAATCTCTGGATGGTGTTGATCAAGGCGACCCCTCTCCTGTTTCTGCTTGGTGTGGAAGATATCGTCTATTGGGCACGAGAACTTGGCGGCACGAAGACATCGCGCTTCACCGACTACCCGCATGGCGATTGGCGCGTTTGGTACTTCTTGTTCCTGCTGGTGTTTTATCTCGCCTTTACGCGAGTTTCGGAAGTGCTGCTGGATAAGTTGATGAAACGTCTCACGCATGGGCAAGCCACAACCGCAGGCGAAGCACAAAGGAAGGCCGCATAATGGATGATTGCCTTCAAACCATCGTGGATTACGGCCTGCGTTCTGTCGGGATTGGGCAACGATTGCTGCCCAAAGAGGACTTTACCCTTTGTCAGCAAGTCACGCTGATCGGCTCTGGCATGATCTGGAACGTGTACTTTGGCATTCTCGCCTTAGTCTTCGGGTTCATGGCCGCGACCGGCCTTGCAGTTGCAAAAGCGGCCAAGAGCAAATGGATTAGAAAGCCTGCAGAATGGTTCATTTTCTTGTTCCGTGGCTCGCCGCTCTTTATTCAATTCTTCTTCGCCTATTTCCTGTTCCTGTCGCTCAAGGGCGTCAGCCCGATCTTCAATCCGTTCACTTCCGCATGGCTTGGCGCGCTCATCGTGCTGTTTTGTAACACCGCGGCCTATTCAGGCGAGATTTTCTACGGCGCATTGCAATCGATCCCAAAGGGAGACGTCGAAGCCGCAGATGCTTATGGCCTCACAGGTTGGTCGCGCTTTAAACGGGTGATCTGGCCCACGATGCTGCGCCTTGCATGGCCTGCCTACACGAACGAGGCGATTTTCCTCTTCCATGCGACGACACTGGTGTTCTTCACAGGTTTCCCGGCATGGCAGCAGCGCGGCGATGCGCTTTATTACGCCAACTATTTTGCCGACAAAACGTTCAATCCCTTTGTCCCCTACCCGATCTTGGCTGGTTATTTCATCATCCTGACGTTGATCGTCATTTCCATTTTCGGACTGGTCAATCGCCACTTGAACAAGCATCTTCCTCAGCATCAACGACGCAAACTCAAGCTGCGTCCCAAGCTTATTCGATAGAGGCACCCAATGGAAAACTGGCTGAGCGAGAACCCTGACATTCGCTCTATTCGGGTCGCAGCATGCGATCTGAATGGGCAAGCGCGGGGCAAACGCATTCCGACGCGTTTTGCCAGCAAGGTTATTCAGGACGGCAGTCGTTTTCCTTTCTCAGTCCTGAACCTCGATATTTGGGGCGAAGATATCGAAGACAGCCCGCTTGTTTTTGACAGCGGCGATGCGGATGGCATGCTCTTGCCGACGGAACGTGGCTATTTACCCATGCCGTGGCTCGGCACGCCTACTGCGCTTTTGCCTGTCTGGATGTTCCATGAAGATGGCCGTCCCTTTGATGGCGATCCGCGCCAAGCGCTCGCGCGGATCAAGAATCGTTATTCTGCTGCAGGCCTCACAGCCGTCGTCGCGACAGAGATGGAGTTCTACCTCATCGACGACAGTGGACGTATGCCGCGTACCGTGCCTTCGCCGCATAATGGCAAGCGTCGCACAGGATCAGAAACACTGGGCCTACGCGCGCTGGATGCATTTGATGAGTTTTTCACGGATCTTTATGACGCCTGCGAAGTCATGGATATTCCTGCGGACGCTGCGATTTCTGAGGCGGGCCTTGGTCAATTCGAAATCAACCTCATGCATGTCGATGATATGCTCAAAGCGGCTGATGATGCATGGCTTTTCAAACTGCTCGTGCGCGGCTTGGCCCGCAAACACGGTTTCGCCGCCAGCTTTATGGCCAAACCCTATCCAGATTATTCGGGCAACGGGATGCATATGCATTTTTCGGTTCTGGACGATGCTGGAAACAACGTCTTTGACGATGGCGGCCCCAAAGGCACCGAGAGCCTGCAGCACGCCATTGCCGGCTGCATGAATGCGATGCCCGCGTCGATGCTCATCCTTGCGCCGCATGCCAACAGCTATGACCGCTTGGTCCCCGGCGCGCATGCCCCGACCAAGCTCTGCTGGGGGTATGAAAATCGCACGGTTGCAATCCGCGTGCCGGGCGGCAACCCGAAAGCACGGCGCATCGAACATCGCGTCGCGGGCGGTGATGTGAACCCCTATTTGCTGCTAACCGCCGTTCTTGGTGCTGCACTTGATGGGATGGAGCAAAAGCTCATCCCGCCTGCGCCCGTCACAGGCAACGCTTATGCGCTTGATACGCCCGAGCTGCCTGCAACTTGGCAAGAGGCCATCGATACTTTTGCAAGCGATCAGGCAGTGGCCCGCATTTTCCCAAAGGCGCTGATCCAGAATATGGTCTTAACCAAACGCCAAGAAATCAAAGAGGTCGAAAGCCTCTCCGAAGAAGAGCGCATTGCGCTCTACCTTGAGTTCCTGTGAGCGCTGCTCTAGCGTTCACAAAACATCCCATAGGTGACGAATGAAAATCGGTATTTTGCAAGCCGGACACACCCCCGAACGCGTGGCAGACACAGCGGGGGATTATACAGCGATGTACTCCAACCTTCTGAAAGGGCATGATTTTTCATTCCAAACGTGGAGCGTTGTGGACATGGAGTTTCCAAGCGGGCCGACGGATGCAGATGGCTGGCTGATCTCCGGCTCCAAGCATGGTGCTTACGAGGATCGCCCTTTCATTCCCCCGCTTGAGACGTTGATCCGCAACATCGCCGCCTCGGGGCGCCCTTTGGTTGGTGTCTGTTTCGGGCATCAAATCATCGCTCAAGC
>NZ_JBDWVM010000379.1:0-1954 GCF_039984035.1 Planktotalea sp. | reverse complement strand
AGCGCTCCGTGAACCAATCGCTTGGCGACCGTCCTTCAAAGCGACCGTATTCTTTGAAATGATGTAATGGGTCTATTTGCGCAGCGAGCACATCTCCATTTGCGCGCAAATAGCTTTCGCCATCGAAGAGATCCCTAATCGCATCAGAGCCTTCCAAAGGCTTCTGCTGGCGTTGTTTGATTTTGTCACGCAATCGCGCGGAGGTGCGGTTCATCATGATAGAACCTCTTTTTGAAAGCGCATCTTCGCCGCAATGCTTGGGTTAATGTTCATCATCTCCGAGATAAAGGTATCATTCGCAACCAAGATTTCTTCCGCCAAATTTCCAAGCCTGTAAATTTCCGCCACTTCATTCTGGGTGCCATCCAACACCCAAAGGACTTTGTCGTAGTGGCCGAAGATTGAGGCCGAAAGCTCTGCATTCAAAGCACGTGCAGTGTATTCGATTGCGCCACCGACATGTAACGCAGCCTTAATCCCAATCGGCAGATTTGACCGACTGAGTTGCCGTGGGCGAAACTTAAGTTGACCAACTTGCGACGGTTGTTTTGGGCTTAAACCTGCGGAAAGCAACTTATTTAGGAAGGAGGTCCCAGAAACTACCAACACTCTTTGCGCAGGGTTAAATAACAGTCGCGACACAAACAGATCTTTGAAGCCAACCGACCTTGCGCATGCGTTTAAGTCACCCAAGAAGGCAATGGCAAAATCTGTTTCGACCGATTGCGGGTGTTCGATGCCAATGTCACTCACGACTGTCTCGGCAAGTTCAGACAAAGTTGACGTTATTTCTTGCAGATCAAATGGGCGGCACGCTTTCCGTTTGTCGTCTTGCATCTGCTCTGAATGCGCTCGACCCATCGTAATTGTAGCCAACCCCATCTTTTGTGCATAGCTGAGCGTGCTCGAAGCTGTGCCGTCTCGCTTCGTATCTAAGTAGACGTCGGACGCTGCGAGCACCTCTTTCAATTCCAGATTATCAACCGTTTGAAACAAGTGTGGATTGCCCGAAAGCTCTGCGAAGTAGTTTGCATAAAAATAGTTGGTATTTGCGTATTTTGGACCGTCGCCAACCCAAACAAAGTGAAGGTCCCTATCACGCGACCAGTCAGTAGCGAGCCGTGCGCCGACAACCCCAAAGAAATCGATCCCGTTTTCCAAGGAGAACGAGCCGCTTCCAACGACAACATAAGCGTCGTCACTGATATCAAGTTTGGCCCGAATTTCGTTCCTCCGCGCGGTTTCTGGCGCGAACGTCTGAGCCGAAAGGACATTACCTGCGTAACCTTGCGTTGGCGTAACATCGATCTGCTGGAGAGCTGTCTCTTTTAGGTCCGTTTCCGCCAAAGATGCACTAAGGATATGATCGAGGCCGCCTGCTAGCGCTTGTTCCAAATCCTGCGAAAATTTCAGGGGGGAGGCGTTTGAGAAAAGTACATTCTTGGCACAGATATCACCCAAATCTGCCAGTAGATGGAGATCTTGATCCGCTTGGATATAGCCAATTTGGGGGGGATTTCCCTTTAGCGCATGGCGAAGACGCGCATAGTTGTTCTGCAAATGTGGATCATCTTTGGCGCCTCCGATTTTGGCAGGCAAATGCCAAATATGTGCGAAACGCGTAAACTCTTTTTCCAGCGATCCTCCCGCACGTGTGACAACAACTACGTCTAGATCAATCGTGCCAAGCTGCAGGCGAAGGGCGGCAGCAAGGGTGCGGTTAATCGACGTGTCTTCTAGGTCGTCAACGACAAAGAGAACTCGATTCCTCAGATGCCAGCCTTGCCGAAAATAATGAGTTATCGGGGCTGAGTTATCGCCCCACATAAAGGCGATCTGTTCGGCAATGTAGGTCCGATTGAGCAAGCCATTAGGGGCGCGTTGATTGAGAAACCCAAACCGCAAATAGTGATCTCTGGTTTCAGAATAGTTCGCATGCGGTGATAGCGTTTCT
>NZ_JBDWVM010000378.1:0-12832 GCF_039984035.1 Planktotalea sp. | reverse complement strand
CCAAATTCATTGAGAACCGCTTGCACAAGTACGCGCATGCGTGCCTCGTCAGGGGTCATCGCGGGCTTTGCTGTAAATTTCATTGCGCTGACGTCCTCAAGCTGTTGCTGAGGACTGCGCGTTGTTGGCTCGGCTATCGGGCGTGGTTGAGGTTCTGGCGTCTCTGGCTTGGCAGATTTGGATTTGCGAATGCGCAACCGCTCGCCGTCGGCGCGCTTCACTCTTTCGGAAAGACCTTCTTTGTCAAACCCTTCCGGTGCAAAGCTCATGCTATCCGCAGCCTCAAGTTGATCCTCGTCAGCTACATAAGGCTTTGGCATAATCATTGCGATTTTGCTTTGTTTTACTTTCGCGCTTTTCTTCATGCGTTTGCGTAAGAATAGCAGGCTCATGATGCCGCCGACACCATACAATAGGTATTCTGGGTGTTCTTGAATGATCGGGTAGTCTTTTAGAATTGGAAACGTTTCTAAAATGATCCTTGGATCGGAATAGTCAGACGCAAGATTTTGCAAGGACTGAGTAAACTGGGCAATTTGTTGCTGAATCATAGCAGGTCTTTCGAAAAATAGGCTTGGTCGCTTATGGGTTGCAGTCTTTTTGTGATGGACAACTTTGCCGAAAGCTGGGCGGCAGTGTGCCGAACTTTAGGAAAACTCGGACAAGTCTATGTTTTTTGGGTCCTGAGCCTGAGCGGTGCATCGCCGAAACAGTGTGTCTCTTCAATCGAGGTTGAGATTTAATTCACCTAAGGTCACCCTGCGGGTGAGGCATATAAATTTGAGGCAAATATTATGATTGATTTAAGTAAGAGACGTGTATTTTTGTTAGGTTTTGGCGCCTTTGCGCTGAGTGGCTGCGCGCGCCTTCGCGCGGGTAATGTTCCGGTCGTGCAAGAGGGGTTTGTTGTGCAGCCAGAGCCTGTTGCGCAAGATAATATGACGGGGTTCCTTGCCGAGGGAGATACGATTTACATCTCGGGTTCCATAAATGCGGACACTGTGGCGGGCTTTGAAGCTGTTCGATCCTCGAATCCTGACGCGAACAAACTGGTTTTCCTAGAAGCTGACGGGCCTGTGGGTAGCGATGCGGCTTTCGGGTTCGCACGCGCAGTTAGAGCGGCTGAGTTCAGCACCCATTTGCGCAACGATTCCACGATCAGCGGCGGCGCAGTTGATGCATTTCTTGGGGGCACGCAGCGCACCATGGAAGAGGGCGCGACGATTGGTGCTTTGCGCGGCGCGGATGCGGAGGCGCATGCAGGTTTCGTCACAGAAATGACGGGCGGTGATGCCTATGCGCGTTTTGCTGGAAAATTTGGGGGTCGCAGACGTCCTCGCCCCATGACAATCGCTGAAATTGGCGCTATGGGGATTGTCAGTGCCAATACTGGCGAAGTGATTATAGCAAACTAACTGCCTTTCTCCACAGCGAGAGTGGCAGAGACGGGAGACCCCTTAATGTTCGATCTAACAGGAAAAAGCGCGCTTATTACGGGCGCGTCCGGTGGCATTGGCGCGGATATCGCGCGTGCGTTGCACAGCGCTGGCGCGACGGTTGGCCTCTCAGGTACGCGTACAGAGCCGCTGGAAGCCTTGGCCGCTGAACTTGGCGAGCGCGCTCATGTTCTGCCGTGCAACCTGTCGGACATGGAGGCGGTCGCTGCATTGCCAAAGCAAGCCGTGGAAGCGATGGGCGCGGTAGATATCTTGGTGAACAACGCCGGTATCACGCGCGATAACCTGTTCATGCGTATGTCTGATGATGAATGGCAGTCGGTTCTTGATGTGAACCTGACAGCGACCATGAAGCTTTGCAAAGGTGTGATGCGCGGCATGATGAAGGCGCGCTGGGGCCGTATCGTGAATATTTCCTCTATCGTTGGCGCAACGGGTAACCCAGGCCAAGCGAACTATTCCGCGTCAAAGGCTGGTATGATCGCGATGGGAAAATCCCTGGCCTATGAGGTTGCATCGCGCGGCATCACGGTGAACGCGATTGCGCCCGGATTCATCGAGACTGCGATGACGGATAAGCTGAATGACGACCAAAAGGCAGGCATCTTGGGTCAAGTTCCTGCGGGTCGCATGGGCACGCCCAATGAAATTGCTGCTGCTGTTGTCTATTTGGCGAGCAGCGAAGCGTCTTATGTCACAGGGGCAACCTTGCATGTGAATGGCGGCATGGCCATGTTGTAAGCCATCAGTTCGGCAAGCGATTCCGTTTGCCTTACGCGCCGCGTGTGTTATAGGCGGCGCATCATTGACCTTGTTTGATATCAAACAAGGTGTTCCTTCGGGAACAAAAGCTGCCCAGCTCGGGCATTTACACGCGCCCGACACGGGCGACATCATGTGCCCCGCTGGGGACAGGCACCAACGGGTCATTGGCCCAAGATATAAGGAATTCGAGATGAGCGACGTTTCAGATCGTGTAAAAAAGATCGTAGTTGAGCACCTTGGTGTGGAAGAAGGCAAAGTTGTTGAAGGCGCGTCCTTCATTGACGATCTTGGCGCAGACAGCCTTGACACAGTTGAATTGGTTATGGCGTTCGAAGAAGAGTTCGGCATTGAGATCCCTGATGACGCAGCTGAAAACATTCAGTCTTTCGGCGACGCGGTGAAGTTCATCTCTGAAGCTGCATAAGCTCTCTTAGATATAGACTTTGAAGCGCCCTTCGTAGAAATACGGAGGGCGTTTTGCGTTTTAGATAAGATATTTGGATAAGATTTATGAAGAATACCATTTTGGGAAGTTTGATTGCGTTGTTTTTGGCCGCTCCGGTTGTGGCGGAAGAAGCTGTTTATGGATCAGTCTATCTTGGCGGGTTGGATCGCGATGTGACTTGGCCCCATAACGATTTTAACGAGCATAATTCAATGGTGTGCAATGTGAACGGGCCTGATGGTTTTTTGACGGTTCGTTCAGGTCCGGGTTCGGATTTTAAAAAGGTGCGCGCGTTTAAACGTTTGGCGGTTCTGGTCGTTGATATTTCCGAGCGCCGCGGGAATTGGGTGCGGGTCGTTGACGGCTATCGCACCCACACGAGCGAGGGCGTGCCACAGGATTTCAAAGCTTTGCCAGTGTCCGGTTGGGCGCATGACGGGTATTTGTGCAGTTTTCTGGACTGATCGGGCGCGGTTGCGATGCCAAATGATCTCGTCCCTGAATTTGCGGTTTCCGACTGGATGCGTTCACGGCGCTTTTACTGCGAAATCTTGGGATTTGAGTATGTTTACGAGCGCGCGGAAGATGGGTTTAGCTACCTGAAGCTTGGCGGTGCTGAATTGATGATTGATCAAATCGGCACCGGACGCACGTTCGATGATGGGCATTTGCCTGACGCTTACCCGTTCGGTCGTGGATTGAACGTGCAGATCAAGGTTGATGCCGTTGCGCCGATGATTAAGGCGTTGCGGGCAGCGGGCATCGACTTGTATTTAGCGCTAGAGGATCGTTGGTATCGCAAAGGGGATATCGAGCTTGGCAATCGGCAGTTTGTTGTGGCTGATCCTGATGGGTATTTACTGCGGTTTTATCAGGATATTGGCTCTCGTACTGTATAAGCCTGACTCTTCGATGCATTGTAAGTTTATCGCAAAATAAATATTTAGTGGTATGGTCAAACGCGTGATTCTTTTACTTTCCTTCATTTTTATCCTTGTTTACTTTTCTGGGTGCATACCAAAACTCAGTCATCTACGTATTTCTCGAAATTTTCCAGCGGGAACGCTCAATGGGCAATTGCTAACTTTTCTTCAAATTAAGAACTTCACAATAGTTAAGCGACATAACGCAGAATTTTACGAGTTTGGCACGTCGAATTGGAGACATTATGTTGTCGACACTCAGCTGTTTAACACTGCTGAAGAACGTGAAAAATGGCTCAACAGTTGTGTGTTGCCCGATTGCCAAATCTTCGCTGCTTCTAAACTTGATCTAACGTGGAGAGTTTTTGGGAGCGCCCATCTTTACAGGCTCATTTGGTCAATCGAAAATGGAGAGATCATGGAAATATCCCAAAAAAACCATATTAATCGCGGCGCGAAGTAATCAATAGTTACACGAAAGTCGAATTGATGAAATTCAACTACTCTTTCTTTTCTCGCATGACATATTGTTGTTTGGTGTATTGCCGTCATCCGCTTTAGGTCACTTTTTTGGTTTGGCCCCTATGAAGGTCACGATAAGCGCTGCGGCTGTGATGGTGAAGACACCTGCAAATCCGAGAGCACCCGGCACAGCTGAAAACAGGATCAAATCGAAACCGAGTGCCCAGACGAGGCCTGTGAAATCGAACGGGGCGAGGGCGCTGACGGGGGCGCGGGCGACGGCCTCGTTTGAAACGATGTGAGCAATGCCGCCGATCAAGCCTGCAAAAACCAGCCAGATGAAGAGCGTTTGGTCTAGGGCTACCCAGCCAAAGGGGAGCGTTGCAAGGCCGATGATAGCTGCGACGATTGCAAAGTAGAAGGCGATCGTAGAGGCGCTTTCAGTAAGTGTCATCGTCTTTGTATGAACGCGCACAAAGGCCATTGTGAAGGCATAGGCAAGGCCCGCACTGACGCCGATCCATGCGCTTTCACCGGGAAGCTCGAACGCCTCCCAGAGCAGGAGCAAAACACCTGCGAAGCCAAGGGTGACGGCTAGGAAGATGGCTTTGGTCAGCTTTTCATTCAACATGATGGCGGCGAGGGGGAGAACAAGGATTGGCGCAAGATAGGCCAGCGCTTGGGCATTGGCGACGGGCAGATAGGCGAGGGACAAGAAGGACATCGCCATAGAGAAGGCGCCAAAGCCACCGCGCGTGACGTGGAGCATTGGATGTTTCGTTTTGAGCGCTTTGGGGAATTCACCAAGCCACATCATATAAAGGCAAATGGGAATGAGCGCGAGGATGGAGCGCCAGAACATGATTTGACCGATTGGAACGCTGCCCGCGACGCCGTGCACTGCGGCGGACATCGCGGTGATCAAGAAGGCGGAGAGGAGTCTGAGGCCGATGCCTTGGAGAAAACTTTTGCGCGAATCCATGCGTCATGTGTGTTCTCTTGTTTGCGCCTGAGCAAGCGCCATGGGGCTATCGGTACGGGAAATTCGAGTGTGGTCTTTGTTTTCGGTGATTTGTTCTTATTTTTGGACATTCACGGGCGGAAATTGGCGAATTTGAAAAGAAAGCATGAGTCTGCCTGCAATTTGGCCAACCACTTGCCAGCTACCCCCAACCCAAGGTAAGTGTGCGGCAACGAACACTATATATAGAGGGCAGTCTTTATGCGCCGAGTAGTTGTCACAGGTCTTGGATTGGTTACGCCGCTTGCGAGCGGTGTGGAAGAAAGCTGGAGCCGAATTTTAGACGGTAAGTCTGGCGCGGGACCTATTACGCGTTTTGACGCAAGCCGCGTTACAACGAAATACGCTTGCGAAGTTCCCCTTGGCGATGGCTCCGACGGCACGTTCAATGCAGATGATTGGATGCTCCCTAAAGAGCGTCGTAAGGTCGACGACTTTATTCTGTATGGAATTGCCGCTGCTGAGCAAGCTGTTCGCGATGCGGATTGGATGCCTGAGGACGAAGAAGATCGTTTGCGCACAGGTGTCATGATCGGATCTGGTATCGGTGGTTTGAATTCTATCGCGGAAACGGCGGTTTTGATCCATGAGCGCGGCCCGCGCCGTGTTTCACCGTTCTTTATTCCGGGTGCTTTGATCAACTTGATTTCTGGTCAGGTCGGTATTCGGTATGGGTTTAAAGGGCCAAACCACGCCGTTGTGACGGCTTGTTCGACTGGTGCGCATGCGATTGGCGATGCGGCACGTCTGATCATGACGTCCGATGCGGATGTGATGATTGCGGGCGGTGCAGAGGCGTCGATTTCAGAGATTGGTATTGCTGGATTCAACGCCTGTAAGGCGCTGAGCACGAAGTGCGAAGATGATCCAACCAAGGCGAGCCGTCCTTATGACAATGACCGCGATGGTTTTGTCATGGGTGAAGGCGCGGGTGTTGTTGTGCTGGAAGAGTACGAACACGCCAAGGCGCGCGGTGCGAAAATTTATGCCGAAGTGATTGGCTATGGTCTGTCCGGTGATGCGTATCACATCACGGCGCCATCCGAGACGGGTGAGGGCGGTGAACGCTCTATGCGCGCGGCGCTTGCAAAAGCGGGTCTTGAGCCGAAAGACATCGATTACATCAACGCACACGGCACATCTACGATGGCTGATACAATCGAGCTTGGCGCGGTTGAGCGGATGATGGGTGAGCATGCGAGCAAGGTGACGATGTCCTCGACCAAGTCGATGACGGGCCACTTGCTGGGCGCGGCTGGTGCGATTGAGGCGATCTTCTCGATCCTCGCGATCCGTGATCAGGTGGCTCCGCCGACGATTAACCTAGATAATCCTGCGGTTGAGACTGCGGTTGATCTGGCCCCGAATGCGCCAGTGAAACGTGAAATTAACGTGGCTTTGAGCAACTCTTTTGGATTTGGCGGAACGAACGCGTCTGTTCTGTTCGGGAAGGTCAGCTAAATGTGGCGACACATTGCGTCTAATGCGGTGACATTTCTTATCGTGGCGCTTTTCTTGTTGGCGGGTGTGATCCTCTGGGGACAGGGGCAATACCGCAATGCGGGGCCGCTGGAGCAAGCGATTTGCCTCAAGGTTGATTCTGGATCGACGATGAGCCGCGTGAGCAATGATCTCGCGGAGCAGGGTGCTGTGTCTAGTCCTTCGATCTTTCGCATTGGCGTTGATTACGAAGAAAAGACCGGTGATCTGAAAGCGGGTAGCTTCTTGGTGCCTGAAGGCGCGTCGATGGAAGAGATTGCCAGCATTATCACGCGCGGTGGTGCGAGCACCTGTGGTACCGAAGTTGTGTATCGGATTGGTGTAACGCGCGCGACGGTCTTGGTGCGGCAGCTCGATCCTGCGACGAACCGTTTTGCCGAGATTGCGCGTTTTAACCCTGCAGAGGATGCGGCGCCTGCGGAATATGATCGTGTGCGTTCCGAGTCTGACACGCGTTACCGGATTGCATTGGCGGAAGGTGTGACGAGCTGGCAGGTGATTGAAGAGCTTAAGTCGGTTGATGTGCTGGAAGGTGAAGTTGCTGATGTTCCGAGTGAGGGATCGCTGGCACCTGATAGCTACGAAGTACGGATTGGTGATACGCGTTCGGCTTTGGTCGAGCGTATGGAAGCCGCTCAGGTATCTCGGATTGCGGAAGTCTGGGCGTCCCGTCGCAGCGATGTTCCTTTGGAAACACCTGAGGAAATGCTGACCTTGGCGTCGATCATCGAGAAAGAAACGGGTGTTCCTGAAGAACGTCGCCAAGTTGCGTCGGTGTTCACAAACCGTTTGAACCAAGGCATTCGTCTGCAAACTGACCCGACTGTGATTTATGGCGTTACACGGGGGCAAGGCGTGCTTGGACGCGGCTTGCGTCAAAGTGAGCTTCGCCGTGAAACCCCCTGGAATACTTATGTAATTGACGGTCTGCCGCCGACCCCAATTGCAAATCCGGGTCTTGCAAGTCTGCGTGCTGCTGTTGATCCTGACAATACTGATTTCATCTTCTTTGTTGCGGATGGCACGGGCGGTCACGCCTTTGCAGAGACCTTGGCAGAGCACAATGCAAACGTTGCCAAGTGGCGTCAGATCGAAGCGGAACGCGCGAACAACTAAAGGGTTGGGGGCATCATCCCCAACCCTTTTTACATTCGGCAACGCGTTTGCGTCTTACCTCTCAAAATTCATAATTTGTTAATGTTATCGAACGTTTAGGCCGTGCGCTTGAATGCGTTTTCCTTGACTTTTGGCATCATTTCCCTTATAGGTTGTGACATGCTGGAAGAAATGGCGAATGACTTTTGGGAGCAATCCTAGGGCTGTTTTTCATTTTGCTCGTGCGGAGACAACGCGCATGAGGAGAAGGAACTGTATGACACAAAACCAAACAGGTGTGTCGGGACAGGACTTATTCGAACTTCAACAATCAGCCAAAGCGCAATTGGTACGCGCTATCGCGGGGCTAAACCAATTGGCCTTGCGGGTTGATGCAGGGAACGTGGGACCAAAATCCGAAGCGAACAAGATCCTTGGGGACATTCGGGACTGGTTAAAAATTGCTCATGAGATGGAGTTGCGTCTTGAAAAATATGACCACGATAGAGGCGGAGGCGGGCGCACAGGTGCGCTCGATCTCGAGCAGGCCCGATCTACGATTGGGTGCAGATTGGATCGCTTGCGCCGATCCTGCTGTTCAGGATGATTTTCTGAATGAATTGGCGGAGGGAGAGCTGATGGCTCTCCCTTTTCTGTTCGAATTTTGGGCGATGGAGCATCAGTTGCCACCCGAAGGGAATTGGCGTGCCTGGGTCGTGATGGGTGGGCGCGGCGCTGGCAAGACGCGCGCAGGTGCTGAGTGGGTGCGAGCGCAGGTTGAAGGGGCTGGGCCGAAGGATGCCGGGCGCTGTTCGCGCATCGCGTTGATCGGGGAAACTGTGGATCAAACGCGCGATGTGATGGTGTTTGGGGAAAGCGGGATTTTGGCCTGTTCACCACCAGATCGCAGGCCTGAATGGCAAGCGACGCGCAAGCGGCTTGTTTGGCCCAATGGCGCGGTGGCGCAGGTGTTCTCGGCACATGATCCAGAAGGATTGCGCGGGCCGCAGTTTGATGGGGCTTGGGTGGATGAGTTGGCCAAGTGGAAACGTGCGGATGAGGCGTGGGATATGTTGCAATTTGCGCTGCGCCTCGGGGAGCTTCCGCAGGTTTGCGTGACGACGACGCCGCGCACAGTTGGGATCATGAAGGATTTGCTGGCTTCGCCGAGCACTGTTGTGACGCATGCGCCGACGGAAGCGAACCGTGCCAATCTGGCGGCGAGTTTTCTGGAAGAGGTGGAGCGCCGTTATGCCGGTACGCGTCTTGGGCGGCAGGAGCTGGACGGGGTGTTGCTTGAAGACAGTGAGGGCGCACTGTGGAGTAGCGCTTTGTTAGAGGCTCATAGGGTAAAAGATATTCCAGAACTTGATCGTATCGTCGTTGCGGTTGATCCACCGGCTGGATCAAAGAGCGGCGCGGATGAATGCGGGATTGTGGTGGTGGGTGTGCAGCACGCGGAAGATCCGAAGGATTGGAGAGCGCTTGTGCTGGAAGATGCGAGTATTCAAGGCGCGACGCCCAATGGCTGGGCCAGCGCTGCGATTACTGCAATGGAGCGTTGGGACGCGGAGCGTTTGGTGGTGGAAGTGAACCAAGGGGGCGACATGGTGAGCAGCGTTATTCGTCAGGTTGATCCACTTGTGGCGATCACGGCGGTTCATGCCTCGCGCGGCAAGGCTGCGCGCGCTGAACCGATCGCGGCGCTTTATGAACAAGGGCGCGTGTCGCATTTGCGTGGTTTGGCAGAACTCGAAGATCAGATGTGCCGCATGACGGTGCGAGGATATGATGGCAAAGGGTCGCCTGATCGTGTGGATGCGCTGGTTTGGGCGCTGCACGAGGCGATGATTGTGCCAAGTGAAAGCTACCGAAAGCCGCAGATCCGCGCGCTGTAGAGATTTAGAATTTGGAGTGAGTTTGGCGCGCATCTTGCGGGGAGCGCGGCAGAGGAGCTGCGCGAAAAGGAGTGAAAGATGGCATTTGATTTTCTTAAAGGGCGCGGCTCTCAGCAGGCGGTTCCTGAAAGCAAAGCGAGCGCAACAGGGCCTGTTGTTGCCTATCATGGGGCAGGGCGTGTGGCGTGGAGTGCGCGCGATACGGTGTCCCTGACGCGGACTGGTTTTTCTGGCAACCCGATTGGATTTCGCGCGGTAAAGTTGATTGCGGAAGCGGCGGCGGCGGTGCCTTTGGTGTTACAGAATGCCGAGCAACGCTTTGACGCGCATGAGTTTCTGACCCTTTTGGCAGGGCCGAATGGGTCGCAGGGGCGCGTTGAGTTTTTCGAGGCGTTGTTTGGACAGTTGTTGCTGTCGGGCGATGCTTATGTGGAAGCGGTTGCGGGTGAGACTGGCGCGCCTTTTGAGATGCATGTGCTCCGCTCTGATCGGATGCGGGTGGTGCCGGGCGGTGATGGTTGGCCTGTGGCGTATGAATATGCGGTTGGCGCGCGCAAGCATCGGTTTGATGTGTCGGGGCCTGTGTCGAGCATTTGTCATATTAAGTCCTTCCATCCGCAAGATGATCATTATGGTTTGTCGCCCATGCAGGCGGCGGCGACGGCGCTGGATGTGCACAATAGTGCTTCGCGTTGGAGCAAAGCGCTTTTGGATAATGCGGCGCGACCATCGGGTGCGATTGTGGTGCAGGGCACTGACGGGCAGGGTACTTTGGGGCCTGAGCAGTTTCAGCGCTTGCAGGATGAGATGGAGGCCTATCATCAGGGCGCAAAGAATGCAGGGCGTCCGATGCTGCTGGAGGGTGGTTTGGATTGGAAGCCGATGGGCTTTTCGCCCTCTGACATGGAGTTTCAGAAGACGAAGGAGGCGGCTGCGCGGGAGATTGCGATTGCCTTTGGCGTGCCGCCTATGTTGCTGGGGATTCCGGGCGATGCGACTTACGCGAATTACCAAGAGGCGAACCGTGCGTTTTATCGTCAGATTGTGGTGCCGCTTGCGGGCAAGGTTGCTGGGAAGATTGGCGCTTGGTTGGCTGGTTACACAGGCGAGCAGGTCGAGCTGAAACCAGATTTAGATCAGGTGCCAGCGCTGGCGGTGGAGCGCGATGCGCAGTGGAGCCGTGTGGCTAGCGCCGATTTTCTGAGCGTTGATGAGAAGCGCGCGTTGCTTGGCATGCCGCCGCTGAAAGATGAGGGCGCTGCATGAGTGAGCGCGGTGGAGATCGGTATGGGTTTGAGGCCTTTGATTGTGCGCCTGCGCTGCGGCTGGAGGCCCATGAGCGGGTCGCGAAGTTGCAGTTCGACGGGATTGGCCAGCGGCTAGATCGGATCGAAGCGGTGATGGAGCGGCTGGAGCGGCGGCTATGGCTCACGGTTTATGGCGTTGTGGCGGTGATTTTGGCGCAAGCGGTGCAACCGTTGTTGATGACTGGCTAAGGGGATTGGGGCGCTGCCCCGTCTGCGTATGCAGACCCCCCGGGATATTTTTGGAGAGAGGAAACGGGATGGTTTTCTCTTGGAGAAAGGATGCTTCATGCAGGTTGAGAGCGAATTAGAACGTAAGTTTTGCCGATTTGGTGATGCTTTGACGGTCAAGGATGGTGTCGAGATTGAGGGCTATGCGTCCTTTTTTGGCGCGGCGGATCAGGGCGGCGACGTTGTTTTGAAGGGCGCTTATGCGGCGTCTTTGAAAGCGCTGGCGGTGCAGGGTCGGCAGGTCAAGATGCTTTGGCAGCATGATGCGCGCGAACCGATTGGTGTGTGGGACGAGGTGCGTGAAGACGAAAAGGGTCTTTATGTGAAGGGGCGTTTGCTGGAGAGCGTGGCACGCGGGCGCGAGGCTGCGGCCTTGATCGCGGCGGGGGCGCTGGATGGCTTGTCCATTGGCTATCGCACCAAGAAGGCGCTGCGCGCTGGTGAAGGCAAACGGCATTTGCAGGAATTGGAGCTTTGGGAGGTGTCGCTTGTGACGTTCCCGATGCTGCCGAGTGCGCGTGTGGGCGCGAAAGGTGACAGTGTTCAAAGCGGTGATCTTGCGGGGCTGCGTTCCCTGGCTGACGTGCTGCGCGGCGCTGCGCAAGACATGAAACTTTAACCTCAAAACAACAAGGACGAAGCAATGAGCGATCCTGAGATGAATTCTCGGGCCGGGGAAGATGTGTCTCCTGCCCAAGAGCTAAAATCTGCATTGGCGGATTTCGTGGCGGGCTTTCAAAGCCATCGCGCTGCAACAGAAGACCGATTTCAACAGCAAGAAGAGCGACTGACCATGTATGAACGTAAATCATTGAGCCGATCCGCCCGTCCAGCTTTGGCCGGCGCTGCAACTGAAACCGCGCCGCACGAAAAGGCATTCGGTGCCTATCTGCGTAATGGCGATGAAGATGCGCTGCGCGGCATCGAAATGGAAGGTAAGGCAATGTCCACGGCTGTCGCGGCAGACGGTGGATATCTGGTTGATCCGCAGACGTCTGAGACTGTTCAAAGCGTACTGCGCGGTGCCGCGTCTTTGCGTGCGATTGCGAGCGTCGTGAACGTTGAAGCGACGTCTTATGACGTGCTGGTGGATCATTCTGATGCCAATGTGGGCTGGGCGAGCGAAACAGCGTCCTCCACAGAGACGGGCACGCCGCAGGTGGATCGTATTTCCATCGCACTGCATGAGCTAAGCGCGCTTCCGAAAGTGTCCCAGCGTTTGTTGGATGACAGTGCTTTTGACATTGAAACTTGGTTGGCGGGTAAGATCGCGGACAAGTTCGCGCGTGCTGAAAGCGATGCGTTTATTCTAGGTGATGGCATCGATAAGCCGACGGGTATTCTGAACTACACAACGGCGGCGAATGGCACCGAGGTTTGGGGCGAGCTTGGTCATATTGCGACCGGTGTTGACGGAGGTTTTGCAGCCGTAGATGCGGGCGATGCGATTGTGGATCTCGTGTACGGCTTGGCTGCACGTTATCGCGCGAACGGTGTGTTTGTGATGAACTCCAAAACTGCAGGTCGCGTGCGCAAGATGAAGGATGGCGATGGCCGTTTCCTTTGGTCGGATGGTTTCGCGGCGGGTGAGCCTTCGCTTCTGCTGGGCTACAAAGTGGTCATCTGTGAAGACATGCCAGACATCGCAAGCGATGCTTATGCGATTGCTTTTGGTGACTTTGGCGCAGGTTACACCATTGCGGAGCGCCCTGATTTGCGCGTGTTGCGCGA
>NZ_JBDWVM010000377.1:0-22669 GCF_039984035.1 Planktotalea sp. | reverse complement strand
ATTGATCAATGGGTGGTTCGTCGAACCCGTTGCCAAGCCAAGTCGCGACCTGTGGATTTGGGGCGCAGGCCATGTGGGGCGTGCGATGGTCGATGTTTACAGCCCGCTACCTGAGTTCGCGATCACATGGATCGACACCAGCGAAGATCGTTTCCCAACAGATGTTCCTAAGAATGTCACGACGCTTCCTGCGCGAGACCCTCAGCTGCTCGTGAAACATGCGCCTTCGCAAGGCGAACACCTGATCCTGACCTATTCACATGCGCTCGATCTCGAACTTTGCCACCAACTGCTTAACCACAGCTTCACCTTTGCAGGCCTAATTGGGTCAAAAAGCAAATGGGCGCGGTTTCAATCGCGGTTGCGCGACTTGGGGCATACGGATCAACAAATTGCACGTCTCACTTGCCCCATTGGCGATCCATACTTGGGGAAACATCCACATGCCATCGCAATTGGGGTTGGCGCACAGCTATTGGCGGGTCATACAACGCTCGCAAAACCAAAAAGGGCCAACGCGTGACACAACCGCTGCTGAGTCTTACTGGCCTGACCAAGGCCTATCCAGGGGTTATCGCAAACAGCGATGTATCCTTCGATATACATGCGGGCGAAGTGCATGCCTTGCTCGGAGAAAACGGCGCTGGAAAATCCACGCTGGTTAAAATGATCTATGGTTTGGTCAAGCCCGACACTGGCACAATGAAATTGAATGGCGCGCCATTTGTGCCCGTCGCGCCTAGCGCTGCGCGACTGTCTGGCGTCGCAATGGTGTTTCAACATTTCTCGCTGTTTGATGCATTAAACGTGGCCGAGAACATCGCATTGGGTATGGAAAACGCCCCAAAGCAACGTGATCTCGCGGCTAAGATTACTGAAGTCTCGCATCAATATGGCTTGCCGCTTGATCCTTATACGCGTGTTGGTGACCTTTCAGCAGGAGAACGACAACGCGTTGAAATCATTCGCTGTCTTTTGCAAAATCCTAAGATCCTGATCATGGATGAACCGACCTCGGTTCTCACACCACAAGAAGTCGAAATCCTGTTCAAGACACTGCGACAGCTCAAGTCCGAAGGCACCGCGATCCTTTATATTTCGCACAAATTGGAGGAAATCCGTACGCTGTGCGATACGGCGACGATTTTGCGACTCGGCAAAAAGGTAGCCACCTGCACGCCCGCCGAGACCAGCGCCAAAGAGCTCGCTGAAATGATGGTCGGCGAAACACTGCATGTACCTGAACGCGCCGTTGGCGATTTTGGTGAAGTCCTTTTGAAGGTCGATGATCTATCGCTGCGCGCACCAACAGAGTTTGGCACATCGCTGAAGAACGTTACCTTTGACGTACGCGCGGGTGAAATTCTGGGGATTGGCGGCGTTGCAGGCAATGGTCAGGATGAATTGCTTGGCGCTTTGTCCGGCGAGACGGTGAGCACACCTGCGAGCGTCGCGTTAAAGGGACAAGACATCAGCAAAATGGGTCCACAAGGGCGACGTGCCTTAGGCGTTTTGGCAGCACCTGAGGAACGGCTTGGGCATGCCGCCGTGCCCGACATGAGCCTGTCTGAGAATGCGCTTTTGTCCGCAGCAGTGCGCAAGGGCATGGTGAAAGGTGGTTTTTTGAATTGGGGTAAAGCCAAGAGTTTTGCTGATGAGATCATTAAGGCTTTTGATGTGCGCACACCCGGTGCGGCAAACGCCGCGCGTTCGCTCTCGGGCGGCAATCTACAGAAGTTTGTGATTGGCCGTGAAGTTCTTCAAGACCCTGATGTTCTCATTGTGAACCAACCGACATGGGGCGTTGATGCCTCAGCCGCGGCTGCGATCCGGCAATCCTTGATGGATTTGGCGGAAAAAGGCGCAGCAATTATTGTGATCAGCCAAGACTTGGACGAACTCATGGAAATTTCCGACCACTTCGCCGCGCTGAATGAAGGGCGACTGTCTGCCATTCGCCCCATCCAAGGATTAACCGTGGAAGAGATTGGTTTGATGATGGGTGGCGCACATGATGCATCATCGACTACAGCGGAGAGCGCAGCATGATCCGTCTTGAGAAACGCGCACAGCCTAGCCAATTTTGGACGCTCGCGACCCCTTTCCTCGCGGTCATATTAACTATGATTGCTGGCGGCATTATGTTTGCTGCGCTTGGCAGCGATCCCTTTGAAGCCATCCGCGTAATTTTTTGGGACCCTTTGTTTAGCGAACAATTCTCGGCCTATTCGCGCCCTCAATTGCTAGTCAAAGCTGGGCCATTGATCCTGATCGCGATTGGTTTATCGCTCGGCTTTCGGGCAGGCATTTGGAATATTGGCGCTGAGGGCCAGTACATCATCGGCGCAATTTGCGGCGCTGGCATGGGACTCGCGTTCTATCCAACCGAGAGCTTTATCATTTTCCCGCTTATGATCATGGCAGGCGCTCTTGGCGGTTGGGCGTGGGCGATGATCCCAGCTGTACTTAAAACACGTTTTGGGACAAACGAAATTCTGGTCTCTCTTATGTTAGTTTATGTGGCGGAGGCATGGCTCGCATCTGTGTCATCAGGGCTGTTGAAAAACCCCGATGGTATGGGATTTCCAGGCAGTCGCAATTTGCAACAATATCCAGCTGCAGCAAACACCGAAGTCATTGCGGGAACTGGCATGCATTACGGCGTTCTCACCGCCTTAATCGCGGTGATTTTCGCATATGTTTTATTCTCGCGTCACATGCTCGGGTTTCAAATTCGCCTCGCAGGGGAGGCGCCGCGCGCAGCCCGTTTTGCGGGAGTTAATCCCAAAAGGATCGTCTTTCTGTGCCTTGGTTTGGCGGGCGCGCTCGCAGGGATGGCTGGCATGTACGAGGTTTCTGGCCCTGCGGGTCAAATCACAATCGACTTCAACTCCGGCTATGGCTTTACGGCGATTATTGTCGCTTTCCTCGGGCGCTTGCACCCCGTCGGCATCCTCTTTGCGGGCCTATTGATGGCGCTCACCTACATCGGGGGCGAACTGGCTTCACTGATGCTGGGCATTCCCGCAGCCGCGATTCAGTTGTTCCAAGGCATGCTCTTGTTCTTCTTGCTCGCGACTGACGTCTTCATCAATTTCCGCATCCGACTGAGCACTGGGGAGGTCGCGTAATGGATCTATCTTCAATCAACCCCGTCTTGCTAATCGCCTCGCTTATGGTGTCCGCAACACCGATCCTTTTGGCGGCAATCGGCGAACTCGTCGTTGAGAAATCCGGTGTTCTCAATCTCGGCGTCGAAGGGATGATGATCACTGGTGCGATTTGTGGCTTCGCGATTGGTGTGAACACAGGCTCGCCGGTCCTCGGGTTCATGTTCGCGGCACTCTGCGGCGCGCTGCTGTCGCTCGCCTTCGGCATCCTCACGCAATATCTGCTGTCAAATCAGGTCGCCACCGGCCTCGGTCTGACGCTTGTTGGGCTTGGGCTTAGCTCACTGATCGGGAAACCTTATGAGGGGATCAAATCCCCGACATTACAAAAAATGGAACTACCCATTTTGTCCGACATCCCGATCTTTGGCCCTATGCTCTTCTCGCATGATCCTATGGTTTACCTTTCAGTCGCCTTGATTGCAGCCACTTGGGCCGTGTTGAAATATACGCGTGTCGGCCTCGTTCTGCGCGCTGTCGGCGAAAGTCACGATGCTGCCCATGCGCTCGGTTACAAAGTCGTTCGTATTCGCATTATGGCGATTCTCTTTGGCGGTGCGTGCGCTGGAATGGCTGGCGCATACATCAGCTTGGTACGTGTCCCACAGTGGACAGAAGGCATGACCGCTGGTGCTGGCTGGATCGCTTTGGCGATTGTGGTTTTTGCCAGCTGGAAACCTTGGCGTGTGATGATTGGGGCCTATCTCTTTGGCGGCGTTACTGTTTTGCAGCTTAACCTTCAGGCAGCCGGCGCTAAGGTTCCCATCGAGGTCTTGTCGATGTCGCCTTATCTGATAACTATTCTTGTGCTGGTGATCATCTCGGCACGCGGCAATCATGGCGCGCCCGCAGCACTGGGCAAGATTTTCCACGCTTCTCGTTAAGAGCAGCAGAACAACTCATCCACAGGGGGATGTATATAATGAAACGCAGAACACTTCTCGCGAGCGCAGCAGTCGCTCTTGCAATGACAGGCACGGCCTTTGCCGCGGACGAAAAAACCAAAGTTGGTTTCGTTTATGTAGGTCCCATCGGTGATGGCGGCTGGACTTATGAGCACGACAAAGGTCGTCTCGCGGTTGAAGCAGAACTCGGCGATAAGGTCGAAACTGTTTACCAAGAAAACGTTCCTGAAGGTGCGGATGCTGAGCGTGTTATGACACAGATGGCATTGTCCGGCGCTGACCTGATCTTCACGACATCTTTTGGTTACATGGACCCAACGATCAATGTTGCGGCGAAGTTCCCAGACGTGAAATTCGAGCACGCGACAGGCTATAAGCAAGCTGACAACGTCGCCGTCTACTCAGCACGTTTTTATGAAGGCCGCGCTGTTCAAGGTCACATCGCGGGCAAAATGACGAAAACCAACAAGATCGGTTACATCGCCTCCTTCCCGATCCCAGAAGTTATTCGCGGCATCAACTCTGCGTTTATCCACGCGAAAAAAGTTAACCCTGACGTCGAATTCTCTATCGTTTGGGCCTACACATGGTTCGATCCAGCAAAAGAAGCAGACGCAGCACAAGCTCTTATCGAGCAAGGCGCGGACGTCATTTTGCAGCACACTGATTCAACTGCGCCACAAGCGGCAGCTGAAGCAGCGGGCAACGTTATCACATTCGGTCAAGCATCCGACATGGCTGAGTTCGGTCCATTCCCACGTGTCTCTTCTATCATCGACGACTGGGCGCCTTACTATATCGCGCGCACAAAAGCGGTTATGGACGGCACATGGTCCAGCACAAACACATGGGACGGCATCGGCCCAGGCATGGTTAAGATCGGTGAAATCTCCGACGCGGTGCCTGCTGATGTGAAAGCTGAAGCGCTGGCAATGGTCGACGCACTGGGTGACGGCAGCTATCACGCCTTCACTGGCCCGATCAACAAACAAGACGGCTCTGCATGGCTCGCTGAAGGCGAAACAGCAGACGACGGCACGCTTGCTGGCATGTCCTTCTACGTAGAAGGCATCACAGGCGATATCCCGAACTAAGCGCTAACAGCGTTGAATTAGAGGGGCCCCGCTTTGAGAAAGGTGGGGCCTTTCTCGTCGGGTCAGGTCACAAAGAGGGGACAGACATGTTACGCATTTGGGGACGCGCATCTTCATCTAACGTTCAGGCTTTGATGTGGATGGTTGGTGAGCTCAGCTTGCCTTATGAGCGCCGCGACGCTGGCTTTACCTACGGCGGCTTAGATACGCCTGAATTTGCCGCATTGAACCCAAATAGAACCATTCCGGTTTTACAGGACGCAACGAACCCACCGATATGGGAAACAGGCGCGATCCTGCGATATTTGGCACATACCTACGCAGACGAAACGTTCTGGCCAACAGATCCCTTTGAGCGCGCTCGCGTCGATCAGTGGGCTGAATGGGCCAAGATCAATGTCGCCCTTAACTTTACGGCCCCGCTTTTCTGGCGCGTCGCGCGAACGGCACCTGCGTTGCACGACAAGCAAGCGATCCGCCTTGCGACGGAAAAACTCAGCGCGGTTCTTAGGATTGCGGAGCAACAGTTGGCGAAATCGAAATGGCTCGCCTCTGATCACTTTACCCTAGCAGACATCCAGTTTGGTCATGTGCTGTATCGTTATTATGACATTGAAATCGAACGCACCGATCTTCCCAATTTGCGCGCATATTACGACCGGCTCAGCGCACGCCCCGCATTCCAAGAACACGTCGCTATATCCTACGAAGAACTTCGAGTTTTAGACTAGCAATTCACGCTTCGTGCGTTGCGATACCCCGCTAACCGCGAAGTAGATCAACATAAGACGAAGCAGCACTAGCGAAACATTTGGTGATCTAACAGAACATATCCACGCAAATAACGGAGCTGCGATATGTCAACTTTCCTCACAAATGTGCCCGTTTGGGTCCTGCCACTATTCATTCTACTCGTCAGTCTTGGGTGGCGTGCCAGCAAGGATAGAACGGTCCCGCTTTTCTTGATTTACCTGCTGCCGCTCCTCGGTTTGATAACAGCGAGCAACCTATACGCTTTAGCGCCGAAACCAGTGATCTGGGCAATCGCGACGCTGGCCTATGGCATTGGGGTCTTTATGGGAATGACATTGCAGCGTCGCTGGACCCTTTCCAGAGGCGCGCGCATCGTTCAGGTCAAAGGCGAATGGGTTACGTTGACTGCAATGATGATTATTTTTGCCGCAGGTTTCGTAAATGGTACGGTCTCAGCGATAGCGCCGGATATCACAGGCACAATGCTCTACCTCGCGCTTTTCGCGGGTGTCGCCTGTCTGCCGTCAGGCCACTTTCTAGGGCGTGCAATAACTATCGCGCAAACGCCTCTGACCAAGGGCGTCTAAGCTCTTTTCAACGCAGTGCCCACATGCCACTCTTGCCATATGACACATATCAAATCGCTCAAACACACCCCGCTCAGCCGTTTTGCTTTTGGTACCATGCAATTCGGTGGAACCGCCGATGAAAGTGCCTCAGCCGCGATGTTCGATGCATCCTGCGAGGCTGGGATTAACCACTTTGACACCGCGCATATCTATACCAATGGTCGTTCTGAAACCTTGCTTGGCGGTTTCATTAAAGATCAACGCGATGATTTAGTGATCGCAACCAAAGTCGCTTATGATGGCAATGGTGATCCGGCCAAGATGCAATCTGACTTTGATATTTCGCGCCAGCGTTTGGACATGGATCAAGTAGATATTCTCTACTTGCACCAAAATGTTGGCGACGATTTGCCCCGCGCTATGGAATGGCTCGCAGCGCAACAAACGGCAGGCATAATTCGCTACATCGGGCTGTCCAATTTTGCCTCATGGCAAGTCATGAAGGCAGTATCGCTTGCGCACGATCTAGGCACGCGCATTGATATTATTCAACCGATGTACAACTTGGTAAAGCGGCAAGCAGAGGTGGAACTTCTGCCAATGTGCAGCGATCAAGGCATTACATGTGCCAGCTATTCGCCGCTCGGCGGTGGTTTGCTAACCGGCAAATATAACGACGGCGCGGGACAAGGGCGCCTTGCAACCGATCCGCGTTACAACAAACGCTATTCTCTCGATTTCATGCATGAAACAGCGCATGCCTTGGCCGACCTTTCTGCAGAAATCGGTGTAAACGCAGCCACTTTGGCCGCCGCTTGGGTCGCAAGACATGAAAGCGCTCCGAACCCAATATTGTCAGCGCGTTCCGTTGAACAATTGCGCCCATCGCTCGATGCAATGAGCTTCGAAATGGATGATGCGCTTTACGCACGAATTGAGGCGTTGAGCCCGACGCCCCCTCCCGCCACAGACCGTTGGGAAGAACGGTCATGAGCAGACAACTCCCGTCGACCGCCAGCGTCGCAGAACCTACCGAAGATGGACGTCTTGTCGCGCCCTCTGCGGAAAAGAATATGGGACCGCTCTGCAAGGTGCTACGTGACTGCGCGCCAAAAGACGGGCGCGCGATTGAAATCGCCAGTGGCACAGGCCAGCATTGCGTAGCTTTCGCATCCAGCTGTCCGAATCTGATGTGGGTGCCCACCGATATCGATGACGACCGCTTAGCCTCCATCGGCATTTACGTGAGCGAAGCCCAACTGCCAAACCTCACACTGCCTGTACGCCTCGACGCGACCCAACCAGGATGGAGCGAAACGACAGGCCCTGTGGACCAGATTGTATTGGTCAACCTCCTGCATCTCATTTCAGAACCCGAAGCTAAGGTGCTACTCACCGAGGTTGCACGCGCCTTAGCGCCAAACGGCGTATTCTTGCTCTATGGTCCCTTCATGCGCGACGGCGCGTTGACTTCTCAAGGGGATGAACGTTTCCATGAAAGCCTGATCAGCACCGATCCCGAGATTGGGTACAAAGACGACGGTGCTGTGATGGATTGGGCAGTACAAGCCGGGCTAGAGATAAGCCATACCGTCGAAATGCCCGCCAATAATTTGAGCTTTGTTTTTCGTAAACCGGAGTAATTTGTAATGACCCTCACCCGCCGTGCGACGTTGACCGGACTTGCCAGCTTGCCGATGCTGAGCGCGCCTTCTCTTGTCCTTGCGCGCTCGAAATTTAACGACAACGACCCGATAAATTTTGGCCGTCGCGGTCCAGCTACTTTTCCTGTTCATGGCATAGATGCTGCGCGTTTTCAGGGGCAAATGAACTGGCGACAGATCAGACAGGAAGGCGTTCGATTTGCGTGGCTCAAAGCGACGGAAGGCGGCGATTTACTTGATCCCGAATTTAAAGCGAATTGGCGCGCAGCCAAGCGCGCACGCGTTCCAGTTGGGGCCTATCATTTTTACTATTTCTGCACCGATCCTGACACCCAGGCGAAATGGTTCATAAAGAACGTTCCACGTTTGCGCGGTGGCTTGCCTCCTGTACTCGATCTTGAGTGGAACCCATTTTCACCGACCTGCACATTGCGCCCACCCGCCGCAGAAGTGCGCCGAGTGACCAAACGTTTCACAGACATCGTCGAACGTCATTATCAAACACGCGTCGTGGTTTATACCGCGCTGGATTTTTGGGAGGCCAACAACGTCGCTCAATACAAACGCGACTTTTGGCTCCGTTCTACTGCGAAACATGTAGAGCAGCGATTTACCTATCGGGACTGGCGGTTTTGGCAATACACCTCAACCGGTGTGATCAATGGCATTGAGAAAGAAGTCGATATCAACTGTTTCAACGGTACCGAAGCAAAGTGGAAATCGTGGCTCAGCTCTCGCAGCGTGCGCTAAACGCCAAAGGAGTCTTCTAGATAGGCCTTGTTCGCCTCTGGCAAATCATCGGATGCGCCGGAGGACAGCGCCGTCACGACCGCTAATGCGAAAACGAAACCGACAATAGGCAAGGCTTTGTGCCATGTTTTTGCTGGTTCGCGCCAATTTGCAAAACGGGCGGCCGCCGCGATGTGGGCAAATACAGCTGTAATTCCGAGCACATAGTATGGGAAGAAATACAGCCCATAGGGCAATCCACTGACCACAGCAGCGGCGAAATATGTTGTTGTTTCAAAATCATAATTCATACGCGCCATGACCGTCGCGCCGAGGTGCTGCAGCAAAAAGAAGGCGATGTAGCCACCCGAAATGGCCTGCATCCACGCCCAAGAGCCCTTTGGCTTACCGCGCTTAACCATCAAGATCACACCTAGGATAATCTGCGCGGCGAAAAGCGCAAAAAGCGGGATTTCGATGATCTGCAATCTGTAAACGCTGCGCAGCAATTCCATCAATGCGAGATGGGAGTCCCGACCAATCAATAGAGCTGCATGATTAAAAAAATGGACCGCTAAGAATACTCCCAAAAAGATTGCATTGGTTTTGTGAAGCTTCTTTAGTGACATTGCTCTCTCCATACGCTGACGTATGTTTTGCAATTTTCAACCATGATGACAAGCCACAAAAACAAATTAGGCCCCCAACGTGTGGAGGCCCAATGCAATGCGATTTTCTTTTTGAGTTATCCGTCGACGCGAATGGTTGTGTTTTTTGGATCATATGGGCTGTCTTCGACGACCTCGGCATCCCACAATTGATCCAGCATTTTGACTTTAAGCTTTGTTCCGACCTCAGCCAATTCAGGCGTCACATAACCCATGCCGATAGACTTATCAAAATGCACAGAATAGCCGCCAGAGGTCAGGCGACCAATCTTGGTATCCCCATGATACAACGCCTCTCGACCCCATGGGTCTGCATCCTCCGGACCATCGATCAAGAGCGTAACGCATTTGGATCGAATGCCAATCGCTTGCATCTCATCTTTACCTTGGAACTCTTTCGACAGGTCGATAAACCGCGGTAGATCCGCTTCCGCTGGCGTCGCATCTCGGCCAAGTTCATTGCCAAAGGCACGATAGGATTTTTCCTGACGCAGCCAGTTTTGCGCACGTGCACCAACCAATTTCATGCCATGTGGTTCGCCTGCTTTTTCAAGCAGGTCAAAGAGGTAGTTCTGCATTTCCATCGGGTGATGCAACTCCCAGCCCAATTCGCCAGTGTAGGCCACACGGATCGCATTTACGGGGCACATGCCAAGTTCAATCTGGCGCGCGGACAACCAAGGGAAGCGCTTGTTCGAAAGCGCGCTTGCTGGATCAGCATCCTTAATCACGGCATTCAAAACATCACGGGACTTGGGGCCAGCAATCGCAAATACGCCCCATTGCGTCGTTACATCCTGAATCTCGATGTACCCGAATTCATCCGCTTTATCCTCTGCACATTTGCGCAGGTAATCAGCATCATAGGCGGTCCAAGCGCCCGCGCTCACAAGATAGTAATTGTTCTCGCCATTGCGCACGATCGTATATTCGGTTCGCGTCGTGCCAGTGGGCGTTAACGCATAAGTAAGGTTAATGCGTCCGATTTTTGGCAGCTTGTTACATGTGAACCAATCGAGGAAGGCCGTTGCACCGGGTCCTTTTACGACATGCTTTGTAAAGGCCGTTGCATCGATCAGGCCAACGCCTTCGCGGATCGCTTTGGCCTCATCCACAGCATGTTGCCACCAACCACCGCGGCGGAAAGAGCGGCTGTCATGATCGAAGTTTTCAGGGGCATCCAGAGGCCCGTAATAATTTGGACGTTCCCAACCGTTCACAAACCCAAACTGCGCGCCGCGCGCCTTTTGGCGGTCATAGGCGGGAGCGGTCCGCAAGGGTCTGCAAGCAGGGCGTTCCTCATCTGGGTGATGCAGAATGTAGACGTGATCGTAGCATTCTTCGTTCTTGCGTGCGGCAAATTCGGTCGTCATCCAATCGCCGTAGCGTTTTGGATCAAGGCTTGCCATGTCAATCTCAGCTTCACCGTTCACCATCATCTGGGCAAGGTAGTAACCCGTACCACCGGCAGCTGTGATGCCAAAGCTAAACCCTTCCCCAAGCCACATGTTGCGCAGGCCGGGCGCAGGGCCAACCAATGGGTTACCATCAGGTGTATAGCAGATCGGACCGTTGAAATCGTCTTTTAGACCGCTTTCCTCGCAGGTCGGAATGCGGTGGATCATCGCCATGTATTGATCTTCAATCCGATCCAAAGCGAGCGGGAACAGATCAGCGCGGAAACTATCTGGCACGCCATGTTCAAACACGGCAGGCGCGTCTTTTTCATAGACACCCAAAATCCATCCGCCCCGTTCCTCGCGTACATAGCTTTGCGCATCAGCGTCGCGGCTCACAGGGTGCTCTGGATTGCCGTCTTTGCGCCATTGTTGCAGCGCTGGATCGACGTCCGTTACGATAAATTGGTGCTCAACTGGAATGGCGGGAATTTTGATGCCAAGCATTTTCGCGGTGCGCTGCGCGTGGTTGCCCGATGCGGTCACAACGTGTTCCGCTGTAATCACCACTTGCTCGGCCGAGGCGACCAGATTGCCGCCCTTTTCGATCATCTTGGAACAGGTCACATTCCAATGGTTGCCCGTCCACTCAAACGCATCAGCTTGCAAACGCCGCACGATTTCCACACCTCGCTGTCGCGCACCTTTGGCCATCGCCATCGTCACATCAGCAGGGTTAATGTAACCATCCGTCGAATGGTAAAGCGCGCCTTCAAGGGTTTCGGTATTGATCAACGGCCAACGTGCTTTGATTTCATCGGGCGTCAGAAATTCGTAAGGGACGCCACAGGTTTCCGCCGTTGTCGCATAGACCATATATTCGTCCATGCGTTCCTTGGTTTGGGCCATGCGTAGATTGCCAACAACCGCGAAACCCGCGTTGAGGCCTGTTTCCGCCTCAAGTTCTTTGTAAAACTCGACGGAATATTGATGGATATGGGTCGTCGCAAAGGACATGTTGAACAGCGGCAGCAATCCAGCTGCATGCCACGTAGAACCAGACGTCAACTCATCCCGTTCCAAGAGCATCACGTCTTCCCAGCCAGCTTTCGCGAGGTGATAGGCGATTGAAGTTCCAACGGCACCGCCGCCAACGACCAACGCTTTGACATCTGTTTTCATAAGCCTGCGACTCCCTACAAAGTAACTTAATCGTTTTTTGCCAAATCCTGCCGCGACGCGGGGGATCGCGCCGACTTAATTGCGCAAAATTGCGACCTTTGGAGTTGTGTTAATGGTTAATCTCCACTTCACTCAACCCAAAGAAGATCAAAACTCGCGAAAGAAGAGAAGCAAACATGGCCAGTATTTCACTCTCGGATGCAGCAGCGCTAGCCGAAGCAAGTTATGACATTGAACGCATAACATCACCTAGACGTCTCAAAAGCTGCCCACATCGTGACGTTCAGGCCCATGTGTTAGAGGGCAATATTCTATTGTTGCCCGGCTCCAATACCGTTCGCGATTACCTCAAATATAATTTGCGCCCTTTACGGTTGGGCGAAAAACGGTTGCGCCTTCGTGATGGCGGCAAAGACAAAGGCGCTTCAGGTACCTTCTGGCATCAGGGTTTTTTGGCCTATGCAAAAGTCGTTTTTGATTGGCTCAAAGAAGAAAATATCAAACCTGAGACAATCATCGGACATTCACTTGGCGCCGCTGCTGCCCAAATCCTTTCGAAAAGCTACGAAACACCCGCCATCGGTTTTGCTGCGCCGCGTCCCAAATTCGTGAAGGGCCCAGTAAAGAACGACAAACTATGCCTTATCATCAATCGAAATGACGATATTGTACCCAAACTCCCTTCTGGATTTCACCACATGGGCGTCACCAAACTGCTGGCACCGCCACCGCAGAACTTCTTCAGCTCACACAAGATGACGTCCTACAAGGCAACTACAAAAGCCGCGCAAAAGAGTGGCGCGCTGCCCCACTCTTGGCCCTAATGTAACCGACCTTGGACTTATTGACCCAGCGCCACACCTTCACGGCGCGGGTCAGCGCCCCCTTGAAGCGTTTCGCCAATTGAAATGGCATGGAGACCAGAATTTAGATCGCGGGCGTTAACTTTAAATCCTATCGCCTCGAGCTCCGCTGCCATCGCTTCCATATTGCTGCCCGCTTCTAAATCATAAGTGCCAAAACGGTTCACCGCATGGCCCATTGAAACGGCTTCTTGCACGTCCATGCCCCAATCCAGATGCGCGATAATTGTTTTTGCAACATAACCAATGATGCGACTACCTCCGGGGCTCCCAACGACCAGTATAGGCTTGCCATCCTTAAGCACAATTGTCGGCGCCATGGACGAACGCGGGCGTTTTCCGGGAGCAACGGCATTGGCAATTGCTGCGCCATCGCGATGGGTGCGGAAAGAGAAATCTGTCAATTCGTTGTTGAGCAGGAACCCCCGAACCATGAGGCGTGATCCAAAGGCATTTTCAATCGTCGTTGTCATGCTAAGCGCATTTCCATAGCTATCAACGATAGAAATGTGTGACGTCGAAGGCAGCTCGATGCTTTCGTCATCGGCCCAGTTCATCGCATGATCAAAGGCAGGCATGCCCGCGCTCACATTGCCCAGCGCCGGACCACCATCTAACGCTTCTGCGCGGTTAGCGAGATAAGCTGAATCAACCAAACCTTTTACAGGAACAGGCACAAAATCACTGTCCGCCATGTAGCGGCCGCGATCCGCAAAAGCGAGACGCGATGCATCCCCGATGAGACGCCAGCTATGTGGATTCTCTGGACCCATCGCACCCAGATCAAATCCCTCCAGCATGCCAAGAATTTGGCCAACCGTAAGAGCACCGGAGGAAGGTGGCCCCATCCCGCACACATCGTTCTCGCGATATGTTACGCAAACTGGCGCACGCTCTTTCACCTGATAGGTGGCAAGGTCGCTTAAGCTCAATACCCCAGGATTGCCCTGCGTTTCCCGCACAACGCGCACGATGTCCCGCGCAATGTCCCCCTTGTAAAAGCCCTCGGTTCGATTGTGAGCAAGATCTCGCAACGTCTCTGCATAATCTGCATTGCGCAGTGTCTGCCCCTCTTTCAATGGAACGCCTGCTGGATAAAAATACCCAGATGTACCGCCAAATCGGACCAAACGATCCGCATCCCGTTCAATCATGCCAGCTAAACGTTCAGACACTTTGAAACCGCCTGCGGCCAAAGCAATGCCGTCTTCAAATAAAGACGACCATTTCTGATTGCCCCATTTTTGATGCGCATATTCCATCAGTGCTGGCGTGGCTGGCACGCCGACGGAACGGCCACCAACGACAGCATCGAAAAACTTCAGTGGCTCGCCGTTTTCATCCTGAAACAAACGGGGGGTCGCGGCCGCAGGCGCGGTTTCGCGGCCATCGAGCGTTGTGATCTCACCGCTGACGGCATCATACCAAACGAGGAATGCGCCGCCGCCAAGACCTGAGCTTTGCGGCTCAACGAGACCAAGCACAGTTTGGACTGCAACCATTGCATCCGCAGCCGTACCACCGCGCTCAAGTATTTTGGCACCTGCTTGCGAAGCCAAGGGGTTTGCTGCGACGACCATCCACTCATTCGCTGAGACGGGCGTGCCAGCGGCTTTCGCATTTAGGGAAATTGTAGTCTCTGGTTGAACCGCATCGGCGGCATCTTGGGCGGCCAGAGCAAAGGGCGCGAGCAGCGCCAGTCCTGTTGCAATCAGTGTTTGGCGCAAATCTCTTCTCCTTAAAACGGGCTTATAACATCCCGGGAACAACTTGGTCTGGCGGGCGGTGCCCATCAGCAAATGTCTTGATATTAATAATGACTTTCTCACCCATCTCGAGGCGCCCTTCTTGCGTGGCTGATCCCATATGAGGCAGCAACACCACATTTGGCAAACCTAGCAGGCGCGGGTTCACTTCGGTGCCATGCTCAAACACATCGAGCCCAGCACCGGCAATTTCACCCGCCTGCAGCATACGCGTCAACGCATTTTCATCAATCACCTCTCCACGCGATGTGTTCACGATGACCGCCGAAGGTTTCAAAAGTTTTAAACGTCGCGCGTTGAGCAGGTGAAATGTCGAAGGCGTGTGCGGACAATTTACCGAAATCACGTCCATACGCGCGACCATCTGATCAAGGCTTTCCCAATAGGTGGCTTCCAGTCCCGTTTCGACTTCAGGGCGCAATCTGCGGCGGTTGTGATAATGAATTTGCATTCCAAAGGCGCGCGCGCGTTGCGCAACAGCCTGACCAATGCGACCCATGCCCAAAATCCCGAGACGACGGCCACCCACACGGCCACCAAGCAAGGCAGTTGGCGCCCAACCTTGCCAATCGCCCGATTGCATAACGCTCAATCCCTCTGGGATACGGCGCGTGACCGCCAGCAAAAGCGCCATTGTCATATCAGCTGTATCATCGGTCAAAACACCTGGTGTGTTAGACACTAAAATGCCCCGTTGGCGCGCTGTCGCGACATCAATGTGATCCACCCCTGCCCCGTAGCTGGCAATCAACTTTAATCGATCCCCTGCTTGCGCAAGCAAATTTGCGTCAATCGTATCCGTCACGGTCGGCACAATCGCATCGGCGTTTTTCATGGCCTCCGCCAGTTCAGCGCGTGTCATCGGCGTATCGTCGTCGCGCAGGCGCACATCAAAAAGCTCTTTCAGCCTTGTCTCAACAGGATCAGGCAAGCGTCGCGTCACGACAACACTCAAGCGTTCTAATGGCATCTTAATCTCCTAGCGTCTTTTCAAACGGGTTGTTCAGGTGCAGAGTGCCGAAAAGCGCAGGCAGCTACAAGAACCTTCGCGCAATAATATTACGCAGTCAAAGTTCAGGCCCCATTATGAGACCAGTCGCAACGTTATTGCGCGCAGCCACACTTATCGTTTTTGCGACCACCGCCTCCGCTCAAGAACGTGGGTCGGTGACCAATCTCCCTTTGCCGCGCTATGTTTCGCTTAAGGCGGCTGAAGGCAATGTGCGACGCGGGCCTTCTCTGACACATCGAATCGACTGGGTCTTTAAGCGCCGCGATATGCCCCTCGAAATCACCGCAGAACATGGCCATTGGCGCCGCGTGCGCGACCGTGATGGCGTTGGCGGTTGGGTGCATTATTCGCTGCTGTCCGGCACGCGTCATGTGCTCATCGAGCAAGATATGTTGCCACTCTATCAGCGCGCGGATAGCTCTACGCCTATCATGGCGCGCCTAGAGCTTGGCGTTGTCGCACGGCTTGGGAAATGCAGCGCGACTTGGTGCCGTGTCACGTCCTCAGGATACAAAGGCTGGACCCCCAAAGATGCGCTATGGGGTGTGAAGCCTGAAGAAATTCGCGAGTAAACTTGCTTAACGGCAGTAGCTACCTGAACGATAGCGCGCCGTATCAAAGTGGAAGTGATCCTGATGGAAGCGATCCGCATTTGGTCCTAAGACAGTACCAAACGACCCGCACGCCCCTTTGTGCATCGCTTTGAGCGCTTTACTGGTGCTCGCCGCACGCCAGCCTTTCAGGACTGTAATCACTTCACCATTTTTCAGCTTAAAGCCTGAGATATCAATCGCGCGACCTTTGCCGTGCTCTGAAATCTTCGCGCCTTTCTGGTTGTTACGTGTGCGGCACGCATAATGTGCAGCAACGCGGATTGCCGAGAGACCACCACCGCGATTTTTCAATGCAGGCTTCGCGCTTTTGTCGACCCAACTTTTGAGCGCCTTGGCAGTGCCGCAGTCCATAGTTGAGGATTGGCTGAGCGTCACGCCAGAGACTGAACGCAGTTTAACGGCATTCTTAATGCCGCAGCCGCTGATACGACCGGGCACTAAACCGACAACATCCCCTTGCAAGGCGGGATCACCGCAAACAGCGCCGCGTGCCGCTTCTCGTTTTGCGCGGCGACGCTCTGCTTTCACCTTTTCAGCCAGCCCATTAGGCCGCGTGATCGGGTGTAAGGATTGCGGAAGGCCAACCGCAGCTGAGGCAAGGATAACCTGAGGATTTCCTTGTGATGTCATCGCTTTTTCCTGCTCTGACAAAGGGCGCAGTTTCGGACGCTGCGGCAGCGCATCAACAACGGCCTGTGCAATCACTTGTTCAGGGCGGGATTTGGGACGCACCAAAATTGGAGCCTGTTCTTCCCCGCGCGCCAACGGGCGCATCGATGCATTAGGCGCGATTGCGGATGCAGGTAGTGCGAAACTCACGACAAGTGCCGCCGCAATCAGGTGCTTCATGTTTTTGACCGTCCAAAATTGGGGGCGTCGGTATCTTGCCCCGCATCAATAATATCGCGCCGAATGGCACGGGTGCGGGTAAAATAATCATGGAGCAAATCACCGTCGCCTTTGCGGATCGCGCGTTGCAATGCAAAAAGCTCTTCGGTGAAACGCCCTAGAATTTCCAGCGTCGCATCCTTGTTGTTTAAGAACACATCGCGCCACATGGTAGGGTCAGAGGCCGCAATACGGGTAAAGTCGCGGAAACCCGCCGCCGAGTAGTTGATAACTTCGCTATCAGTCACGCGGCTGAGGTCATCGGCAACACCAACCATCGTGTAAGCAATCAAGTGTGGCGCGTGGGATGTCACCGCCAACACACGGTCATGATGATCCGGTGCCATGCGGTCGGTTTTTGAACCGAGCTTTTGCCAGAATCTTTCAAGCGTCGCGATCGCGGTTTCATCGCTGCCTTCTACGGGGACGATCAAACACCAGCGCTCGTCAAAGAGCTCAGCAAAGCCAGAACGCGGACCAGAATGTTCGGTCCCTGCGAGCGGGTGTGCAGGAACAAAGTGCACGCCGTCCGGCAAGTGCGGGGCAACTGCGTTGATCACCGCCCGTTTGACGGAGCCAACGTCAGATACTGTCGCGCCCTGCTTTAAGGCAGGCGCGATTTCGCGGGCGGCACTGTCCATCGCGCCAACTGGGACGCACAGAACCACAAGATCAGCGCCAGCTACCGCCTCAGCAGCGGTGTCATAAACGACGTCACACAATCCAATTTCGCGGGCCGTATCACGTGTTTCTTGAGACCGCGCATAACCCGTAACTTCCCCCGCAAGCCCCGCACGTTTCATCGCCCAGAACATGGACGATGCAATCAAACCTAAGCCAATTAATGCAACACGATCATAACTGTGGCTCATCGTGCACCGCCTTTGAATTGACCAACGGCATGTGCGACTTGGCGGCAAGAGGCTTCATCGCCAACCGTAATGCGTAAAGCATTGGGGAGCTTGTAGCCTTTGACCCGACGCACCAGCAGCCCCTGAGATTGAAGATAGGTATCGCAGGCATTTGCCTCATTTTCATCGCTGAAACGCGCGAGAATGAAATTGGCGTGGCTGGTATCTGAGGGGACACCGTGTTCACCGAGCGCATGCGCAAGCCAATCGCGCCACTTGGCGTTCGCATCGCGGCAGTGCGTCACATAGGCCTGATCGCGCACAGCGACCTCCGCCGCTTGCAACGCGCTGTTACTAACGTTGAAGGGGCCACGAATGCGGTTCAGTACATCAATGATATGCTTTGGACCGTAGCCCCATCCGACACGAAGTGCACCGAGGCCGTAAATCTTGGAAAACGTGCGCGTCATCACGACATTTTCACGGGCATCAACCAGAGCTGCGCCGCCGTCATATCCTTCGATATATTCTGCATAAGCGCCATCAAGCACCAAAATCGCCTGTTTAGGTAGGTTCTGAGCCAAGCGTTCGATCTCAGCTGCGGCGATCATCGTTCCCGTCGGATTGTTAGGGTTCGCGATGAACACCAGCTTGGTGCGTTTGTTGCAAGCTTCCAAAATCGCATCGACATCTGTGACGCGATTGCATTCAGAAACCTCAACCGGAGTTGCCCCCGCCGCGCGCGCAGAAATCGGGTACATCGCAAAGCCGTGCTCCGTGTGAACGACCTCATCACCGGATCCAGCATAGGCTTGGCACAGGAATGCAATGATCTCATCGGAGCCCGCACCGCAAATCACGCGATCCGCGTCGATGTCGTGCACCTCTGCAATCGCTGTGCGTAGCGCTAAGTGGTCCGAAGACGGGTAGCGATGCAAGGAACGCGCCGTTGCTTCAAATGCCTTAACTGTGGCATCGGACGGGCCAAACGGGTTCTCGTTAGACGACAATTTCACAACATTGTTCACACCATCCACATGGGCGGCACCACCTTGATAAAGTTCGATATCCATAATGCCGGGTTGAGGTGTAATCTTTGTCATAACAGTCTCCTTAATGCGCTTTTAGCCAGCGCAATCCATCAAGGCCAGTCGAAACGAAAAAAGGCCGCCGCGATCTCTCGCGACGGCCCTGAAATCTTCGCTGAGAACGATTAGTTCTGAGCGTAGTATTCGATGACGAGGTTTGGTTCCATTTGAACTGGGTATGGAACGTCACCAAGACCAGGCGTTCGCGTGAATGTTGCGGTCAGCTTGGAATGGTCAACTTCCATGTAGTCAGGAACGTCGCGCTCAGGAAGCTGTGTCGCTTCGAGAACAGCTGCCATTTGCTTGGAACGATCGCGAACTTCTACAACGTCGCCTTCTTTGACGCGGTACGACGCAATGTTCACTTTCTTGCCGTTCACAAGAACGTGACCGTGGTTCACGAACTGACGTGCAGCAAAGATCGTCGCAACGAATTTGGCACGGTAAACAACTGCATCCAAGCGGCGCTCGAGAAGACCGATCAGGTTTTCACCTGTATCGCCTTTAACACGATCCGCTTCTTTAAAGATGCGCTTGAACTGTTTTTCGGTCAAATCGCCGTAGTAGCCTTTTAGCTTCTGCTTTGCGCGCAGCTGTAGACCGAAGTCGGAGATTTTCGCCTTACGACGCTGGCCGTGCTGGCCTGGGCCATATTCACGGCGGTTCACTGGGGATTTAGCGCGGCCCCAAATGTTTTCGCCCATGCGGCGGTCAATTTTGTACTTGGCAGATGTGCGTTTGGTCACGATCTGGATCCTTTCAATTTTCAGTTTTGAAAGGTGCTGTCCTTTGATCTCGCGTTGCACGTGAAGGTAAATAGCAACACAAGGCCCGACAGGCATCCCCTTGCGGGGGCCACCAACACCAATGAAGCGCGCTTATACGGGGCTTTAGGGGTGAGTCAACAGCGCCTGCGCTTAACGAACCCGCTTTTTCACTTCGTCATGGCAAGGACACGTCACAAGATGGTCATTAACCATGCCAACAGCCTGCATAAACGCATAAACAATGGTTGGTCCGCAGAACTTGAAACCGCGCTTTTTCAAGTCTTTGGAAATTTGCGTCGAAAGATCGGTAAAGGCTGGAACCTCAGCTAGGGTTTTCCAGCTGTTTTGAATCGGTTTGCCACCGACATAATCCCATAAATATTTGTCGAAACCCTGCTCTTGTTCGATGCTTTGCCACACACGCGCATTGGTAATCGTCGCTGCGATCTTTCCGCGATGGCGGATGATTCCAGGGTTCTGCAGCAGACGTTCGACATCGGCATCGCCCCAAGTGGCAATAGTATTTGGCTGGAACCCCTCGAAGGCTTCACGAAAATTCTCTCGCTTCTTAAGGATTGTGATCCAGCTCAGCCCCGCTTGAAACCCATCAAGAATGAGCTTTTCCCAAAGCGCACGGCTGTCATACTCGGGCACCCCCCAATCGGTGTTGTGATACTCGATATAAATGTCTTCAGAATCAGCCCAGCCGCAAATTTCAGTCATCGACGTACCTCAAAATTGGAATCCTGCTTTGTTTTATTCAAGTTAGAACCAAATGGAAATTTTAAACTCTCCTTAGCAGTTTCGCTCTTATCAACGAGTCGAGCAATAAAGAGGGCTGCTAAAGTGAACCGGCGCAATCGAAATAAACTCGACTCATCAGGCAACGCTGATCCGCTATCGGCCGCAGTTAATCAACGCGATCGATCAACTATGGACATGGTGCGCGCAGCACTTGAACACAAACAGGTCATGCTCGCCTATCAGCCAATAATGCAAGCTGCCGGGAGCGTGGCGTTTTATGAAGGCCTGATAAGGGTTCTTGACGAAACAGGCCGGATTATTCCCGCGCGCGAATTCATTAATGTCATCGAAGAAACGGAAATGGGCAGGATCGTAGACTGCCTTGCGCTGGAAAAAGGCCTGCAAGCACTACGAAAACATCCTCATTTGCGCCTCTCGATCAACATGTCAGCCCGCTCCATCGGCTATGCACGTTGGAAAAAGGTGCTTGATCGAAATTTGCGAACGGACCCGACGCTCGGGGAGCGTCTCATACTCGAAATTACAGAAAGCTCCGCGATGTTGGTGCCGGAACTCGTCATTTCCTTTATGAACGATCTGCAGTCTCGTGGCGTCTGTTTCGCTCTTGATGACTTTGGCGCTGGATATACGTCATTTAGATACCTCCGCGATTTCTATTTCGACATGATCAAGATCGATGGGCAATTTATTCGCGGCATTTCTGGAAACCCGGACAACCAAGTGCTTTTGAAAGCGCTCGTTTCCATCGCCCGCCATTTCGATATGTTCACTGTGGCAGAGTTTGTTGAAAATGAACAAGACGCCCAATTCCTTGCTCAAAATGGGATTGATTGCTTGCAAGGATACTATTTCGGCGCGCCTACTGTACGACCACCTTGGTCCGAAAACCCAGATCAAATCCGAGCAAGCGCATGAATATTACCCAACCAAATCAATAGGGAACGCCGAACAACACCGGATTGCGACACTCAGTTAGTTTACAGTCATAGCGCGCACGGGTAATTACGTGGCGGAATGTCGGCCTCATCAAGCATCTCCGTCTGAATGGTTGCTTGCCTCCCGAGGTCTACGTCACGCTTGGATAGAGAGACCATATGACAAATATCGTAATCGCATCCGCTGCTCGTACTGCCGTTGGCAGTTTCTCGGGTTCATTTGCAAACACACCAGCACATGACTTGGGCGCGACAGTGCTTAAAAGCCTTGTAGAACGCGCGGGAATTGATGCCGCCGACGTTTCTGAAACCATTATGGGACAAGTCCTGACCGCGGGTCAGGGACAAAACCCAGCGCGTCAAGCGCACATCAACGCAGGTCTGCCCATCGAATCTGCGGCTTGGTCTATCAACCAAGTTTGTGGTTCTGGTCTGCGCGCCGTCGCGCTTGCGGCACAGCACATCCAGCTTGGTGATGCTTCAATCGTTGCCGCAGGTGGTCAAGAAAACATGTCCCTAAGCCCCCACGTTGCGCATCTGCGTGCTGGTCAGAAAATGGGCGACATGAAGTATATCGACAGCATGATCCGCGATGGCCTTTGGGATGCTTTCAACGGCTACCACATGGGCCAAACAGCAGAAAACGTCGCAGAGAAATGGCAGATCAGCCGTGACATGCAGGATGAATTCGCTGTTTCATCGCAGAACAAAGCGGAAGCTGCTCAGAAAGCGGGCAAATTCGTTGACGAAATCGTACCGTTTGTTGTGAAAACACGTAAAGGCGACATCGTTGTGGATGGGGATGAATACATTCGTCATGGCGCGACAATGGAAGCAATGCAAAAATTGCGCCCGGCCTTCACCAAAGATGGGTCCGTCACAGCTGCAAACGCCTCTGGTTTGAACGATGGCGCTGCGGGCGCATTGCTGATGACTGCAGACGAAGCAGAAAAACGCGGAATTGAGCCGCTCGCGCGTATCGCATCTTA
>NZ_JBDWVM010000376.1:0-11300 GCF_039984035.1 Planktotalea sp. | reverse complement strand
ACGACATTTTGTCAGGTCAATCGGGCAACGATTCTCTGGATGGTGGCGCTGGTCTTGATGTGCTCTCAGGTGGCGGTGGCGCAGATAAATTGTCTGGCGGAAAAGGCCGTGATCGTCTCGATGGTGGCTCTGGCAACGACGTGCTGAATGGCGATGACGGTGTGGATTACCTGAACGGCTCTTGGGGTCATGACACATTGGATGGTGGCCGAGGCGCTGACGTTCTTGACGGTGGCGCGGGCAGAGATGTGTTGGATGGCGGCCGAGGTGTCAATGTCCTCACAGGTGGTCGTGGAAGCGATGTTTTTGTCTTTAAAGAAAGCGATGCATTCTTTCGCAATGAGATTACCGATTTCAAAGCCTATGGCAGAAATGCAGACAGCATTGATTTGACCGACTTTGGTCTGCTCGATGCGGGTGAGGATCGCGAAGCTTGGATCGAAGAGCATGTTGAACAGCTCTCAAATGGTGACGTGCTGATCGAATTGTCTGGATCGCAAAGCATTGCGGTTACGGATCATTCAAACGGTGGCAACAGCTTCTTCGAAAACACTATGGACCTGTTGTTGTTCTAATCCCAACCACAAAAAAAAGAGCGCTTTGATCGCATGTACGTAAAAAGGAGAGATGAAATGAAGAGTTTACTACTCACTTTGGCGATGACCCTGTGCCTTGCAAATGCAAGTTTTGCTCAGGATCACCGTGCGCGTTTTAATACGATCAAGGCGCTCGAACAGACGGAAACTTTTACAGGCTTTGTCGACATGCAGTCCTTGGCTGATGAAGGCTATGCGCCAGCTATGGATCGCTTGGGGTACTATTTTCGTCAGGGTTTGAATGTCGAACAGGATTTAGTCCAAGCGATGGATTGGTATGAAAAGGCAGTGCAAGCTGGCCATCCATGGTCCACGGCATCGCTCGCGCGTGTTCAGATAGATTTGAACCGCACTGAAGAGGCGCTTGCCTTGCTACAAGAAGGGGTGCGCGAGAACCGCCCAGGCACACACCGGCTCTTGGCGACCTCGCATATTGATCGTCACTTTGGCTCTGCCTCCGATCCTGAGTTGGGCCGCGAAATACTCGCTGACTTGGCGCAAAGCGGGGACAAGAACGCAGCGCGCGAACTTGTCGTTCGTGTCAACTGGGGGCGTATAAACGCGTCTGTTCCTGATGCTATTGTCGAGCAAGTGGTTCAAGCTGGATTGGACGGAGATGAGCGATTTGCGGAAGTCGCCTTGGTGTATCTGTCTCGGCAGAACGCCAAAAGTAAAACTGCGCTGGCGACGCGTGCAAAGCTGGCAGACATTCCGGGCATCCGTGATCGTATTCGTTCTGCAGAACAGGTCCGGCTCGCAGCTGAGCTGCATCCAGGGCACTTCTGGTCTCACGTTGAAGACGTCTTGTCTGAAACCGACGATGAAAACTACGCGAAAGTTGCCAGCACAGCGTTCTGGATCAACAAAAATTCTTGGGTGCGGGTGTTGCAAAAGGAATTGCGTACATTGGGCTACTACAATGGGCGGATCAATGGTCGCATGACACAACGTACCATTCGCGCACAAAACCGGTTCTGTCGTGAAAGTGGCATTTGGAATATTTGCGCGACTGGTCCGCTACGGGGGCCAACGGTGCGTGCAGTCGCTGCTGAGATTGTGAAACGCAAATCTGACGCTATTTCGGTTCAGGCAACGGACATGAAGGCGCGTGACAACGCATCTCTATGATAACTTATAAGTCACAAGTGCAAACAGCAGTGCGAAAAAGATGGGTTATTAGTTGAGTGTTTTAGTCACCTATGATTGATGACGCCTAGACAGGCAGCAAATGATTCCCATCCAGCCACCTAAGACGACTGGCTCGATTGGACTGCTGCTCAATGCTTATAAACCGAACACTTCTCACACTTACCGCTGCGCTTTGGGCGACGACTTCGCTCGCGCAGACTAATGATGCTTTTCAGCTCAACACCATTGTTTTGGAAACGACAAGCGAGAGCGAAAACGCTGTTGATGTAGATGGTGAGGACCTGTCCCGCCAGAACCCGTCTGATATTCAGGACGTGTTCAAAAGCGAACCAACGATTTCTGTAGGTAGCTCTATTCCAGCATCGCAAAAGGTTTATGTGAATGGCGTAGAGGAAACCAATCTCGCTGTCACAATTGATGGTTCTCGCCAAAACAACAAAATCTTCCACCACAATGCGACAACGCTCATTGATCCATCGCTTTTGAAAGCTGTGCGTATCGATCCGGGCGTTTCGCCTGCGGATGCAGGTCCTGGCGCATTGGCGGGGGCCATCGCCTATGAAACGCGCGATGTTGGTGATGTGCTCGCGCCCGAGTTGAGCTTTGGTGGCTTTGTCAAATCCGAATACGACAGCAATGGCGATATCTTCACGAACAGCGCGTCGCTCTATGGGCGCCAAGGCGGCTTTGAGTATCTGGGCTTTCTGAAGTATTCTAACGGTGGGCTTCGGGAAGATGGCTCTGGCGCAACTATCGTTGGATCGGGCAGCAATCTTTTGTCCGGTTTGGCTAAAGTAGCCTATGAGACCGACAATGGCGGGCGTTTTGAGTTCTCGGCTGAGCAAGTCAAAGACGATGAACTGCGCCCTTATCGCGCGAATATTGCGGAAATTATTGGAGGTCGCCCTGTCGCGGAAACGCGCAACTATGACCTGACGCGCCAGAACTTTGTCTTCACCTATACGAATACCGCGCCGACAGGATTGTGGGATCCGACAATCAAGCTGGCCTATAGCCAAACGGATCTATTCATCGATGAAAGCCCGACGCAAACCAGTCAGGGCACAACGAGCAGCCTTAATGGTAAGATCGAAAACCGTTTTGCGTTTGCCCGTGGTAGCGTGACGGCAGGTGTCGATTTTTATAACGATGATGCGAGCTTAGACTATCGTTACCTCGCGAACAGTGCGTGGGATGAGGCAGCTACCGAGTCTCTGCAAAACATCGGTGTCTACGCCCAAGCCCGCCTTGAGCCGACACAGCGGACTCGTTTGTCCTTTGGCGTGCGCGCCGATTTCCAGCAGTTTACTGGCATTGATGGCAGCACGTTTTCCGACAACGGCTTTTCCGGCAACCTCTCTGGTGCGTTTGATATAACGGACAACATTACGTTGAGTGCGGGTTATTCCAGCATTTGGGGTGGCGCTACATTGGCCGAGAATTTCGTAATGAACCCAACCTGGACCTACCCAACGACAGGTATTCAAGCGGTTCAATCTGAAAATGTTTTCGTCGCTGCAAACGCCAACTTTGGTGGCTTTGATCTGTCCGGTAAGTTCTTCAAAACAGATATCACCAACGCCCGCGCCGCAAGCTATCGTGGCGGTTCTGATCTTACAGCGGACCTCAACGTGCGTGGGTATGAACTGGGTCTTGGCTACGCATGGGCAGACGGCTTCGCGCGCATCGGCTATGCGAATATCGAAGCGGACATTGATGGCCGTACAGCGGATTCCTACACGGGTAACTACCTGACAACGCCTTTGGGTGAGGTCATCACGTTTGAAGTCGCACATACACTGTCGCAACACGGTTTGACCTTTGGTGCGGATGCACAAATCGTTTTGCCAAGCAACGACACATATGATTTCGCGACAACGGGCGCAGGTCCGCAATTGCCGGGTTATGAAGTCGTCAATGCCTTCGTTGAATGGCAGCCAAAGCGCAACAAAAACTGGACCGTGCGCGGTGAAATCAACAACCTATTTAACGAAGATTATTCTAGCCGAGCAACCTATGGGCAAGAATTCGTTGGAGAAGTGTCAGCTTTGAAAGAGGCAGGTCGCTCGTTCAAAATTGCAGCAACACTCAACTTCTGATCAACTGCTCAGAACGCGAAAGTGTGAAATGCGGCCCTCCCTCGGGGGTCGCTTTTTTTGTGGCATGATGGGAGCTAGGCAAATCAAGCTGGTCGTCTTGGGGGCATCCGTATATCGATTGCGTAGCTCCAAGAAAAACTCCAACTGCCGGTACCGATTGATGACTGAAGCAAATCCTAATTCTGCGTCGCCGCTCTGTGTGAACCAACCAGCAGAAAGCGCAAATGCGGAAAAATGGGTCGTTTGGTATTGGGACGAGTTTTTGCCCGCTTGGGCGGCGCGCGCGCGCGATCCAGAGGGGCCTGGATTTTACGATCTGCTAGACAAAGATGGCAATCCAGACAGGCAACGAAAAACAGTTCTCGCCCAAGCTCGCTTGCTATTTACTTTCGCGCATATGGCGCTTTTGTCGGGCAATCCCGCGCATCATGCGGCCGCGAAGGCAGCACGCGATGCGTTAGGATTTTTTCGTAAATCTTCCAGTTTATATCGCCGCGCTGTATCGCAAAATGGGCAAGCCAATGACATGGATTCGGACAGTTTCGCCACGAGTTATGATCAGAGTTTTATCATCTTGGGTCTGTCCACTTGGGGCAAGCTAAATCCCGAAGAGGATACGCAAGCAGAGCTTGAAACGCTCTGGGCTGCGATAGAAGAGCATTTGGTTGATGCATCAACGGGCCTCCTCTTGGAGCACGATAATCTAACCGATCCTGCTTGTGCGACAGCGCCGCCGCGCGCGCAAAATCCGCATATGCATCTCTTTGAAGCAGCGCTTCAGGCGTTCGAAATGACCGGTGACAACATCTGGCTCGCGCGCGCGAAACGGATGCGCGCGAAGGGGTTGGAGTTTTTCTTTGATGCCAACAGCGGGACGATCACTGAATTCATCGCGCCCGATCTTGCGGTATTGCCAGCGCGCGAAGGTTTGCGCCGCGAAATCGGACATCAATGCGAATGGGCATGGCTTTTGATGCGAGAGGTGGAATTGGGCGGTGACCCTGACATGGCCGTTATCGCCGAGCGATTGCTTAGCTTTGCTGACAATTATGGGTTCGGGCGCACTGCTATCCTGAAAGGCGCAGCCTTTGACGCGGTTTCCGCCGATACGAAGTGGCGCGAAGATCGGTTCCTGTTGTGGCCCCAGACTGAAGCTATAAAGGCCCATGCGATTAGATCGACTGATCCGGCTTACGCCGCGAAGGCCCGCGCTTTGGTGCAGCTCATGTTCCGCCGTTACTTCGCGGGTCGGCACGCTTTTGTTAATCAATTGGACGAGACGGGCGCGGTGCTTTGGCCGGATGCTTTAAGTCGTCTTCACTACCATGTGGTCCTCGCATTGACCGAAGGTGCGCGCGCTGGTCTCTGGCCCAATCCTAAATAGAAGCCCTCGTTAAACTTCGACCATGACTTTCCCGTCAATGCGGTGCACTTTTGGGTCGGTGTCAAACACGTCGCGTAGGAAATCATCCGTGACGATAGCGTCAGGCGTTCCCGTCTGCGCTATTTTCCCATCCTTCATCGCGACGATCAAATCCGCATAGGCTGCCGCATAGTTAATGTCATGCAGCACAATGACGATTGTGCGGCCGTGCGCTTTGGCCAAGTCCTGCAAAATCCCCATCAATGCGCGTGATGCGGCGATGTCTAGATTGTTCAACGGTTCATCCAAAAGAATGTAATCCGTATCCTGCGCATAGGTCATTGCGACCTGCGCGCGTTGGCGTTGCCCGCCTGATAGAATGTCGAGGCGACGATCTGCAAGCTCTGCAAGTCCAAAGGTTTCAAGCGCCTGTTCGACTTTTTCGTGATCTGCAGCGCCTGGGCGTCCATGGTGATAGGGATAGCGCCCAAAAGTGACCAGCTCTCGGATGCTTAGCAATGGTGCCGTGTCGGAGGCCTGCGGTAAAATCGCGAGCTTGCGGGCGAGAACGGCGTTCGAACACGCGCCAATTGTCAAATCATCAACGGTGATACGACCATTTTGAAGCGGATTTAAACGCGCAATCAATGAGAGAAGCGTGGATTTCCCTGCGCCATTAGGGCCGATCAATGCGGTGATGCCACCTTTTGGTAAGGTCAGATCAATCCCGTCAAGGATCGTTGTTTTACCAATAGAGTAGCTAAGATCGGTGATGGTGATCATTTGTGCCATCCTCGCAGCAGAAGGATTAAGAACAGAACGCCGCCTAGCCCGTCGATGATGACGGCTAACGGTGTCGACAGACCAAAGAGGCGCTCCAAAACGAATTGACCGCCGACTAGTGTGATGCAGGAAATCAGTGCGCCAGAGATCAGAAGAACCGCATGTGATCCAGTCGGGGTAACCAGATAGGCAAGACTCACTACGATTAATCCAAGGAAGGCCATTGGCCCCACAAGCGCGGTTGAAACAGAGACCAGAACGGCAATGATGATCAAGGCTTCAAACATGCAGCGTCGCGAGCTTTCCCCAAGATTGATCGCCGCGTCATGCCCAAGGGCGAGAACGTCCAAGCGGTGACGCATGCGCCAAGCTGCCAACAGGGCAGCGCCCGTTATGGCAGCTGCGATCGTTAGGAGCTCAACATTGATGCGTGAAAATTTGGCGAAGGAGTTGGCCTGAACAACCGAATATTCATTTGGATCGATCATCCGTTGCAGAACTTCGGTGAGTGCTCGGAACAATACGGCGAAAACGATGCCCGTTAGGATCATGCGGGGAAGATCGCTGCGCGCCCGACTCAGGAGCGTGCCAAACAACAAAAGCGCTGCGAACATCATCAAAACGGTATTCAACGCGAATTGCCAAATCGGCGCGATTTGCCCGTTATTCAATCCGCCAAAGGTGAAGATCAGAACGGTTAAGATCAGGATATAGAGCGTGTCAAACCCCATAATAGAAGGTGTCAAAATGCGGTTCTGTGAAATCGTTTGAAAAAGCAATGTTGCACTGGAAATCGCAACCGCGACCAGCAGCAGTGCGGTCAACTTGTTTCCACGAAAGGGCAGAACGAAGGCCCAGTTTCCGCGCGACCCAAACGTCATATACCCAACACTGCACGCCAGAAGGAGCAATGCGAGTAAGCAAAGGCGCTTAGTGTACATGGCGTTTCGGTGCATAAAGCATCCATAGGAAAACCACGGTTCCAAGGATGCCAAGAACCGCGCCAACCGGAATTTCGTAGGGGTAGCGCAACAATCGACCCGCGATGTCGCTGGCCAAAACCAATGTAGCGCCGCTCATCGCCGTGAGCGGCAATGTGGTGCGCAGGTTATCTCCTGCAAATCGCGAGATGATATTTGGAATAACCAGACCAACGAATGGGATCATGCCCACCGTAACGACGGTCAATGCGGTGACGATAGAGATGCAGAGCAACCCTAGGGCCACGATTTGAGAATAGTTGAGCCCCAGATTGATGCTCGCCGTGCGACCCATACCAACAATGGCGAATTGATCCGCCACAAGATAGCTGAGCGCCGCGCACAAGGCAGCAATCCAAAGTAATTCATAGCGCCCTTGAAGAATTCCAGAAAATTCACCGGTCATCCAGATGGAGAGATATTGAAGCAGGTCCGCTTGATAGGCCACAAACGTCACAATAGCGCCGATCATGCCGCCATAGATCAAACCAACAAGCGGTACGAGGAGCGGCTGTGTCGGTGGCAATCGTTGAACGATGCTGAGAAATCCGACGCTTGTGGCTAGGGCTGTTGCCGAGGCAAGCATCATCTTAACCATTATAGACGCGTTCGGAGCAAAGAGCGTGACGAGCAATATGCCCAATGCAGCGCCTTGTCCCGTGCCCGCGGTCATTGGTTCGACAAATCGATTGCGCACCAACATCTGCATGATCGCGCCGCACATGGCCAAGCTGCCACCTGTGATGACCACCGCAATCGTGCGTGGAGCGCGGCTGACCAGTAAAAGTTGAAGTGCGTCCCGATCTGAAACGATGGAAGTCCACGTGAGGTCAATGACGCCAACACAGAGAGACGTTGCCGAAAGAGCGACAAGACACAGCGCTAAAAGCAGTGTCATGTTACGGGTGCGTGCGGATCGCCGTCTGAATTTCGTCAAGCGTAAGTGACATCGATTGAATGCCGCCGCCTGCAAGGTAAACAGGCGCTGAGCTGAGATAGATCACACGACCGGTTTTCCATGCGTTGGTTTCATGGACCAAGGCGTTATCCAACGTGCTTTGCGCGCTGGCGCCGTCTTGGCCAATGGCAGCCATACGATCAATCACAATCAAGATGTCGGGATTGGCATCACGGATAAATTCAAAACTGATCGCTTCGCCATGTGTGGATTGCTCGACACTCGGAACCGCTTCAGCAAGGTTCAATGCGCTATGTAGCCAACCAAAACGCCCACCAATGCCATAGGCGCTCACCTTGGGGCCATTGGTCATGACAATCAGTGCTGTCCCTTTGCCCGCAAGCGCTGATTTGGTTTTCTCCAGCTTGTCCGCAAAGCTAATTAAAAGCGATGTCGACTCCATCTGTTTGTCGAAGATTGTCCCGTAAGCGGCCAGACGCGCGAGGCCCTGTCCTACGGTATCTTCCCAAATGGTCATATCGAGCGTTGGGGCGATTTTTGCGAGTTCAGACACTTGTTCAGAAGAGCGGCCACCGGCGATGATCAAGTCTGGTTGCATTGCAAAGAGGGCTTCGAAATCCGGCTCAAACAGGGAACCGATAGGCGTCGTGCCATCAGCCGCATCTTCAAGATAGGGCAGGTAAACGGGGCGTGCGAGCCCTTGCACTTTTACACCTAAAGCGCTGAGCGTATCGAAGGCGGCAAAATCAAAAACAGCGACATTTCGAGGCCTTGCTTTTACTTCGCTCTCGCCGCGGTAGGTTTCTACGATTGCGTTTTGTGCAGTGACGGGCGCGGCCAAAATGAGCAGCAAAAAGCTAAGAGTTCTAAACATGCGCTATTCCTTGTCTCAACGCATGGCTCTTCAATATTGGCTCTGCATTTGGTTGTTGTTTACCCCCTACGAAGGCATAAATGGAATGTCCAGACCTATGGGCAAGTTGACGCTGAAGGAGCGAGAATGACGACAATAAATGGGTACTATGAGACCAAAAATGCATCGAAATATCTGCAACAACTCTGCAAACATTTCGGTAACAAGGTGGAGGCCTCTTTCGACGCTGACAAAGGTTGGGTCGCCTTCATTATGGGCACCGTGCATTTGTCGGCGGATAGCGAAGGCTTAACTGCTGTATGTGACGTAAAAGACGAGGCTAGCGTCCAAAGCGTGCATCACGTGATCGACAGCCATCTCGCAAGATTTGCCTTTCGTGAAGAGTTCAAATCTATGAACTGGACCCAAGAGCCATCTTAAAGATTTGCATCTAGGCACGTACTATACTGCGCAACTCTTGATCTAAATCTATGAAACCGATCGATCCTTCGATCTTGTTTCAAATCACAATTGGTACTCAGCTCGCATGCAAATGCTGCAAGGAAACCAATTTCTTTTTTACTCACCACAATGTCACGGATTGTTGTTCCTGCAGATACTGCCAAGGGGCACGGCGAATGCTATGCAGTGCTCAACGCCACAACAGCAAAGGTGCGCTATGCCCAATTCGACGATTAACCGCCGCAGTTTTATCGCAACTGGCTTTGCCGCCGCTGGTTTCATTTGGCCCGCATTGCCCGCGCTCGCCAAAACAATCTCTCGGTTTAGTCTTTCAAAAGATGGATTTGCGCTCAAAGGGTATGACGCAACAGCCTATTTTGCGGCGGACACCGCAGCGACTGGTTCTGACGCGAACACGGTGGATTGGAAGGGCGCGACGTGGCGCTTTGCGACTGCTGCTGAGGCTGAACTGTTTCGCGCGAACCCCGAAGCCTATGCGCCGCAATTTGGCGGGTATTGCACGCGCGCGATGTCGCTCAAAAAGGAAGTCCCCGGTGATCCAGAGGTCTGGCGCATTCATAAGGGTAAGCTCTATGTCTTCTTCGCAAAACGAGGTGGCACGATTTTCGACAAGGGCGAAGATGCGATGATTGAGCTAGCGCAGGCGCATTGGGACAGCCTGACTTTCATAGAATAAAATTGAACGCGGGATTTGACCTATCTTCATCCGCCAAGGTTTAGACGCTTGCGATGGATAATTCACCGCAAGCGCCTTGATTGTCAGAGCGCGATGCGGAACTTTGCAAAACCGGTGTCGGACATGCCGTCAGCCGTGATGTTCACACCTTCAACAGTATCGGCATAGCCCGCTCCAGCGGGGCCTGTTTCAAAGATAACTGTTGTGTCAGCCAAAGGTGCAAATGACCAATTGGCATCCGCTTTCGGGCTGACTGTTCCTTGATCGACCAGATACCGCACGATGATATCTCGGTTTGTATCGGGGCCTTCAAACACCACTGTGTCGCCTTTTGCTCCGGGGAAGCTACCGCCACCAGACGCACGATAGTTGTTGGTTGCCACAATGAATTCCTGCGCCATGTCGACGGGTGCGCCATCGAACATCAAATTGACGATACGATTGGCACCAGGATTCACTTCAGCGCCGTCGCGATCAAATTTTGAAGGTTGCGATAGATCAATTTGATAGCTCACACCGTCCATAACGTCGAAATTGTAGCTCGGGAAATTGGGGTTCAAAAGCGTGGCGTCTTGCGCGCCTACCTCCACTTGATTGAACATGCCAGCAGAGCGTTCAAGCCAATCTTTAACCTGCTGACCTGTAACTTTCACCGCGCGCACAGTGTTAGGGTAGAGATAAAGGTCAGAGACGTTTTTGATCGCCACATCACCAACAGGGACATCGGTGTAATATTCGGGTCCCCCGCGGCCACCGGCCTTGAACGGCGCAGCTGCGGATAGGACGGGCAGGGCCTCGTAAGCGGTGCCGACTATCTGTTCCTTAATGTACCATGTTTGCGCGTTGGAGACGATTTGCACGGATGGATCATCAGCTACTAGCGCGAAATAGCTGTGCAAAGGAGCGTCGGTTCTACCGACGGCTGTGCGCACATATTTTAGGGTTTCATCATGCTCTTTGCGTGTTGCGTCCAGAACAGGCGCGTAGTCTTCCGCCAATGGTGTGTAAGAACGGTCTTCATTGCGCTTGGAGATTGGCCGCGCTTCAGAAGTATGCGAAAGCACGCGCCATTCGTTGCCATCGCGTTCGATCAGTAGATCGATCAGGCCCATATGGCTGCCCCAGAAACCACCCATGACACCAGGTTTGCCACCAATCGTGCCCGCTTTGGTATCAACACCCGCGAAATCGTCATACTTGGATGACGGGAACACCAAGTGACTGTGACCGGTCAGGATCGCGTCAATGCCTTCGATACGGGCGAGTGGAACAGCGGCGTTTTCCATGCCGTCTTCAGCATTGGCGCTGCCAATACCGGAATGACAAAGGGCGATGACTAAATCGGCGCCTTCTTCTTTCATTTGCGGAACGTAGTAATCGGCGGTTTCAACGATGTCGC
>NZ_JBDWVM010000375.1:0-14015 GCF_039984035.1 Planktotalea sp. | reverse complement strand
GGTTCGAAATATCCAGTGAACAGCGCGTCCTTGCCATCCTCAATCAACAAGGGGCGAAAGAACAATTCGAAGAAGGCGCGCGCGTTGGTTTGATCATTTGCGGCCGCACAAAGCGTTTTCCAATCCGGCGTTTTCATGTCGCGACATGTATTGCGGAAAACGGTTAATGCGGCGGCGTGATCATCTTCAGCCCAGCCGTCCAAATCACTAAAGTCTAAAATGCGATAGACAGTCTCCGCCTGTGCAGGGGGCGTCATTGCAACGCTCCCCGCCAGTAAAAATGCCAAAAAGGCATTCTTCATTCGCCAGTGGCAACAAGTTGCCAGTTTGGATCATCGGATCCCATCTTGCGTGCGAAGGTCCAAACATCTTTTTGACGTTTGATCTTGGTCTCGTCACCTTCGACGACTTCACCCGCATTATCGCGCACGACAGATGTCATTTCGCCAATGAAACGCACGGACACTTCACCAATGCCGCTGGCCTCATCGATCGTCGCATCGTCTAGCGCCATTTCACGAATACCAACAAAGGTTGCTTCAATGGTCAGACCTTGCTTTTCGCGCGCTTCCACGACTTCTGCAAAGCTCGCGTAAACATCATCATCAAGGAACGGTTTGATTTCTGCCATATCGCCACGCTCAAAACCCATGAGGATCATCTCATAAGCACCGCGCGCGCCGCCAAGGAAATCGGACACACCAAACGATGGCTCTGCCGCTTTCATTTTAGCAAGGGCTTCCGCCGCATCAGGCTTGCCTTCAGTGTGATCCGCAATGTCGGGATCAGGGCCGCCTTCGATGACTTCAAAATCCGCACGACTGCGGGGCGAGGGCGCTTGAACTGGGGGCTTTTCAAATCCTTCACGTGTGCCAAGCACATTCTTAAGGCGCAAAATCAGAAAAATAGCGATGCCAGCAAGCACCAAAAGTTGAATAATGGGCGAATTCATGAATTCGTCGTCCTCTCAAACATAGCAACACGTCTCTTGAGGACTTATGTACGCAAGGGCGGCGGTCAAGTCCACTACACCGCCAAGTGACAGGAGAACCAAAGAGATGTGGTTATTTTTAGCCTTTTTATCCGTACCAGTGATAGAAATCGCACTGTTTATCCAAGTTGGCGGAGCAATTGGTCTCTGGCCGACGCTTGGAATCGTCGTTTTGACGGCTGTGCTCGGTACTTTTTTGGTCCGCACACAGGGCGCATTGGCGATGAATAACCTGCGTCAGTCCTTTGGAACCCTATCAGATCCGTCTGAACCGCTCGCACATGGCGCGATGATCCTCGTGTCTGGCGCGCTATTGCTCACGCCGGGCTTTTTTACAGACGCTGTTGGTTTTGCGCTGCTCGTGCCCGGTGTCCGCTCTGCCGTTTTTCGCTATCTGAAATCGCGCATCAATGTGCAGAGCTTCCAAATGGGCGGTCAGCCACAACAAAATCCGTTTCAACAACGACAGGGCGCTGACATTATTGACGGTGAGTATGAAGAAGTGCCCCGCGATCCGAATGCGCCGCCTTCTGGCTGGACCAAGCATTGAGGCCCGCGCCGCGACCTGCTAAGCACTGCGCCAACTGACATTTTACTGGAGAATTACAATGGCTGAAAACGAAGCCGCGGCAGCGCCACAGGCACCGCAAGTTAAGATGAACATTCTCGCGCAATTCATTCGCGATATGTCCTTTGAAAACATCCTTGCACAAAAAGGTATTCAGGGCGAAGTGAACCCTGATGTGCAAGTTCAGGTAAACTTGGACGCGAAAAAGCGTGCTGCTGAAAATCAGTACGATGTCATCACCAAGATCAAAGTTGATTCCAAGGTGAAAGACACAGGTCAGCAACTGTTCCTGCTTGAGCTTGAGTATGCTGGTGTTTTCAACATCGAAGGCGTTCCGGAAGAGCAACTGCACCCGTTCTTGCTGATCGAATGCCCGCGCATGACATTTCCATTTGTGCGTCGCATCGTATCTGACGTGACTCGCGATGGTGGTTTCCCACCGCTGAACCTTGAGAACATTGATTTCGTTGCGCTGTACCGCACAGAAATCGAGCGTCGTCAGGCCGAAGCAGCGGCTGCAGCTCAGCCTAACTAAACCAACTTAGTTTTTGAATTTCAGCCAAAGCGCATCATCACCGAGTTTTTCAACAAAACTTGCATGTGCTTTGGCTTCTTCTTCGGTGATCCGAGAGGGCAGCGGAGTAGGTCGCTTTGAAGCGCGCCACGCATCGGCACTAGATGCATCGCTCTTTCCGCCACCAGCATCAGCCAGTACCAAACCTGGCTGACGACCACCCAAAAGTTCCAGATATACTTCCGCCAGAATTTCACTATCGAGCAAAGCGCCGTGCAGTGTACGGTTCGAGTTGTCGATATTGAAACGTCGGCACAGCGCATCGAGCGATGCAGGCGATCCTGGAAATCTTTTGCGCGCAATGGCGAGCGTATCAAGCGCTTGCTCCATTGGCAGTTGCGGCATGTTCAGCCAACCGAGCTCCGCATTCAGGAACTTCATATCGAACGCGGCGTTGTGGATCACGAGGCGATCATTTTTCACGAAGTCCAAGAATTCCTGTGCAACTTGTTTGAAAACAGGCTTATCGCGCAGGAAGTCATCGCCCAACCCATGCACTTCAAACGCATCATTAGGCATGGAGCGTTCAGGATTGATGTATTGGTGATATGTATTTCCAGTTGGCATTTGGTTGATCAGCTCAACAGCGCCGATTTCAACAAGGCGATCGCCAGAAAATGGATCAAACCCTGTCGTTTCAGTATCGAGAACCAATTCACGCATTTTTCAAACCACTCTTTATAACACCAATGATCGCGCTGACTTGGATGCGCGCATGACCAATGGACGTTGTTTCAATCACATAATCACTGCGCTCGCGCTTTTCTGCAATCGGCATCTGTTTTGCGAGGATTTGCTCGAACTGCGCTTCGCTCATGGTGCCACGCTCCATAACCCGTGCGCGCTGGGTGTCTTCATCGATAGAAACACAAGCAACAGCGTCCATGCGCGCATCACCACCAGTTTCAAACAAGAGCGGGATATCAAACACGATAATGTCGCTCTTGGACTGCGCGGTGAATGCGGCGCGGTCTTCGCCAACTAAGGGGTGCACCATCTTTTCAATTGTTTTGAGAGCAGAGGGGTCAGCACCAATGATCTCTCGCAAGACGTCACGTGAAACAGCGCCTTCGATGATCGCGCTTGGAAACGCCTTACCCATCGGATCAACCGCTGCACCCCCCTTGGAATATAGCCGATGCACAGCCGCATCCGCATCCCAGACATCGCAGCCCATAGTTTCGAACATCTTGGCCGTCGTAGATTTGCCCATCCCGATGGAACCGGTGAGGCCCAGTTTAAACGTCATTTCAAAACCGCCGCGCGCAATTCGTCTGTCACTTCGGGTCGCGTTCCGAACCAGCGTTCGAAACCTGGCACACCTTGATGAAGCAACATGCCAAGCCCATCGACCGCTGTCGCGCCTACTGCACTTGCCGCTTTGAGGAATGGCGTTTGAAGTGGCGTGTACACCAGATCGTTAACGACCATGCCCGCGCTCAACGCATCCAGAGGGATCGTCATCTCAGGTTTTCCAACCATGCCAAGCGCTGTCGTATTCACAACAGTCTTAGTGCCCTCAATCGCATCACCCGCCTCGGACCAATCGACAATTTTCACCGTTTCACCAAACTCGGCGCGAAGTTGCTCTGCGCGCTTTGGTGTTCGGTTGCTTAGACGAATTTCAGGAACGCCAAGATCAATGAGCGACACAATAACCGCCCGCGCTGCGCCGCCAGCGCCGATGACCAGAGCAGGGCCAGTCGTCGGAGCCCAATCAGGGGCGTTTTGTTTGAGGTTATGAACAAAACCGTAGCCATCGGTATTGTCTGCCTGAATGCTACCATCGCTGCCAAAGGTCAGCGTATTTGCTGCGCCGATTGCTCTGGCGCGATCCGTCACCTCATCCGCTAGATCGATGACCACTTCTTTATGCGGGAGAGTCACGTTCAGCCCGACAAATCCGATCGTCGGCAGCAGGCGAATCGAACGCTCTAAATCATCAGGCGCGATATCTATGGGAATATAGTGCCCCTTGATTGCGTACGCTTTAAGCCAATGCCCATGCAATTGTGGGGATTTGGAATGAGCGATGGGATGACCCGTGACCCCCGCCAATGGAATTTTCAATGCGCTCATACCAGTAACTCTCCTTTGAGAGTGAGATAGTTTACGAATTCGATCAACGGAAGGCCCAGAACCGTAAAGTGATTGCCATCGACCTGCGCAAACAGGCGCACGCCCTCTGCCTCTAGTTTATAGCAACCGACGCAATGGCGCACATCTTCCCAGTTGCGTGCCAAATAATCATCGAGGAAGACATCTGAGAACACACGCATCGTTAGGCGTGCTTGTCCAACATGCCGCCAAATCGGTTTGCCATCTTCATAAAGCACCCCAGCGGAGAGGAGGGAGTGCCGTTTTCCCCGTAATTCAGTCAGTTGCTCGCGCGCTTCTTCTATACTCCGCGCCTTTGAGAAAAGCTCTCCCTTAAGATCAAGAACTTGATCACACCCCAGAACCAGCCGGCCCGGGTTCTTTTCGCTCACACGACGCGCTTTCATTTCAGCGAGCTGATCGGCAATGTCACGGGGCGGTGCGCCCTCGGCTAACATCGAATCACGCATCATGTCTTCATCGACGCGTGGCTTGATCACTTCCACCTCAACGCCTGCATTTTGCAACATTTCGAAGCGCGTCTGTGAACCAGAGGCAAGAATAATGGGAACAGACATGTGGATAATTCCGTGGATCAAAGTAAGGATTTAGTAAGGATCATTACTGGGCAAAGTAGCGAGGTTTTTCAAGCTGTGGGAATGCCCGCGATCTCATGGCTTTCCACACAGATTCCTCCAGTGTGGATGAGGATAAGTTTCATCCATCACAACTGTGGACGAGTTGAATTCATGCCCAGAGGTAAGCTGCTTATTCCACAGAGAATTTGGACATAACTATATGTTTTTAAACATATAAATAGAGTTACTCACACGTGTGCATAATCTGACTTTCTCGTTCAAATCATCCTCAAAACTGTGGGAAAGAAAGTAATCCACAGAAAAGGCGTTCCCTACTTAATCAACTTCCTTTCTAAATATATATTTATTATTAAAGAGAGATCTAACCTAAGCCCCCACGCATATTCTTGCTTAGAAGACATGCAAGGTTTGACTCGATGCTCTTAGCCTTGTACTCAAAGGCCAACGCACGCCCATTCGGGAAAACGTGTATTTCCAAATGACTCAGATAATGCAGCGACGATCCGTTCGGCTGCTCAAAGGTATATTCATGTCTCAGAACACTCTGACACTGTCCCAGCTTAAGGCGCAAAGTCCTAAGAACCTCTTAGCAATGGCTGAGGATCTGGAGATCGAAAACGCATCCACCATGCGTAAGGGCGAAATGATGTTCCAAATCCTGCGTGAACGCGCGGATGAAGGTTGGGAGATCATGGGTGACGGTGTTCTCGAAGTTCTTCAAGATGGCTTTGGTTTCTTGCGTTCACCAGAAGCAAACTATCTGCCGGGCCCTGACGATATCTATGTATCGCCTGATATGATCCGTAAGTACTCACTTCGCACCGGAGATACAGTAGACGGCGTGATTAAGGCACCTGACGAGCAGGAGCGCTATTTCGCGCTTGTGAACGCGATGCAGATTAACTTTGAGGCGCCCGAAAAAGCCAAGCATAAGATTGCCTTCGATAACCTGACGCCGCTTTACCCTGATGAGCGCTTTAAGATGGAGATCGAAGATCCGACTATCAAAGATCGCTCCGCACGCATCATCGATCTTGTCGCGCCAATTGGTAAAGGTCAGCGCTGCTTGATCGTTGCGCCGCCGCGCACAGGTAAAACTGTTCTTCTGCAAAATATCGCGGCGAGCATCGAAGCGAACCACCCTGAATGCTATCTGATCGTTCTTCTGATTGATGAACGTCCTGAAGAAGTGACCGACATGCAGCGTTCTGTGAAAGGTGAAGTCGTTTCTTCAACCTTTGATGAACCCGCAACACGCCACGTTGCCGTGTCTGAAATGGTGATCGAAAAAGCGAAACGTTTGGTCGAACATAAGCGAGATGTTGTGATCCTTCTCGACTCCATCACAAGACTTGGTAGAGCATTCAACACTGTTGTGCCTTCCTCTGGTAAAGTTCTAACCGGTGGTGTGGATGCAAACGCCCTGCAACGTCCTAAGCGCTTCTTCGGTGCGGCGCGTAACATTGAAGAGGGTGGCTCGCTCACTATTATCTCTACAGCGTTGATCGACACGGGTTCGCGTATGGACGAGGTTATCTTCGAAGAGTTCAAAGGTACGGGTAACTCTGAAATCGTTCTGGATCGTAAGATTTCTGACAAACGTGTTTATCCAGCAATTGATATTCTTAAGTCCGGTACGCGGAAAGAAGATTTGCTTATTGATAAGGTTGATATGCAGAAGACTTTTGTTCTGCGCCGTATTCTTAACCCGATGGGCACGACCGATGCCGTTGAATTCCTGCTTGGTAAGCTAAAGCAAACCAAGAATAACGCGGAATTCTTCGATTCAATGAACACCTAAACGTTTAGCGGGGCATGTGTCATGGACACGATTTTTGCTCTGGCCACCGCACATGGTAAAGCGGGCGTGTCTGTCATTCGCATTTCAGGCGCGCGCGCTTGGGATGCGGGACAAATGCTTTGTGGTCAAATGCCCAAATCTCATCAGGCAGGTCTGCGTAATCTAACAGATGCGCAGGGCGTTTTGGTGGATCAAGCGCTGGTTCTGCCTTTTGAAGATCAACGTAGTTTCACAGGTGAGCCTGTTGTTGAGCTGCATCTTCATGGCAGTACTGCAATCGTTGCGCGGGTTATGGAACTCCTTGGCGCTGTCGAAGGGCTTCGAATTGCTGAACCGGGTGAATTCACGCGTCGCGCATTGGAAAACGGCAAACTTGATCTGGCTCAGGTTGAAGGACTGGCTGATCTCATCGATGCAGAAACTGAAGCACAACGCAGACAAGCGCTTCGTGTTCTCGCCGGTGATCTTGGTCAAACTGCCGAAGCTTGGCGGAGTAAACTGATCCGCGCCGCGTCTTTGCTTGAGGCAACAATCGATTTTGCGGATGAAGATGTTCCTGTAGATGTGACACCAGAAGTGCGCGAACTACTAACGTCCACACGTTCCGAAATCACAAAGGAAGCAGAGGGCGTGAAAACTGCCGAACGCATTCGTTCTGGTTTTGAGGTCGCTATCATCGGTGCGCCGAATGTTGGTAAATCTACGTTGCTCAACGCAATTGCAGGTCGAGATGCTGCCATTACGTCTGAATACGCTGGCACAACACGTGATGTGATTGAGGTAAAGCTTGACCTCAACGGCCTTGCTGTGACGCTTCTTGATACAGCTGGTTTGCGCGAAACCGAGGATTTCGTTGAAAAGATCGGTATCGATCGTGCTCTCTCTCGTGCTCATGACGCTGATATGCGCGTGTTTTTGAAATCAGAAGCGTCTGAGAACCTCCCGTTTGAACCTGTAGAAGGTGATCTAGAGGTCGTTGGTAAAGCGGATATCCGAGATACATCAGCGGAGCATAGCGTGTCGGGTAAGACGGGACAGGGTGTTGATGCTCTTGTTTCGTCTATTTCTGAACGCCTTCTTCAGCGCTCAGCGAATGCTGGTATTGCGACGCGTGAAAGACACCGTCAGGCTTTGCTGTTGTCGGGTCAATATCTTGGAACGGCGTTGGCGGGTTTGGATTTCGGCCCTGATCACTACGACGTCGTTGCGGAAGATATGCGCAGTGCTATTCGTGCTTTGAACAGTTTGATTGGCCGTGTAGACGTAGAAAATCTGTTGGATGAGATTTTCTCGAGTTTTTGTCTTGGAAAGTGAAGGATGTTTCACGTGAAACAATCAAGCTTCGATGTAGTTGTTATTGGTGGCGGTCATGCCGGTTGCGACGCTGCTCACGCTGCGGCGCGCATGGGTGTTAGCACCGCATTAGTCACTTTGAATGAAGATGGCATTGGTGTCATGTCCTGTAACCCAGCGATTGGTGGTCTTGGGAAGGGACATCTTGTTAGAGAAATCGACGCTCTTGATGGCGTGATGGGGCGTGTTGCGGATAAAGCGGGAATTCAATTTCGCCTGCTAAATCGTCGTAAGGGTCCGGCTGTTCAAGGTCCTCGTGCTCAATCAGATCGCGGTATCTATCGGTCTGAAATGCTTCAAGAAATGAAAAAACAAGCAAACCTTCAGATCGTTGAGGGCGAAGCGACCGATTTCATCATGGAAAGTCAGAAAGTCGCCGGTGTAGTTCTCGCTGATGGAACTGAATTGCGCGCTGGTGCCGTTATCCTGACGACAGGTACTTTCCTGCGTGGTGTCATCCATATTGGCGATGTCTCAAAGCCAGGCGGGCGGATGGGCGACAAGCCTTCTGTCAAACTCGCTGAACGTATCGATAGTTTCAATCTACCGCTTGGACGTCTAAAAACTGGCACACCTCCGCGTCTAGATGGACGTACTATCAATTGGGACATTCTAGACAGCCAACCCGGTGATGACGATCCTGTGCTGTTTTCCTTCCTATCCAAGAGTGTCAGCGCCCCTCAGGTGAATTGCGGGATCACACACACAAACGCTGGCACGCATAAGATTATCGAAGAGAACTTGAAGCGTAGCGCGATGTATGGGGGTCATATCGACGGTATTGGTCCGCGGTATTGCCCTTCTATCGAAGATAAAGTCGTGCGTTTCGCTGATAAAACTTCGCATCAGATCTTTTTAGAGCCAGAAGGCGCGACTGATCACACTGTTTATCCTAACGGTATCTCGACGAGCCTCCCCGAAGATGTTCAGGATGCATACGTGCATTCTATCGTTGGCTTGGAAGAGGCCAAAATTCTCCAGCCTGGCTATGCGATTGAATATGACTATGTTGATCCGCGTGCCTTAGATGCGTGTTTGATGGTGAAAGATGTGCCTGGGCTTTACCTTGCTGGGCAGATCAACGGCACAACGGGATATGAAGAAGCCGCTGCACAGGGTCTTGTTGCGGGTCTAAATGCTGCTCTCGCACTTCAAAAGCGTGAACCTGTGATTTTCAGTAGAACGAATAGCTACATCGGTGTGATGATCGACGACCTTACCACACGCGGTGTTTCCGAGCCTTATCGCATGTTTACATCTCGTGCTGAATTTAGATTGTCGCTGCGCGCTGACAATGCGGATCAACGTCTGACACCGATAGGCGTCGAACTTGGCTGTGTTGCGCCAGAGCGTGAAGGCGCTTTCTCCGATAAGTTAGAGAAGATTCAGCATGTTGTATCGGTATTGAAATCCAAATCTCTCACTCCGAAGGAAATCAATGCTGGCGGTATTTCTATAAACCAAGATGGAAATCGTCGCGATGGCGTGCAAATTTTGGCGTTTCCCGACGTTTCGTTCGGTGACATTGAACCTTTGTTCCCTGAACTTAAGGATACAATCCCGACAGTACGTGAGCAGGTCGAGCGAGATTCGCTTTATTCGAACTATATTGCCCGCCAGCAAAAGGATGTTGATGCGCTTCGTCGAGATGAGGCTCAGATTATTCCGAAAGACTTCGAATACTCCGATGTAGACAGCCTTTCGAATGAAATGAAGCAGAAGCTCATTCAGATTAAGCCGCATAACCTTGCTCAAGCAGGGCGCATTGAAGGTATGACTCCTGCTGCGCTGACCTTGCTTCTTGCCAAACTTCGCCAACGAAAGCGCGCTTAATGGATTTTTCTGTTGGGTCTTTGAATGTTTCACGTGAAACATATGACCTCCTTAACGTTTATGCCTCTTTGCTTGAAAAGTGGAATCCCCGGATCAACTTGGTTTCAAAGAGCACGTTGGATGATCTTTGGTCTCGGCATATTGTTGATTCAGCTCAATTGTTCGAGCTGGCACCTCAAGATGTCGACCATTGGGTAGATCTAGGAAGCGGGGGTGGTTTCCCCGGTATGGTAATTGCCATACTCGCAAAAGAGTTGCGCCCAGATATGAAAGTCACCCTTGTTGAAAGCGATCAACGTAAATGCGCCTTCTTGCGGACTGTTTCACGTGAAACAAATTGCAATGCGACGGTCCATTCCAAGCGCATTGAAGCGCTTGAACCCCAAAATGCAGATATCTTGTCTGCGAGGGCGCTTGCTGATCTAAACATGTTGTTGGGTTTTGCTGAAAGGCATCTCAAGAGCAGTGGTATTTGCTTGTTTCCAAAGGGCCTCACTTGGGAAAAAGAATTGAAAACAGCACAAGACTCATGGCAGTTTTCACATCAAGTTAATACAAGTGAAATCAACGCAGATTCAGTTGTTTTACGAATAGAAGAGATCAAACATGCTTGACCCAACCCGATCTAATGACACGAAAATTGTAGCTGTTGTTAATCAAAAAGGTGGGGTTGGTAAAACAACGACGACGATCAACTTGGCTGCCGCTATGGTCGCTGAGGGCAAGCGCGTCCTAATGATCGATCTAGATCCCCAAGGAAACGCATCTACCGGCATGGGAATTGGCGCGGATGCGCGAGAATTGACGACCTATGAGCTTTTGCTTGAGGATATTGATTTGCGAGAGGTCATTCAGGAGACGCAAACTAAAAACCTGATGATCGTCCCAGCAACAGTCGATCTAAGTTCTGCTGATATCGAGTTAATGGCGAACGAAAAGCGTAGCTTCCTACTGCATGACGCCCTGCGTCAGCCCATGATGGATGAATTCCATTTTGATTACATTCTGATTGATTGCCCCCCTTCATTGAACCTTCTTACCGTCAATGCGATGGTTGCTGCGCATTCAGTGCTGGTTCCTTTGCAAAGCGAGTTCTTTGCTTTGGAAGGGCTCTCTCAACTCATGTTAACGATCCGTGAAGTTCGTCAAACGGCCAATCCAAACCTTCGTATTGAAGGTGTTGTTTTGACGATGTTTGACGCTCGGAATAACCTGTCTCAACAGGTTGAAAATGATGCGCGTGAAAATTTGGGCGACATCGTTTTTCAAACCAAAATTCCGAGAAACGTGCGTGTCAGCGAGGCACCTTCATTTGCGATGCCAGTGTTGGACTATGATCCAAACTCAAAAGGGGCGTTGGCGTATGGTGAGTTGGCGCGTGAAGTTATTAAGAAGAACGCAAAGTTAAAAGCGTAAGAGGAACTAGGCATGTCGAACAACAAAAAGAACCGTGGATTGGGCCGTGGACTATCAGCGTTGATGGCAGATGTTGGCCCAGAGCCGACGCCGTCCGCAACAACACCTGCGCGACCTGATTTGATCGTGCCGATCGAACGTGTTTTTCCAAACCCTGATCAGCCGCGTCGTTCATTCACGCCGGATCAACTTGAAGATCTGGCAGCATCGATCAAGGCCAAAGGCATTATTCAGCCGATTATCGTTCGTGCGCGACCTTCCAACAAAGACGAGTATGAAATCGTTGCTGGCGAGCGTCGTTGGCGCGCGGCACAAATGGCGCAACTCCATGATATTCCAGTACTTTTACGAGAATTTTCAGATACTGAGGTCCTCGAAGTCGCGATTATCGAGAACATTCAGCGTGCTGATCTAAATCCCGTGGAAGAGGCGATGGGCTATCGTCAATTGATGGACAAGTTTGGGCATACGCAAGAGAAGTTGGCAGAAGAGCTTGGAAAAAGCCGCAGCTATCTTGCTAACCTTATGCGGCTTTTGCAGCTGCCGAGCGACGTTCAAGAATTGCTCGTTGAGGGTAAAATTTCTGCTGGCCATGCGCGCGCTTTGATCACGTCGGATGATCCGTCTGCCTTGGCAAAACAGGTTGTTGCGCAGGGGCTTTCCGTTCGTGCAACGGAAGCGTTAACCAAGAAGAAGCCTGATACCGGTGTGTCAGCTGGTGCGAAACCCCGTTCAGGTAGCACTGAAAAAGACGCTGACACTAAAGCGCTCGAAGGCGATCTATCTGCAGCGATTGGTATGCAGGTTCAGATCGCTCACAAGCCAGGTGGCGAATCTGGTCAGATTTCGATCAAATATGCATCGCTTGATCAGCTTGACGAGATCTGCCGCATTCTAAGCGTGACCTAAAACAACAGTTCAGCGATCACAGAATTCAATAGAAGCCTTCCGCGCGGTGTCGCGCGGAGCTGATCTTGGCGCTGCTCTATCAGCTCAAGTTCAATCATCGAAGACAAGGCGTCAGTATCGAAGGATTCGCCAGCGAGTGTTTCGATACGGGACCGAGAAATTCCATCGGTGATCCGAAGACCCATCATTAAATATTCATTGGCTTGATCAATCGGTGAAAGTGGATTTCGCACCTTCTCACCAATTGCGGTTTGCGATCGTTCGAGCCAAGCGGTGGGCATCATGTAATGTTCGGTCGCGTAACGTTGCCCGTTCAAAGTGATCCGACCGTGGGCGCCGGGACCGATCCCAAGATAATCACCATAGCGCCAGTATATCAAATTGTGCCGGGACTCAGCGCCGGACTTGGCATAATTGGACACCTCATAGGCATTTAGGCCGGCTCTCTCGCAGAGCTCGTTTGTAATATCGTACATATCTGCAGCGAGGTCTTCGACAGGGAGCCCTTTGAGACCGCCTTTTTCGTATCTATCGCCAAAAGCTGTGCCTTTCTCGATAGTTAGCTGATAAAGGGACAGATGATCGATTGCCAAACAAAGGGCCTCATTTAGCTCATTTTTCCAATTTTCGAGCGTTTGGTCCTGTCTTGCGTAGATCAAATCAAAACTCACGCGCTCAAAGACAGATCGCGCGATGTCAAAGGCGTCTCTCGCCTCAGCGACAGAATGGATGCGACCAAGGCGTTTCAGGTCACGATCATTCAAGGCCTGAACGCCCATGGAAATTCTCGTGACACCAGAATCGGCATAACCGCGAAAACGACCAGCTTCGACAGAGGTTGGATTTGCCTCAAGCGTGATTTCTGGATCATTGGACATCGGCCAATGTTTCTGAATACGGGAGATGATCGCGGCGACGGTGTCAGGGTGCATAAGGCTGGGCGTACCGCCGCCAAAGAAGACAGAGGTCACAACACGATTTGGAAGTTCCCGCGCCGCCTTGTCGAGTTCAGCTAGATAACCAGCGACCCAACGCGCCTCGTCTATTTCACGTGAAACATGTGAATTGAAATCGCAATAGGGGCACTTGGCCTGACAAAAGGGCCAGTGCACATAAATGCCAAAGCCCCCATTTTGCCAATCAGCGTTCAAAACAGCCCGTGACCAATTTGTTGAAAGCATCCGCGCGGTGGCTGATCGCGTTCTTCTTTGCGAACTCCATTTCCGCGAAGGTGATGTCGTAGCCATCTGGCATGAACATCGGATCGTACCCATGACCTAATGCGCCGCGCACGGGCCAAACCAACGATCCGTTCGCGGTGCCTTCGAACACCTCGTCGTGCCCATCAGGCCACGCGAGCACAAGCGTAGAGCAAAAGCGCGCTGTACGTGGGTGCGCCGCATTCGCGGCCTCTAGCTTTTCGTGAGTTGTTGTCATCGCCATCATGAAATCACGACCATTGGGCGTTTCGGCCCAATCGGCTGTATAAACACCTGGCGCGCCATCAAGCGCGTCGACTTCGATACCGCTGTCATCAGAAAGCGCGGGCAGGCCTGTTGCTCTGACAGCTGCATGTGCCTTGATACGTGCGTTGCCGATGAAGGTGGTTTCAGTTTCCTCAGGTTCAGGTAGGTCGAGTTCAGCAGCGCCTACGACACTCACCCCAAAAGGGGCGAGCAACTCGCGCATTTCTTCCAATTTGCCTGCGTTATGCGTCGCAATCAGAAGCTTTTTGTCGGTGAACTTACGGCTCATGCCGTTGCTTCCAACTGTTTCGCCGCCAATTCAGCAACGCCCTTTTCAGCAAGATCGATCAGCTGGTTCATTTGATCACGAGAATATGTGCTGCCCTCGGCGCTCATCTGTGTTTCGAT
>NZ_JBDWVM010000374.1:0-7818 GCF_039984035.1 Planktotalea sp. | reverse complement strand
TATAATTTTTGACAATCAACAGGCAACCAGCAGGGCCAGTAACGGCGAGGATACCGGCCAACACTGCATCGACAGAGGGCGAGGCAAACACGTCGCCACACACCGCTGCTGTCAACATTCCTTTGCCCACGAACCCTGCATGCGCGGGTTCGTGACCAGATCCACCACCTGAGACCAAAGCCACCTTGGATTTGTCCCAGTCAGAGCGCACGACAACCCGAATATGAGGGTAGCCATCAAGGCGCGTCAGCTTGCCACCGGACGCCGCAATCGTGCCGTCGATAGCGTTGGTGACCATGTTTTCTTTTTCATTGATGAAATGTTGCAAAGCTTCTTTCCTCTTATGCGACACGAGCGCCAGAGGCGTCGAAGTAATATGGATTGTTCGGACGAATTTTGACGATGTCGCCGCCATTCAGGTTCGTATGTGCATCCGTCACGGTGATGATGTCATGGTCCTTGAAAACCAAGTGCAGACGCGTTTGATCGCCCAAGCGTTCAACACGGGTGACCATGCTGTCCTCGCCCTCTCCCTGAACGATGTGTTCGGGGCGCAGACCGATACTTTGCGCACCATTCGGCGCGCCAGCAAAGACATCTGCGGGCAGTAGGTTTATGCGTGGTTGGCCAAGGCGGCTGGCAGCGTAGAGGCTGATCGGGTTCTCATAGATTTCCCGAGGCGTTCCGAATTGAACCAGTTTGCCGTTGTCCAGAACGCCGACATGCGTCGCCATTGTCATGGCTTCGATTTGGTCATGCGTCACGTAGAGCAACGTCGCGCCAGAGTTGGCTTGGATACTTTTCAACTCTACCCGCAGATCAGACCGCAGTTTTGCGTCCAAAGAACTGAGGGGTTCGTCCATCAGATAAAGCGAAGGTTGGCGCACGAGCGCGCGGCCAATGGAGACACGTTGCATTTCGCCGCCCGAAAGCGCCGTCGCCTTATTGTCCAGCTTGTGACTGATCTGAAGCACCTCTGCGACTTCGCCCACCTTTTTGTTGATCTCATTCTGCGGTGTTTGCAGGATTGGTGATTTCAACGGAAACTCTAGGTTTTGACGAACCGTCAAATGTGGATAGAGCGAATATTGTTGGAACACCATTGCCACATCCCGTTGCGCAGGCGTTAACCCGGCCATATCGCGACCGCCAATAAAAACATCCCCAGTGTCGGGTTTATCCAGACCCGACACCATGCGCAGCGTCGTTGTTTTGCCCGCGCCTGTAGGGCCTAACAACACCACGAAAGAGCCATCTGGAATGGTCATCGTGACATTGTCCAAAGCGATGTCGTCTCCAAAGGATTTACTGATCCCTGACAGTGAAACTTCAGCCATGATTTAGAACCCTTTCGTTGGCAGCGCTCATCAATGCGTTGCCGCTGTCTGCATCAAAGATCGACACGGTTCGGGGATCGAACCGCAGGCCTGTCTTTTGGCCCAATCTGACAGGATCAGATGACGCGATGCGCGCCTTCACAGATCCATTTGCCGTCTCAAGCGTGATGATCTGTGTTGTTCCCAGATACTCAACGGCCACGACTTCGCCCCGATAGCTGGCGCTGTCATCCAAAGAGATGTGTTCAGGTCTGACCCCAAAGGTCAGCGCGCCATTTGCACCGTCTAGCATGCGCGGTATATCGAATGTGGCATCGCCGAATTTGACTTTTGTTTCGCCTGTTCCGACCATGCCGTGGAAGTTGAGAAAGTTCATCGAAGGTGATCCGATGAATTGCGCCACGAACTTTGTCGCGGGCCAATCATAGATGTCTTGTGGGACGCCAAATTGTTCAACCACCCCGTGGTTCATTACGACGATCTTATCCCCCATTTGCATGGCTTCCAGTTGATCGTGCGTTACGTACACCGTGGTCGCATTCATACGGTCATGCAGCGCGCGCAGCTCTTCGGACATGTGCTCGCGAAATTCCGCATCCAGCGCGCCCAATGGTTCATCCATAAAGAACGCCTTTGGATCCCGCACAATCGCGCGTCCCAAGGCCACCCTTTGACGGTCCCCGCCAGACAGGCCACCCACAGGACGATTTAGAATGTCGGTGATGCCAAGTATCTCAGCAATTTCACCGACTTTCTTTTTAACCTGCGCTTTGGGCATGCCCTGGCTGATCAGCGGGTAGCTGATGTTTTTGCCAACGTTCAGGTGCGGGTACAGAGCGAACATCTGGAAAACGAATGCAATATCGCGCTCGCTGGCAGGCTTCATGCCCACTTCTTCGTTGTCGATGAAAATCTCACCCGAGGTCGGAAGCTCCAGCCCTGCCATCATGCGCAGGGTCGTTGTCTTGCCGCAGCCCGAGGGGCCGAGGAGCATAAAGAATTCACCGTCTTCAATCGTGAAGGTCGAAGACTTCACAGCGTTGAACGATCCAAAATCCTTACGCACGTTTTCAATTCGTATTTGTGCCATGCGCTTACTCCGGAAAATGGCTGACGATGATGAACATCACCGTGCCAATGAGGGTGACAAGGAAGGAGTAGGTGTAGATCCCAAGGGCGAGTGGCTGCATCAACATGACGACGCCAAGTGCGATCAGGATTGAGGCCACCATTTCCCATGGACCGCGACGCAGTCGCAGCAGGCCATTGATAAAGTTGCTCATTTGCGTACCGCTCCGAATGTAATGCCGCGCAGAAGGTGTTTGCGCAAAAGCACCGTGAACACCATGACAGGGACGAGGAAGACCGTTGCGCCCGCGGCCACAGCAGGCCAGTCTTTTCCGTTCACACCGATGATATTTGGTATAAATGGCGGCGCTGTTTGGGCTGTGCCTGAGGTCAACAAGACGGCAAAGGCATATTCGTTCCAAGCAAAGATCAGACAGAAGATCGCGGTTGAAGCAATGCCTGTAGCCGCTTGTGGCAGCACAACTTTATAGAAGGCTTGGAACCGAGTGTAGCCGTCGATGAGCGCGGCTTCTTCATACTCGATCGGGATTTCATCGATGAACCCTTTCAAGAGCCACACGGACAAGGACAGGTTCACCGCGGTATAGAGTAATATCATCCCGAGGTGCGTGTCGTTGAGGCCGAGATTGCGGAACATCAGGAAGATCGGGATCGCGACAGCAATTGGGGGCATCATCCGAGTGGACAAGATGAAGAACAACAAATCGTCCTTGAGCGGCACCTTGAACCGGCTAAACGCATAGGCCGCCATTGTGCCCAAGATCATGCAAAGCGCTGTTGATCCAAAGCCGATAATCACCGAGTTCAAGAAGCGTTCGCCATAGCGTGAGGGGCCAGAGATGACCGTGCCCCGTTCGCGCACGATTTTGTCATACCATGTGGTCGCTGGCCCTGCGTCCTCAAGCATTTGATCGGTTGCCCGTGTCCGGTCTGTGAAGAGGTTCACATAGCCTTCCATTGTTGGTTCAAAGAACACTTTTGGCGGATAGGCGATGGAATCTGCAGGCGATTTGAAGCCCGTCGCGATAATCCAAACAAGGGGGATCAGCGTGATGACGGCGTAAAGGACCACGGCGGTTCCTGCGAACCATTTGGTGCCTTTTGTGGGTTCTGTGACGGAAAAACTCATCTGTCTTTTACCTTATTGAGTGCTTTCACATAGATCGACGCAAGGCCGAACACGGTGACAAACAGGATGACCGCATAGGCAGAGGAATATCCGGTGCGCCATTTTTCAAACGCCTCACGCTTGAGATCGATGGAAGTGAGCGTTGTGGTGTTGCCCGGTCCGCCGCCCGTCAGTTGAACCACCAGATCGAACATCTTGAAGTTCTCGATCCCGCGGAACAGGACTGCCAGCATCAGGAATGGCAGAGCCATCGGAATGGTGATCGTCCAGAATTGGCGCCATTTGCTCGCACGGTCGCATTCGGCCGCTTCATAGATGCTGTCGGGAATGGAGCGCAGCCCCGCCAAACAGATCAACATCACGAAAGGCGTCCACATCCATGTGTCGGCAATAATGATCGCCCAAGGGGCCAGATGCACGTCGCCAATCATCGAAAACCCAGCAGGATCGCCGCCTGTGAAGAAGGTAATGACATAGTTAAACAAGCCGATTTGCGGCTGATACAGGAACGTCCAGAAGTTGCCGACGACTGCGGGCGAGAGCATCATTGGAAAGACGATGATCGTTGTCCAAAGGTCGTTGCCCTTGAATTTCTTGTTGATGAGGTATGCCAGCGTGAAGCCGATGAGAACTTGCAACAGGATGGTCCAAATCAAGAAATGCGCTGTCGCTTGCATCGTGTTCCAAACGTCAGGATCGTTCAGGATGCGTTCATAGTTGCGCAAGCCTACCCATTCGACGTCTTTGTTCGGACGGTTCACGCGGAAATTGGTAAAACTTAGCCGGATCGTCCAAATCAGCGGAAAGATATTGACGGCGAGTAACAAAAAGATGGTTGGCGCTACAAATATCCACGCGATGGCGCGGTCTGATAAGCCCCTGATCTTTCTGGCTACTCCATCAGGCGTATGTTGCGCCGCCTTCTGAATGGGAGAGGATGTCATGTTTTAGGTCCTTCAAGACAGGTCAAAGCGCCCGTCTGAAAACAAGTGTGAGCGTAAAGCCCCCAGCCACACGAATTGGCTGGAGGAAGGACGGACCGCTTCGAAAACCGGTCCGACTGGGAGGATTTTAGAGTTTGCCTTCGTCTTCGAAGACTTCGATCCAGTCACGGACAAGACCATCAAGCGCTTCTTGTGCAGTGCCTTCGCCAGCGATGACGTAGTTGTGCATGCGCTCTTGCATCGCGATCAGAAGATCGGCGTAGGCAGGCTCTGCCCAGAAGTCTTTCACGATTGCCATAGAGTCCAAGAAGGTTTGAGCGTAGGGCTGGCTTTCCGCAAAGCCCGGGTCTTCAACAACAGCTTTGAGCGCTGAATATCCGCCGAGTTCCCACCATTTCGCCTGAATTTCCGGCTGTGCGAACCACTGGATGTACTCAAGTGCCGCGTCTTGCTTTTCTGAGTAAGACACAACAGAGATGCCCTGCCCGCCCAACTGCGCAAACTGACCCGCTGGACCTGCTGGGTTCGGGAAGTAACCCGATTTACCGCCACCGACGGTTTCATCGGCTTCGACGCCTGGCCAAACAAAGGCAAAGCCCATAGACATCGCAACCTGACCAGAGCGGTAGGCATCAATGTTTTCGCCCATATACCAGTTGGACGATCCCGGAGGTGTGCCAACTTCATAAAGCTCTTTGTAGAACTCAACGCCTTCGACGGCGCCCGCAGAGTTTACAAAGCCCTCAAGATCGTAGGGTTTGTCAGGGTTCTCATAGAGGAAACCGTAGTTGTACAGGGCGTTAGTGATGCCCATTGTGATGCCTTCAGAGCCGCGCTCTGTGTAGAGCGAAGCACCGTAAACGGTAGTTCCGTCGATATCGCGACCTTGGAAAAAGGCGGCGATGTCCTTCAGCTGTTCGAGTGTCTTTGGCGCATCGAGCTTGTAGCCATGCTTTTCCATGAACTCGGATTGTAGCTCAGGACGTTCAAACCAATCTTTGCGGTAAGACCAACCGACAACATCACCAAACGCGGGAAGCGCATAGTAGTTCGGCGTATTCTTGGGCCACTCTGAATATCCCGTCACAGTCGCAGGAATAAAATCGTCCATTGAGATGCTATTGGCATCAAAGAAGTCGTTTAGTTTGACGTAGTGGCCATTCTCAGCGCCGCCGCCGATCCATTGGCTGTCACCGATCATTAGATCGCAAAGTTGACCGCCTGAATTCAATTCATTCAGCATACGGTCCGCAAAGCTGGGCCAAGGCACAAACTCAAAGCTCATGTTGTGCCCGGAGTTTTCCTCAAAGTCTTTGCTCAATTCAATCAGAGCGTTCGCAGGGTCCCAAGCAGCCCAGCAGAGGGTCAAATCTTCTGCAACAGCCGCAGTTGAAAAGCTCGTCGCCACGATCGCGCCAACCGCGACAGACGTCATCATCTTCGTATTCATCCGGAATTTTCCTCCCATTTGGATTTCCCGCTGTGTCCCCTCGCCACGACTCAGCGCACCACAGTCCTAATTGAGGCACGTGCATCATTGCAACATTTTTTTGAGACACGTGCCTCAAAAAATGCTACAGCACTCAAAACAACAGGGAATATTTTAAGGTCGCCGCCTCTATTGCGACCAAGCAAATGTTTGATAAGATGAACAAAACTGAGACAAAGACACTCGAACCGATTATGCTTCGACCCACCACAAAAGATCTCGCGAAGGAAGCTGGCGTCAGTCGAGCAACGGTCGACCGTGTGCTGAATGGCCGGGATGGCGTGAAGCAAAAAACCGTGGATCGCGTGAATGAAGCGATCAAAAAGCTCGGCTTTGTTCGCAATATTCAGGCCGCCAATCTCGCCAAATCGCGTAAATACCGCTTTGTCTTTGCCCTGCCCCGCTCGGGTGATCAGTTTTTGGAAGAAATCAACCGACATATTGAAGAAGCCGGATCAACCTTTGCGGAGGATTTGGTATGGTGCGATGTGCATCGGATCGATGAAAACGACCCCCATAGCATTACTGCATTCCTCGCTACGCTTGATCCAACCGTGACGAGCGGCGTCGCGATCATGGCGCCCGAATCTCCACAGGTGCGCGATGCGATCTATCGTCTTGAAGAAAAGGGCGTCGCCACCCTGCCCTTCATATCGGATCAAACGACGAGCAAGGATCACTGGGTCGGCATGAACAACCATTCTGCGGGCGCCACGGCGGCAAACCTGATTGGGCGGTTTAGCAATGCCAACAGCGGATCGATTATGATCATCGCCGAAAGTACGCAGTCGCGAGACAGTTTAGAGCGACGACTGGGGTTTGATGCGGAAATCAACAAGAATTTCCCAAATCTACAAGCGCTTCCGTCGCTAGAAACCTACGGAAACGTTGAGCGCGCGCAGGAAATTATCGAAAATACGGTTCGAAATAATGCGGACCTGATCGGCGTTTACGTGATGTCGTCAGAGGCCCGCCCCCCGCTTACGGTGGTGAACGAGTTGGCTGGCACGTCTGATCTTGTGAAGATTGCCCACGAACGGACCCCATTTACGGAATCCGCGCTCAACGCTGGACATCTGGATGCTATCATCGCGCAAGACCCCGGGCATTTGGTCCGCAGCGCTGTGCGTAAACTCAAAGCGACGGTAGACGGACGCCAAGCGAAAGGATCGCAGGAACGCATTCGCGTTGAAGTTATCCTGCGCACCAACCTGTAACGGCCTTACTAACGAGCCGCCCATGAGACAGCTCTCCACCAAACGTCTGTGAATTAGTGCAACACACACCGACGTGCACGGGCGCCGCCGCGGCGAACTGGGGCAGGCAAAACATGGCTGGCTTCACGTAAATATCCGACAAACAGACCAGCCGCGCTTGCGGCATTTGGCATGGCCTCCAGATGCAGTAACGCTTGCTTGGCCTCGCGCGCAGGGCTGCTGGGGGTCGGCAGGCTCATCGCCCACTCCAAAATCCCCGCTTTTGCAGCGTTCTGGCGCGCGTCCTCATCGCCCTCAAATTCTTCTAAAGCCTGATAAATTCGCAGCACTGTCATCGTATTCCTTCCCCACACCCCGTGGCGCATCAGTTGTGCAGGCGAAAGAAGCAAAAGAGACGCGGGCCAACGGCAGCAGGCGCAAATCTCCCTGCTCCGCCACCCGCGGTTTCGGTCGTCATTAAGGCTGGTTTCCGGGCTCGGAGCGAGTGATCGTTTCTCAACAACCGCGATCTAGCGCCTTCCCAAAACAGATTTTGCTTCAGTGGCCTTGCTTGATCTCTCGCCCACACCGTTGCGGGGGCAGCGCTGGGTTTTCACCAGCTTCCCAATTCTCC
>NZ_JBDWVM010000373.1:0-7376 GCF_039984035.1 Planktotalea sp. | reverse complement strand
GATGGGTTGGACAGATTGTTTGGCGCCATCAAAATCTACATGGCCCGCACAATGCAGCAGCAATTGACAGAACATGAAAGTCAGCAAGCACAGGATCTACTGACATTCATCGCGAACATGGAGCACATTGGTGACATCGTTGATTGCGATCTTTTGCCCATCACACGCATGAAAACCGCGCGCCAGACTGACTTTTCTCAAGAAGGCTTCGCGGAAATAACCGAAGTTTATGAGGTCGTCTGTATGAACTTTGATTTGGCTGTAAATGCCTTTTTAACATATGATCCTGAGTTAGCACGACAGCTTTACGATACAAAAACGGTCGTTCGCCAAATGGAAGATGACTCTATCGCTGCACATATAGGCCGCATTGGTTCAGGTCGCGCAGACAGTATCGAAAGCAGCGATCTTCATCTTGATATGCTTCACGGTTTCAAACGCATAAATGAGCACCTAATAACAACGGCGCATCTGACGTTAAACGCTAACAGCTAAACTGATATCCTTAACCGGAAAACGCTTGAATCACGAATTCGCTCCTTAACTGATTTTGCAGTTGCCGCGAATGTCTGCAATGACAGGCCGCACTGCAGCATGATTGAGAACGCGCCAAGATCAGCTTCGGGCCGTCCTCTCGAACGGCCCATTGGTTTAGATTTCAATTACTTCAGAAATCGCCAAGGCATCTTCGAGTTCAACACCCCGATATCTGACGGTGCTGTCCATCTTGGTGTGTCCAAGGAGAAGCTGAACCGCCCGCAAGTTGCCGGTCTTCTTGTAGATCTGGGTCACCTTTGTTCGCCTCATCGAATGCGTGCCACATGCGCTCGCTTCAAGACCGATCGCCGTGACCCAGTCTCTGACGATCCGTGCATACTGGCGTGTCGAGATGTGCAGGCGTTCATGGAACCGGCCTGGCCAAAGATACTCTGAGCCGATCATGACCTCATCTTTCATCCACTTTTCGACCGAGGCACGTGTGCCTTCGGATATCTCAAATCGCACAGGTTTCTGTGTCTTGCTTTGTAACACCGATGCCCGTTCTTTGATCTGACCAGACGCCATGACTTCGACGACCTTCATCTTCACCAGGTCACAGTCACGCAGCTTGCTGTCGATTGCCATATTGAACAACGCAAGGTCGCGATGGTTCTCGGCCCGTTCCAGTCGAACTCGGATCGCCCAAACGTGTTTGGGCTTCAACGGCCGTTTCTGGCTAATGATGCGCCCCTTTTTCCAAGCTGAGCGAAGTGCGCGAATGGCTGGTAGAATTGGTGTTTCCATGACTGATCTTCCGATCCGCCATACCCTCCAAAACGACAACCCGGCGTTGACAAGGCGCCATATCACAGGATTGCTGCGCTGCCTCTGAGGTCGGCGTTGAGCCCAATGTTACCAATGTCGCAGTCTGCAATAACGTTTAGAATACTCCGAATGCCGACGTTGGTGATCGAAGCGCCTTTCTAGAGCAGCCCTTAGCATTTGTCTAAAGCATAGTACTGGGGCGATCTCTCCTTGGGCATCTTATTCTTGCGCGGACAGAATTTCTCCAATCTTGAGCGCTTTCATTGGATTTCCATCGACCTTAAGTTGACGCATCATGAACGCCTTGGCAGGGTTTTTCACACCCATCGCTATGTCATAAAACACGTGGGATTCTGCAGTTAACGTGATGTCTGCAACTTTATCGCTCTCGATTGCTCCCGTTTCGTCCACAAAGAACGTCGACAAATCAGGCATTTCTAGCCGCACAGTGCCCTTAATCCGGCCTTTTGAACGTTTGGTTATAAGTTCTAGCATTTCCGATCTGCTTGGTTCACTCACAATAGTCTCCTTTTCCTATGATCCTGGCAGCTTCCAAATGCTTGGTTACCACTGCCGCAAACAACTTTGTCGCCATTCGCCTGGCTTGCGAAGTTTGGTGATTAGTCATTCCGTTATTGACCGGGATCAAACAATTCGACCAATCCAGCCGAAATGAAGTTCACCAACGGCTTTGGGTTTGAGGCAGCTTGGGCAAGTTGAGAATTGCCGTTAAGTGCCTGCGTAAATCGGTCGCTTTCCGTGAAGGCGAATAACACCGCACCGAGTAAAAACTGGTATGCCTCGATAACATCGTTCAGCGATTTGTTCGGGCTGGTGGCTTTAAGGCCAACGATAAATTTCTCAGCAGTTTTGTTGATTTTTTCAGCGTAGGTGTCATGTGGCAGCTCTTTGTTCAGTGCTAACTGCGCGATGATCCGATTGTAGTTTGACCATCCAACGGGGTCGGTTTTGGTAAGCTTCGCCAAGGGTAGCACGAAGGCTTCGACAATCGCCTTAATCTGAGTCGGTTGGTCCCCAGAATGAGTATCAACATTGGCCAACATTGCCTCACGCTCTCGGCGCAATATGTCAAACCGGCGGTCGATGACGGCGATCATAAGGTCGCGTTTGGTTTTGAAATAATAGTTAACACTTGCGGTTCTAACACCAGCTGCCGCCGTGATCTGACGGGTTGTTGTTGCGTCAAAGCCCTGTTTCGAAAACAGATCTTCGGCGACATCAAGGATACGATCCTGTGTTTTGCTGGATTTTTTGTACTGCGTTCTTTCCATACGATACCGTTATTGCATTTCCACAAATGGATCAATCGTTCCATTTTTGTTGACTCAAAAACGGAACAATTGTACCACTTTTAAACGCGACCGTTTTGGAGAACGAAAATGACGCTCACTTTATATCATTCTGCTTACTCGACCTGTTCGCAAAAGGTCCGGCTGACGCTCGCCGAAAAAGGGTTAGAATACACCTCAAATGAACTCAGTTTTGCCAAGCAGGAACAGTTGGAGCCAGACTACCTAAAGATCAATCCAAACGGTGTGGTTCCGACGTTGGTGGATGGCGACGATGTGATCATGGATAGTTCTGTAATCGTTGAATACCTAGAAGAGGCCTATCCAACGCCGGCATTGTCACCTTCAGATACCGTCGAGCGCGCAAAAATGCGCGTTTGGCTGCGGTTCATGGAGGAAGTGCCCACAAAAGCCGTTCGTATCCCGTCTTTCCAGCGCGTGTTTCTTCCCACATTGCGGTTGGTCAAGCGTCGAAGTGGTTTTGCCAAAGACACCGATCAACGCACGTTGCGCAAAGGGTTCTACGGCAAGATGAACAAGGGTCAGGGTTTCAGTGATCCCGAAATCGAAGAATCAAATCATCACCTTCGTATGACAGTCGAACGCATCGAAAAGGCGTTGGTGATCGGACCTTGGGTATTGGGGGGCCAACTGACGTTGGTCGATCTGACTTTGGCGCCCTTGATTGACCGGATGTTGGATATGGGGTGCCTGGAATTCTTCGAAGACGCACCAAAGACCTTGGAATGGATGGCGCGATTACAAGCGCGACCCAGCTACGATCAAGCATTCTACAAAGGCGCGCGGCTAAGCGACAGGACAGAATTTCAGTACGCAAAGCTGCGCAACTGGATTGGTGGGATCGTTTCAAAAAGTGCCTGAGATATTCTTTGGAAGGAAAAGACATGCGGTTTAGAAGACGACTGATCGACGGTATACCTATTGCGGAAATGAGGGTCGCTGAAGGCTGGAAACGGCTAAGCGGAGTGCAAACGGTAACAAAACTGCTCGCAGGCGCAGACTTGGACGTTACAGACACTGGGTTGATGCCCTTTTTGCAGCTCGATGCCGTTGGTCGATCTGAATTGGTAGCCCTTGGGCGATCGCTGCCCGATGCAGGTACAGGCAGTCATACGGCACTCTTGCCCATAATCCCCCAATCGTTTCGGGATTTCATGTTGCACGAAGCCCATGTGATCAATGCGTCGCGGGAAATGGCGCGCAGGTTTATGCCTTCGGTTTTCCCGATTACGCAGGTTTTTGAAAAGCTCGCGCGCAAACCGTTTCCCAAATTCAAACCGCACAAACTTTGGTATCAGCAACCAATTTATTACTTGAGCAGTCACATCAACATGGTCACTGACGGCGATCAGTTGGCATGGCCGCGCTACTGTGATGCGCTTGACTATGAACTTGAGATCGGAGCGGTTCTTGCGCATCCTCTTCGCAACGCCACGCCAGATGATGCCAAAGCGGCGATCGGCGGTTTTGTGGTCTTGAATGACTTTAGCGCCCGTGATGTTCAGATCGACGAAATGCAGTCGGGGTTTGGGCCACAAAAATCCAAACATTTCGGGTCATCCATTTCAGCAGAAATTGTGACAGCTGATGAAATCCTGCCGCGCTTGGAACGATTGACCGGAACCGTCAAGATCAACGGAGAAACCATCGCAGATGTGTCCTCGCATGGGGGGCAATTTACCCTTCCAGAGGCAATCGCATTCGCATCACAAAGCGAAGCTCTTGTTCCCGGGGAACTGTTCGGGTCGGGCACCCTGCCGGGCGGCGCAGGCATCGAAAACGGAGCAATGGTTGGGCCTGGCGACACGCTCACACTCACGATCGACGGACTGGGCAGTTTGACGAATATCGTCGGCAGCAAGGAGCCCTGATATGCAGATCATTGATCTTTCAAAGACAGTCATAGACAACCCCAAAGCCCCTTTCTTCCTTCGGATCAAAATTAAAGCGAACAAGCGTTTTATGACGAAGGTAATGCTACGTGTTCTCGGATTGCCTTTCCGTTTGATGCCCAAGGATTTTGAGGGTTGGGCGGACGACTCTATTCGCAAACTAGGCGTCCATGCGACCACCCATATTGATGCACCTCTACACTACGGGTCGACGTCCGAAGGCCAACCCGCGGGAGGGATCGAGGCAATGCCACTGGATCGGGGCATTGGTCCTGGCATCGTTTTGGACATGTCGCACAAAGCCGAAGGTGATCCGATCACGGTGGCCGACATAAAGGCCGAGCTGGCGCGTATAGACGGCGAAATCAAAGACGGGACGATCACGCTGATCCGCACAGACCGCGATAAGTTCCACGATGAACCCGATTTTTGGAAACGTGGCACTGGCATGAGTGCCGAGGCCACAGAATGGTTGATCGATCAAGGCAGTCGCGTGATGGGAATTGATCAATGGGGTTGGGATGTGCCGTTCCAATTTCATATTGCGCGTTCAAAGGCCGAAAAACGCGATGACCTGTTCTGGGAAGCGCACAGGGTCGGTATCCGCAAAGAATACTGGCATATGGAACAGCTGACCAACCTTGCAGCTTTGCCGCCGACGGGCTTCACCGTCTATGTGTTACCGCTTAAGCTGGCAGGTGCATCGGCAAGTCCAGCACGCGTCATCGCAATCTTGGATGGTGATACATGAGCACAGCACCTGAATCCGACAACGAATTCGCGCGGGGCTGGAAAGTTCTTGCAGCCTCATTCCTTGGCATAGGCGTAAGCCTCGTGTCATTGGTGTTCTACACTGCGGGCATTTGGATCATCCCATGGCAAGACGCGTTTGGGTGGACACGTGCAGAAATCGGTTTCTCTGCAACGTTAACAACAATCACACTCGTTCTTAGCGCGCCTTTTGCGGGCCAATTGATTGACCGCTTCGGACTGCGCACAGTCTCGACCTTGTCGTTGATATTTTTTGCTGCTGGCTTGTTATTGGTCGGCAGAATGAATGGCAATCTTTGGGTGTTTTATGGTTTAACAGTGGCCTACACATTGGTTGCCGTGGCGTCGACACCGCTTGCATTCACCCGCGCCGTCAACGCTTGGTTTCATAAAAACCGCGGTATGGCACTTGGGATCAGCCTGACGTCAACAGGTGTCGCGGCGGCCCTGTTACCACTTGTCTTGACGCCCTATGTTGAACAACACGGTTGGCGTGCAGGGTTTGCTTTGCTGTCTGTGATCATCTTGGTTGCGGTACCAATCATCTGGTTGTGGATTCCAGACGGTGGACCAGAAAGTACAGGCACAACACCTGTTACCCAACAGCGGATTCCAGAAGATAGCGTGCGCGATATTGTCAGTGGCATTGTGTTCTGGCGGCTTGCGGTCATTTTCTTTCTAATTGCCTTGGCCGTGTGTGGATTGATCCCAAGCTTTGTACCTTTGCTTCGTGATGCAGGCCTTAGCGCAGAAACCGCAAGCGCATATTTAGCGGCAATCGGTGTGTCCGTCATTGCCGGGCGATTGGTCACCGGCTTTCTTGTCGACCGCATTTTCGCGCCATACGTGACGGCGGCGGTATTTGCCTTCGTTTCGATTGGGTTGATGGTCTTTGGCTTTGGCGGGGTGGGCTTTGCGCTTGTTGGTGCAGTGGCGCTTGGCTTTGCCATCGGGGCCGAAGTTGATCTTATCGGCTACTATACGGCGAGGTATTTCGGGATGGGACGATATGGCGTTCTGTTCGGCATCCTTTACAGCAGTTTCAGTGTCGGATGCGCCCTTAGTCCTGTGATCGCAGGATATATCTGGGACCAAACGGGGTCATACGATCTTGCCTTAAAGGGAGCTGCGGTGCTTGTGGGAGGGGCTGTCTTGCTAACCCTAACACTGCCGCAATTTGACCAAGAGATGACGTGACCCTTTCAAACCCCAGGCCAAACGAAGTGATTCAATGACGACGAAGACGCAACCAAACATTCTATTGGCTCTTTGGACGTCATTCAATGAATTGCCCTTGTGGGTTCGGCTTTGGATGGTCCTATGGCTTATCCCGCTCAACATAACGAGCCTGTGTTTCATCAATGAACCGATGGGGGTCTGGGTCGCGGTTCTGGCCAATGTTGCTATGCTGCTCAACCTTCCGATTATGTTCAGAGAACGGCGACTTTCGCGAACGATGGCCTTGCCACACCTGCCATTCTGGACGCCTTTGGTGATTTTGATTTTCTGGATGGTGCCCGATGCATCGACGCTCTACGGTATGTTCCTGATTGCCTTAGCAGCCACCAACATCTTCTCGCTCGTGTTCGACTACATCGACGCCTATCGCTGGGCAAAGGGTGATCGTGGGTAGGTGGTAGCAGCGAACGATAGGGGGCGACGAACTACGGCGTGACGGTACGGTCAAGTTGCAAAGTGAGCTTTCCATTAAGTGCCATTTTTTTGCAATTAGCACCTAATCAAACTTCGTTCTGCCGTTAGATCGACAAAACATTTTCGCGCACAACGAAGGCCTGGAACCCGAACGTAGTGCTAATCATTGCCGTCGCGATCATTGCAAAGCAGACATTCTTCTCGGAAACTGACTGGGCGCTTTGTCCGCAGAACTGACCTTAAACACGACTGAAATCGAGCACCTGCAGCGAATGGCCGCTCTTGTGAAGCTGCAACGCGGCGCGTGATGTCGGGATGAAGGTCCGGTTTGGGCCGTTCGTGGAGTGAGGTACGCTTTTATGGTTGAGCATCGTGATTTTTTCGGTTCGCGCCATGTACCGTTGCCTACGGCGCTGGATCAGGG
>NZ_JBDWVM010000372.1:0-5302 GCF_039984035.1 Planktotalea sp. | reverse complement strand
GGACGAGAAGACGGAACTGTCGGCTCAATCATTAACCTGTCGTCCATTGCAGCGCGTCGCACGCGACCCGAACTGATGGCGTTTTCGATTTCGACAGCTGCCTTGGATCAAATGACACGTTCACTTGCTGTGGCTCTGGCCCCTGAACGGATCAGAGTGAACGCTGTTGCGCTGGGTTCTGTGATGAGTGAGAGCTTGAAAGAAATACTGCGAGACAATCAAGAGTATCGCGAAACGATTGAAGACATCACGCCGCTCGGTCGTATTGCCGCGCCGCATGAGCTGGCAGAAGCTTTTCAATATCTTGCGTCGGATAGTTCAGCATTTGTGACAGGGCAAGTACTGACCGTTGATGGTGGGCGCACATTGCTCGATCCAGTTGGCGCACCTGCGCATTAGTCAATCTTTGGGAGATCGCCATGACATCGACGATGCAAACTGAAAAAGCACGTGCTGCGACTTGGTTCGAAGACCTGCGCAATCAAATTGTCTCGGCCTTTGAGGAACTTGAAGAAAATCACGATGTTGGTCCTCTGTCTGACAAACCAGCGGGCCGTTTTGAGGTGACCCAAACCAAGCGTCATTCAGATGATGGTGAAGATGCGGGCGGTGGCCTTATGAGTGTTATGCGCGGTGGTCGGGTTTTTGAGAAGGTTGGCGTCAATATTTCGACCGTCTATGGAGCGCTCGGAGAACGGGCACAGCAGGCAATGGCCGCGCGCAAAGGGATCGAAGGCATGTCCGAAGATCCGAGGTTTTGGGCAGCAGGCATTTCTTTGGTTGCACATATGCAAAATCCGCATTGTCCGGCCGTACATATGAATACCCGCATGTTCTGGACCCCACACGCATGGTGGTTTGGAGGCGGCTCTGATCTTAACCCTTGCTTGGAATATGATGAGGACACTACGCATTTCCATGCGACGCAGAAGTCATACCTCGATCCACATGGCGCAGAGCATTATCCGGCCCTTAAGGCATGGGCAGATGAGTATTTTTACATTCCGCATCGCGGACGAGCGCGTGGCGTCGGCGGAATTTTTATGGATGATCGTTGCACTGGCGATTGGGATGCAGATTTTGCGATGACCCAAGATATTGGGCGCGCGTTTTTGCCAGCGTTTGTGCCTCTTATTGAAAAGCGTCGTATTCAAAATTGGGACGAAGCCGATAAGGACACACAGCTGGTGCACCGTGGTCTCTATGCGGAATATAACTTGGTCTATGATCGTGGCACTAAGTTTGGCCTTGAAACGGGTCATGACGCTAACGCCGTTCTTATGAGCCTACCTCCTATGGCCAAGTGGACGTAAGCGTTTAAAAATAGCTCTGTACCAAACCGGACGCAATGAGCGTCCAGCCATCTGCAACCACAAAGAACGCGAGTTTGAAGGGGAGCGAAACGATGGCTGGCGGGACCATCATCATGCCCATAGACATCAAGATGGCTGCAACCACCAAATCGATGATCAAAAACGGTAGGAACAGTAGAAACCCAACCTGAAATGCGCGCGCAATCTCTGAAAGCATGAAACTGGGTACGAGCAGGGACAGCTGCGAGTCTGCAGTAAGTTCACTGGCTTGGATGTCGGGGCGGAGCTCTGCCAACGCCACGAATGTTTCGGGATTTACGCGTGCGGACATGAATTCACGAAACGGCGCCATCGCCTCTATGAAGGCGCTTTCAAATTCTATTAATCCGTCGCTAAAAGGCGCTATTCCATTCGTCCAAGCTTGGGTGAAGACCGGTTCCATCACGAAGAAGGTTAGAAACAACGCAAGGCTAACGAGCATCATGTTCGGGGGTGATTGTTGCAGTCCTAATCCCTGCCTCAGAATAGAGAGTACGGTTATCATAAAAGGAAAGCATGTAATCATGATCAAGATGCCAGGTGCCAGGCTCAGCACCGTTATGAGTGCAATGAGCTGCAAGCTACTGCCCGTCAAAGACCCGTTCTGGATCAGTTCTTCGGAAAACACCTGCGCATGCGCCATTGCGGGAAGAACCAAAAAGCCGAGAGCAATCGCCAAACATGGCAGTATTTGCTTCATTGTGATGCCATTTCTGGCTCTACAATTTCCGTTATCCGCACAGCCAATTGAGACGCTGCACCATCTTCCGTTTCTTCGAGTTGGCCGCGACCAACCAAGCGATCGCCGATAAATAACTCGACCGGGGCGTCAACTGTTCTATCGAGGGTCAGAACAGAGTTTTCTCCTAAGTCCAGCAATTCTCTTATACTAGGCCGTGCCCGACCGACAGAGACCGTGATTTCGACAGGAACGTTGCTGAAAGGGGTCGATACTGCAGAGGGATTGGCGGTGTTATCCGACATTTGCGTGCTCCAATTCAGGTTGTTTCAAAAAGTCGTCGATCTTTGATTTGATGTCACCGATAGCCTCGCCAACATCAATTTTCCGGTTTTTGTCACCGCATGAAATATAGGCTTGTCCTTCACTCAGAGAATCCTTTGCTACAAGTGAGACTTCAGACAATTCGCGGGTTGAATTTAAAAGGGCGGCAACCGGAGTTTCGTCTTGTTCGGAAACAGCTATCGAAATTGATTGGGGCGCATGTTCATTCAGAAGTTTACCAATTTCTTCCTGAAGTAAGGCACGTAAGGCATTATTCATAAGGCCAGGGAGCAAAATGGTCGTAATCTGATCCAGTACAGGTTTCATGGATTTCAATACGTCAGCTTGGGCTTCCACTAGAGAAAACTCAATCTGTTCTAAATTTTGGGCAAGAACTGTTGATAGATGGGTTTTGGACTCCTGATTGGCTTTGATCGCATCATCCCAACCCGCTTTGTAGCCTATCTCGTAACCCTCTAGTGGGTCTGAACCCGTGCGCTGTCCAGATTGATTGGTATTTGGTTCCGTTGAGAAATCTTCGAAAAACACTGCCGTACTCATGAATTTGCCCGTTCTTTTTGATCAAGCCATTGGCGGAGGATTTCGACAGTGTCTTCTTGGCGGTTCTCAATCATGTCACGAAGTTTTTGAATAGGATTGTCGACGTCCAATTTCTCTTGGTCCTCTTTATCAGTGCGAGGAACGATATTTGAATCGCCGTTGATCGTTTTAACCACTTCCGGCCCCTCTCCATAGTCGATCTCGCCTGATAGAATGGCGTTTCCTTCGCGATCTGGCATAGGAGCGGCAAGTGTCGGAAGGGTCGCATTTTGTGATCCGGTTAGGATTGGGCGAACAACCAACAGTGCAATCACAATTCCAACGATCGCGAGGATCGCCATTTGCAACAACATCATGAGGTCAAGTGACAGATTGAAAAGCGGTGGGGTGACTGGGCCTGTTCCCAAAGGAATTTGCGGCGTGAACGTCATTGATTGAACAGAGATGATGTCGCCACGATTTTCGTCAAATCCAATTGCGGATTGTACCAAAGCAGTGAGCTGGGCAAGTTCAGTTTCGCCGCGCGGAAGCAATGAGCCGGGAGTATTTACGTCTTCTGTTCCGTTAACCAACACCGCGACAGAGAGCTTCTTAATCGCACCCGGTGCTTTGATGATCTCTCGTTGTGTTTCGGAGACCTCATAGTTAATTCGCTCTCTTGTTTCATTAGCGTTACTTTTTGAGTTTTCTTGCCCTGTAGCTTCGCCGTCTGGCAAATTTGATGCAACCGTAACACCAGCGTTACCTGACCCTTCCGCAGTGTCGGAACGTTCTTCGTTGTCTGTGCTGATGATCACCCGGCTTTCGGGATCAACCAACCGTTCAGTGATCTGCTCGCTTTGCAGAACAGTGTCTAGATGCAACTCGACAATTGCATTGCCTGCACCTACGCGAGCTTCCAGCAGGCGCTCCACTTTGCTCTTAAGGCTGTTAGCAAGCGAATCAGCATTGTTGCTTATTTCATGCGTATCAGGCGCACCAATCAGCCCCCCTTTTTCATCAACGATGGAGACGTTATCCGCCGTTACACCCGCGACAGCGGAAGATACAAGATATCTTAAGGCTTTGGCTTGGGCCTGATCTATGCCCGCTCCCGCTGATGTAATGAACACTGAAGCCGAGCCTGGCTTTTGTCGCCCGAAAGCGGACCCTTTGGCTTGAGCAATGTGAACACGCGCCATGGAAATCTGCGCGGAAGACACAATCGTGCGCGCAAGCTCCCCTTCTTTGGCGCGCAGGTATGCAGCGTCGAACATTTGTGAAGTGGTTCCAAAGCCTGACAGCGAATCTAAAAGCTCATAGCCTTTGGTGTTGTTTGCAGGGAGCCCCTCGCTTGCTAATGTCATGCGCAGCTCATCGCGTCGTTGATGAGGGACAAAAATCGTACCTCCCTTAATTTCATAAGCTTCGCCGCGTTGCTCTAACGCGCGCACTACATCTCCGGCTTGGGGAGCTTCGAGACCCGAGTACAATAAGGACATGGAAGGCTGCGTCGCCATTCTTACCAGAACGACAAGCGTTGTTAGTAGGGCCGCGAGCCCGAGCATCATTACTACCTTTTTTGCGGGATCTAACCCATTCCAACGCATCGTTAGTGAATTCACGCATCGACCTCCTGATCGTCCGGCTAAAGCTTCGAGCCAGTGAATGTGTTGTTGCAGGCCAAACTTAATAATCGGTTAGTGAGTCGCGTTTAGGTTGCCATTAGTCACAAATTTGGAGGGCGTATGGCAAACGCGGACATCACCGAGGAAGTTGAGCTACCCAAGAAGGGTAAATCAGGGTTCATCATTGTGCTTTTGATTGCGCTGATGACGGGAGGAGCCGGTTTCTATGGTGCCATCTCTGGGCTGATTCCGATTGGTGAGAGTTCGGATTCCAAAGCTGAATCCGAATCTGAGTTACCACTTAAGGTATTGGCAGATAACGTTTTCATCGAACTGGACCCGCTTGTTGTGAACATTAGATCTTCGTCCAAGTACCAGCTTTTGAAGTTTTCCAGTCAATTGGAAGTAAAGCCGGAACATGCTCCGGACATTGAAAACATCAAGCCTCGGCTCATCGACGTTATGAACACCTATCTAAACGCTCTGGAAGCGGAGCGTTTCGAAGATCCAATCGCGTTGATCAAGCTTCGTTCCCAGCTTTTGCGTCGATTGCAGATGATCTCAGGAAATGGTCGCATTGAAGATCTACTCATCATGGAATTCATTTTACAGTGAAAGGGGGCCTGAATGGCATTTATTGCTGATTTACTTCTAGTCGCAGGGGCCTTGGCTGCAGGGTTTTATTGCTTTGTTTTGTCAAAACGACTGTCCGCTCTGCAAAATGCAGAAGGTGGCGTAGGCCAAGTCGTCGCTGCATTGTCCGCTCAGGTCGATGAGTT
>NZ_JBDWVM010000371.1:0-4642 GCF_039984035.1 Planktotalea sp. | reverse complement strand
TGCGCTGCTTCATTCACCTCAACGCGTGCACCGAGGGAAGTGATCCAAATCGGCACTTCGTGTTTCACGCAAATCTCAAGATCGCGTTCGAGCCGCGAATTGGATCGATGCACAATCTGGTTAATTGCAAACGGTGCCGCTGGGCGATCAGGGTTTGCTTGATTGTGACGGTCCAGCTCTTCCTTGATTTCCGTGAGCCATGTGTCGAGGAGTGGATGCTCCCCCTCGCCTTCCCGCGCATTGAGTGCAGGGAAAGAACCGACAATACCAGCCTTGCACTGGGCAATCACCAATTTCGGAACAGAGATGATGAACAAAGGCGAAGCGATCAGCGGAATGCGCAGACCTTGCAGCGCGGCGGGTAGATGTGAATCGTCTCTGGACATGGTGTCTCCGGCGTCAGGATGTAAAGTGATCAATTAGAGTAAAAGAGGGCGGTCCGTTCCGCCCCCCATTTTTTCAGCTCAGGTCTTAAAAGACTTCGAACAACCCTGCAGCGCCCATGCCGCCGCCAACACACATCGTGCAGACAACGTACTTCGCACCGCGGCGTTTGCCTTCGATCAACGCGTGACCAACCATGCGCGCACCGGACATACCGTATGGGTGACCGATTGAAATCGCACCACCGTCCACGTTCAGGATTTCATCTGGGATGCCCAATTGGTCACGTGAATACAGCACCTGAACCGCGAAAGCCTCGTTTAGTTCCCAAAGACCGATGTCATCCATCTTGAGCCCATGCGCTTTCAGAAGTGGTGGCACAGCGTAGATCGGACCAATGCCCATTTCGTCAGGCTCACAACCCGCGGCCATTACACCGACGTAACGACCAAGCGGTTCTAGACCGGCTTTTTCTGCCGCTTTCGCTTCCATCACAACGCTTGCAGAGGCACCATCGCTCAGTTGCGACGCGTTGCCAGCGGTGATGAACTTACCTTCTTTGATCGTCATCCCATCCTTAAAGACGGGCTTCAAACCACCAAGGTCGGTTGCAGATGTACCAGGGCGGTTGCCCTCATCTTTTTCCAACGTGACTTCGTGGTGCGACACTTCTTTCGTCTCGCGATCCTGCATCATCATCGTAGATTTCAACGGCACGATTTCCGCATCGAAACGGCCCGCTTGCTGGGCTTCATGCGTGCGCAGTTGGGACTGCGCTGCATATTCGTCTTGGACTTCACGGCTTACGCCGTAACGCGCCGCAACGGTTTCAGCCGTTTCCAACATGGACATGTAGATGTCAGACTTATTCGCCATCAACCAAGGGTCGGCTTTCACGCGCATTTCTGGTGTTTGAACCATGGAAATGCTTTCAACGCCGCCGCCAACAACAACGTCCATACCATCCATGACAACCTGCTTAGCCGCCGTCGCAATCGCCATCATGCCGGAGGCACATTGGCGATCCAAAGACATGCCAGCCACGCTCACAGGAAGACCTGCGCGAACCGCCGCTTGGCGCGCGATGTTGCCACCGGAATGCCCCTGTTGCAGCGCCGCACCGAGAACGACATCTTGGATGCTAGCCGGATCAACGCCAGCGCGTGCAACCGCGTGCTCAATGGCATGACCTGCGAGTTCTTGAGGTGTCGTGTTGTTAAAGGCGCCTCGGTAAGCTTTGCCGATGGGCGTTCGTGCTGTTGATACGATCACTGCGTCACGCATGGGGTATCTCCTAAATAAAACTCTGATTTACCAATCCAGCTTCAGGCCACGGGCCTGCGCTGCATTGAGGGCGTATTTTTTGGTCTGAGCAAAGGCGTCTGCCATTTCGACCTGATTGCTCGGATCGGTGATTTGATTAAATTGCGCCGCGATGGTTTCTGGCGTGTTGTCTTCATCCGAAAGCGTGATGCCTTTGGTCTCATAAACACGGGTTTGCGCGAAGCTCCCTGCGCCTGCACCTAGGATCACGTGGCTTGGCGCATCCTCGGACACGAGGTAGAGCAAACCAGGCGTAATCGTTTCAGGCGCGAGCAATTCAGCCGTCTCAGGCGGAAACAACTCTTCCGTCATCCGCGTCGCCGCTGTTGGGGCCAGTGTGTTCACACGGATATTGTCACGCGCGCCTTCGATATGCAGCACGTTCATCAAACCCATCATCGCAGCCTTGGCCGCACCATAGTTGGACTGACCAAAGTTACCATAAAGGCCAGAGCCGGAGGATGTGAAAACGATGCGTCCGTATTTCTGCTCGCGCATAATCGGCCAACAGGCGTGGGCAACATTGGCAGAGCCAATCAGATGTACATCGATGACCTTGCGAAAGGCCGACATTTCCATTTTGCCGAATGTCTTGTCCAGAAGGATACCAGCATTGTTGACGCAAATATCAATGCGTCCCCATGTGTCCATGGCCTGCGCGACCATGTCTTTCACGCCGTCTTCATCAGACACATCGCACCCATGTGCGATGGCCTCACCACCCATTGCTTTGATTTCTGCAACAACAGCCTCAGATGCTTCTGACGTCGACCCTGAGCCATCACGCGAAACACCAAGATCGTTAACAACGACCTTAGCTCCACGCGCAGCAAGCCCTAGCGCATGAGAGCGCCCAAGCCCGACACCCGCCCCCGTGACAATCGCCACGCGGCCATCAAATCGAATGTCGCCCATCAGTGCAGTGCCTGCTGGAAGATGTTCGGGCCAGACATGACATTGATGCCACCAGAGACGGGAATAACCGCGCCTGTAATGTACGCGCCACCACGACCACAGAGGAACAGCATACAGCCAGCGATATCTTCATCACGGCCAACACGTTTGAGCGGTACATCATCACCAACCTTGCTGCGCATCTCTTCATCATGCGTTGCAAAGGCTGTCATACGGCTGACAAATGGTCCCGGCGCAAGCGAGTTCACAGTGATCGCTTCGCCCGCCAATTCTTTGGCCAAGATTTTGCTCAGGTGCATTGTTGCTGCTTTGGAGGCAGAATAGCTATACGCGCCATCACCCATTTCACGTTCGCCCATGACGGAGCCTACGTTTACAACACGTGCAGGGTCATCGACAGTGCCAGAGGCTTTGAGCATTGGCAGCAGTTTCTGCGTTAGATCGAACAGGCCTGCGACGTTCACGTCCATCACTTTGGACCACGCAGAGAACGGGAAATCGCCCAAAGGCGCGCCCCATGTGATACCTGCGTTGTTCATCAAGATGTCGAGCGTGTCGGTGCGTTCTTTTACGGCGGCAACCAGCGCATCGACACCTGCTTCGGTGCCAACGTCGCCCGCAAAGCCAATCGCCTTGCCGCTTGCGCCCATCGCGTTCAGTTCAGCTGCAACCGCTTCACATGCTTCGCCTTTACGGCTCGCCAACAAAACAGTTGCTCCAGCGCGGATCAAACCCTCGGCCGCCATACGCCCGATGCCTGTTGCGCCGCCTGTGACCAGTGCGACCTTACCTTCAAGTCCGAATAAAGTTTGAATATCCATCAAAAGCCCCTTTGTGCCGCGATTTTTTCGGCGTGATAGCTGTAATCACCCAGCCATTCAGCGCCGACTCGCGCGCGTTTCATGTAAAAACCCATATCAAAAGCATCGGTCATGCCAACGCCGCCGTGCATTTGAACGCCCTCTTGAACAGCAAGGATCGCAGTTTGCGTCGCCCTTGCCTTGGCTAAGGAAACCGCCAGTTCAGAATTGGCGATATCTTCGTCCATCTTACGACCCGCATGTAGGATCGCACTGGATGTGACTTCAATTTCGCACCACAGATGCGCAGCGCGATGTTGCAGCGCTTGGAAGCGACCGATCTCAACGCCGAACTGCTTGCGTTCCTTCAAGTATTCGACGGTCATGCCAAATGCGCCTGCTGAGAGGCCGGTCATTTCAGCAGCCAATGCTGCCTGACCCGCGTGAAGTGCGGGTTGCAAAACATCCATCGCACTGTGCACAGCACCGAGAACGTCATCGCCAGTCGCTTCGACGTCCTCAAAGGTGATCCGAGCCGCATCGCGCGCATCGATCATGTTGCTTGCCTCACGGCTGATGCCTGTACGATCGGATGGAATATCGAACAACGTCAAACCATCGTCCGTACGCGCGAGGACAAGCAAACGATCCGCCATTGTACCATCTACGACGAATTGCTTTTTGCCGGTGAGGCGGAAGCCATTGCCATCTGCCTTCGCTTCCATCTGCGCGTTGTCGGGATCAAACTTGATCCCTTCATCAACAGCCAATGCATATGTCAGATCACCCGAGGCGATGCTCGCCAAAGCCGCATGCGTGCGCTCATCGCTTACCTGACGCAGCGCTGTTGCTGCGATCACGGCGCTCGACAAAAACGGGCTAACCGCTAGCGTTTTGCCCATCTCACCCGCGATCACGTTCGCTGCGGCGAAGCCCATGTCAGAGCCACCCGCGCTTTCAGGAACCAAAACGCCCGTCCAACCCATGTCAGCCATTTCTTTCCAAAGCACCGCGTCATGCGTTTGACCCGTATCGCGCATTTCACGCAATTTGCTCACGGGCATAGCGCCATCCAGAAACACACGGGCCATATCAGCCAACATGGTTTCTTCTTCGGTCATTACCAATTTTGCCATGTCGATTACCCCGGTAGTCCAAGAACGCGGCGCGATACGATGCTGAGCATCACTTCGCTTGTTCCGCCTTCAATTGAGTTCGCT
>NZ_JBDWVM010000370.1:0-2872 GCF_039984035.1 Planktotalea sp. | reverse complement strand
ACCGTGTTGGACGTGGTCTCTTGGGTTCAACAGAACGCTGATCCGACGCTCAGCTATCGCTTTGCTTGCCGTGTCGGCATGTGCGGCTCTTGCGCGATGATGGTGAACGGCGTGCCCCGTTGGACCTGCCGCACGCATATCTCAAAGGTGCTGGACGGAAATGAAGTTGCCATCGCCCCCCTAAGAAATCTGCCCGTTATCAAAGATTTGGTCGTCGACATGGACCCCTTCTTTGACAAATGGGTTGCGGCAGAAGGCGTGCATCACAGCATGCTCACCCGCGATGATCCAATTGAACAGTTGGACGAAACCCAGCCCGAGCGCGTGGCTGCCAATGCTGGGATCGAATGCATCAACTGCTCCGTCTGTTACGCCGCCTGCGATACCGTAGCGCATAATCAAAACTATCTCGGCCCCGCTGCGCTGCAACGTGCGTGGACCTTACTGAACGATGCCAAAGATGCGGGTCGCAGCGCTATATTGGACGCGGTGTCGGACAAAGGCGGCTGTCACAATTGCCACTCTATGGGTTCTTGTACGGTCTATTGCCCCAATGATCTGGACCCGATGTCCGCAATCGCAGGGCTAAAACGCGAAACCGCGCGCAGCTTCTTTAAGAGGGGACGCTGATGCTGAATCTGCGTCTTTACATGCTGCAACGGATCACCGCGCTGCTGATGGCGCCACTGGTGCTCGGCCACCTTGCCGTGATCATCTATGCCATCCAAGGGGGTCTCAGCACGGCCGAAATACTCGGGCGCACCCAAAGATCGCTTGTGTGGTTCCTGTTTTACGGCACCTTCGTGATCGCCGTTTCCATACACGGCGCGATTGGTCTGCGAACACTGGCGCATGAATGGATGGGCCTCAAGGGCGCCCTGCTCGATCTCTTCATGTGGATCGCAGGCCTTGGCTTGCTCTTGCTTGGCGCACGGGCTGTTTGGGCCGTCACTTTCGCGGCAGGACTAAGCGCATGAAGGGAGCAAAGAGCATCACATCGCGCGCCCATCCGCTGTGGCTCGCGTTTACCCTGCACCGCCTCTCTGGCCTCGGCTTGGCGATCTTCCTGCCCGCCCACTTCTGGGTCTTGGCCATGGCACTGACGGACCCTGCCCGACTGGACGGATTTTTACGCATGAGCGACACGAGCCTCGTTAAGCTTGCCGAATTTGGTTTGGTGTTCCTGCTCGCCATCCACATGTTTGGGGGCCTTCGCCTGATGGCGCTGGAATGGCTGCCGTGGACACCACCACAGAAAACACTGGCCGCAGGCGCGACCGCCCTGTCCTTCCTCATCGCATGCCTCTTCTTCATGAAAGCCATTTGATATGAAACTTTCTGATATTGAACGTCATGACACCGATATCCTGATCCTCGGCAGCGGTGGCGCAGGGCTGTTTGCTGCGCTCCATGCCAAACAAACAGCGCCGGAAGGCACCAAAATTACGATTGCAGTCAAAGGCTTGATCGGCAAATGCGGCTGCACGCGCATGGTCCAAGGCGGCTACAACGTTGCCCTTGGTAATGGCGATACGGTCGAGCGCCACTTCATGGATACGATCAACGGAGGCAAATGGTTGCCCAATCAGGACATGGCATGGCGTCTGTGCGAACAGGCCGTGGTCCGTATTCGCGAGTTGGAAAATGAGGTCGGCTGTTTCTTTGATCGCAATACTGACGGCTCGCTCCATCAAAAGGCGTTTGCGGGGCAAACTGCAGATCGCACGGTCCACAAGGGCGATCTCACAGGCATCGAAATCATCAATCGTTTGATGGAAAAGGTTCTCGCCTCTGGCGTTGAAAAACTCCAAGAACACCGCGCCGTTGGGCTGATCCCGACCAAAGACGGCTCTGCTCTCGCCGGTGTTTTGATGATCGACATGCGTAGTGGAAAATTTCGGTTCGTGCGCGCCAAAACCGTGCTCATGGGCACGGGTGGCGGGCCGAGCATGTACAAATACCACACGCCGAGCGGCGATAAATCGATGGATGGTTTGGCCATGGCCCTCCGTGCGGGGCTGTCCTTGCGCGATATGGAAATGGTGCAATTCCATCCAACGGGCCTACTCGCGGGGGATCACACCCGCATGACAGGCACCGTCCTAGAGGAAGGGTTGCGCGGCGCGGGTGGCCAACTCATCAGCCATTCCGGCGCGCGCTTCATGTTTGACTATGACGCCAAAGGCGAACGCGCCACGCGCGATGTGGTCAGCCGCGGCATTTACTCGGAAATGCGCAAAAACAATAACCCAGAGCAAGAAGGCGTGTTTATCTCAATGGCGCACCTCGGCCCGGATAACGTGCGCAAGAAATTCAAAGGCATGGTCAATCGCTGCGCCGACAGCGGTTTTGATCTGGCCGCGGGCAAAGTGGAGGTCGTGCCAACCGCGCATTATTTCATGGGCGGCGTTGTGGTCGACGTGGATACGCGCACCGCGATGGAGGGGCTTTATGTTGCGGGCGAGGATGCGGGCGGCGCGCATGGTTCAAACCGATTGGGTGGAAATGGCGTCGCAAATTCAACCGTTTATGGCGGCATTGCGGGCGATACGATGGGCATGGATGTGCGACACATGTCCCTGCGCGATCCAGATGAAACCGTGCTCCAAGCCGAATTTGAACGCGCAATCTATCCGCTAAGCCGCAAACCCGATCTGGTGCTCCCGCTGCGCAAACAATTGCAGGACCTGATGTGGGACGAGGTCGGCGTGATGCGCACCAAGGCAGGTATGCAACGCGGCCTGACAGGAATTGCCGAGGTCTCAAACGCCTTGATGACAACGGGTGTTGATGACAGCAATCTCGCCTTCAATCTCACATGGCATGACTGGCTGAACCTGCGTTCGCTCTGCGACATTTCAGAAGTCATTAC
>NZ_JBDWVM010000369.1:0-6752 GCF_039984035.1 Planktotalea sp. | reverse complement strand
CATCAAGGGAACGAGCATCTCAACGATAGCACGTACAGAGGTCTTTGACGGCTCGCGCAAACGGTTTTCCCGCCCGGGCAATTGAACGGCAAACGCGTCCAGTTCAGGTGCCAGAGCATTGCGCCAGCCACGGTAGACCGTCGCGCCGCCACCCGCATAGGGAAACATGAACACGCGTGCCTTGCCTTGGGGCGGCTGATCCGTTTTCATGCTTGGCACCAACCAAGGGGCAGCGGTGCGAGGCGCCTGCCCCGCGACAATCGCCTCATTCACTATCGCCATATGTCTTGCCTATCGCGCTTAAATTTTCATGAAGCGCGGAAGCACGCCCTTGAATTTTTTCTTGCCAGATTTCGGCTTTTCACGAACGATAAGGACAACCGGCTGGCACTTTGCATCGATTTTTCCATCGGCTTGCAACTCAGCGATTGCCTCGCCTGCGTCCTCCAAGATGACGCCGCTACCTTTGCGCAATTTTTTGACACGGTTCCGGCTATATTTACCCAGATCAATGACAACTGGCACGGTCTGTGATCCCGCCGCAGTAGTTCCTTTAGACGCACCACTATTTGACTCAGCCATTTCAAGCTCCTTTGAGATTTAGATCGAAAAATTTCACTCTATTCAGGACACCAACCCACACCAAAGATGGCGCGAAATTGTCATCACATTTCACCCTCAAGCAAAACCAAAAAAAATAACTCGCGGTTGATAATTAGCAAAAGAAACGGCCCGAAAAATGAAGCGTTTTGGGCCGATCGACAATCTCACCTTTGCTAACGCAACTCCCAAGAACTCAACGCATACGTGCATCGCACATATGCATCTCCATTTTACATCAAGCTCACGAAAACTATGTTTTCAAAGCAATAAATTTGATTACCCCTAAGGAATCAAGGCTTACTCCACAACCAAAAGCGTATTCTGTCAAGAAATTAATAAACTTGTAGGAGAGTGTTTATTACCTATAGTGTAAACCTTAGGTTGTTCCAAAGTGATGTTTCAATGAAAATCAAGACAGATATGCTGCTAGCGCATGCGCCGGCTTTCTTCGACTTCAGAAACCGCTCTGATGTTTACTTTCCATTTTTGGGAACTTCTGGGGATGTGCCGATAACGCCTCTCTATGAGTACTTCCCTCTTGGCTTCAAAACGCTGCAACGATCGCTCAGCGCGGCTGGATATGACGTTGAGATCGTCAATCTGGCGACTGTATTGTTGAAGTACCCCCAGATCGATCTGGACCGCTTTCTTGGGGATATTGAGGCACGTATTTTCGGTATCGATTTGCACTGGATGGTGCATGTTCAGGGCGCGCTTGGCATTGCGTCGCTGCTGAAAAAACTGCACCCTGAAACACCCGTTGTTCTGGGCGGCATTTCATCCACCTACTACGCGCAACAACTCATCCAACGCCCTGAAATCGATATGGTGATGCGCGGCTATGATACGCACGCACCGATGGAAACTCTGCTGGGCGCGCTTGGCAATTCACAAGAGCTTGCTCGCGTTCCCAATTTGCTTTGGAAATCGCGAGACGGCGAAATTCAGGACAACGGATTTGGACACACACCTGCATCTTTCTCTTGCGGGGTGAATTGGTCGACCTTGCCACAACAGCGCGATGATGGGGGCCTGCCAATTCTAGAGGTTCTCTCCACGCAAAACGCTGGTTGCCCGTTTAATTGCGGATGGTGTGGCGGATCGCGCGATGCGTTCCGGCGCATCAACGGCATGCACAAACCCATCGTGCGCAAACCGATGGAAGAGGTCGAATACGAAATGCGTTCGATGCAATCGATGCCGGATGCCGATCGCTATCACCTCTACACAATCGGGGCCTACACAGAGCCGAAAGATCGCCTGACCCATCTTATGGAAAACATCGGCATGTCTGGTGTTAAGTCCGTCAGCTACGAGCAATTTCACCTGACGCCTGATGACGTGATGCGCGACATGGTGCGCGCAAACCCGAACACGATCATCACCCTTTCGCCCGAAAGCCACGATATGCGGATTTCAAAACTGGCGGGTCGCGGCACCTATACGCCGCAACAGATGGAAGAGTGGATCGAGCGCGCGCTCGACCTTGGGATTCATCAGATCGACATCTGGTATTTCATTGGAATGCCTGAGCAAGACAAAGCATCTGTTGAGGCCACGGTCGCCTATTGCGGACATCTGTTGCGCCGCTTCAAAGGCAAACGTGTGGTACCCTTGTTGTGCCCGATGATCCCCTTCCTTGATCCTGCGAGCAACTTCTTCGAACATCCCGACAAGCATGGCTACAAGATTTTCCATCGCACGGTGGAAGAGCATCGCAGCGGTATGGAAAACGCGTCGATCATTAACCGTGTGAACTATGAAACAAAGTGGCTCAGCCGATCTGACTTGGTGCATCTGGGCTATAGCAGCGTGCGCAAACTGACTGAGCTCAAGATGGAGTACGGACAATACCCGCGCGGTATTGGCGAAGATGTGTGCAACAGAATTGATGACGCGGCGCGGTTTGTCGACGTGGTGCATGAGATCGATTGCATTGCGGATCCAAAGCAGCGCGCTCGTGAATTGGCCGGCATCGGCGATGACATTTTAAGCCGCAATAACGAAATTTTCTTCAATGGCGTGGCCAATCAATCCTTTCCAGTCGAGCGGGATGTTGGCGGACGTTGGTTCGACGAAATGTTGTCCGCGGAGGCGCATGCCAAAAAGCTGGAAACGAGCTAACTCGCGATTTTGGGGGACGGAAAAATTCTTGATAAATCCATTGAACACGGCCAGGCAAACGCATCCATAACCCGAGAGCCTATCGCCATTGTTGGCATGGCCTGCCGTTTGCCAGGAGCACCCAATCCTAACGCCTTTTGGGATTTGATTTGCAACGGCGAGCGCGCCATTGGTCCTGTTCCTGCGGACCGCTGGGAGCTGGATGAGGATGCCCCCAAAGGCACCACGCAGGGTGGTTTTCTAGACTCAATTGATGGCTGTGATTGGCGTTCCTTGCGTATGTTGCCGCGAGAAGCGCGCCATATGGATCCTCAACATCGGTTGTTGCTCGAACTCGCTTGGGAAGCATTAGAAGATGCAGGCCTGCCGATGGAAGACGTCGCAGGATCGCGCACCGGCGTTTTTGTTGGCATTCAATGGAGCGATTTCTTTAGCCAACTGTCCCGAGATTGGTCCAAGATTGACGGCTATGCGATGGTCGGCAATCCCTCCATGTTCGCCGCAAACCGGATTTCTTATACCTTTGATCTGCGCGGCCCTAGCATCGCGATGGACACAGGCTGCACGTCCAGCTTTTCGTCCCTTCAAAGCGCGTGCGAAAGCCTGTGGCTGGGCGACTGTGATCGGGTCTTGGTGGGCGCTTCAGAAATCATTCTCTCCCCTTCCGTGCAAATGGGGATGGATCGCGCAGGGCTGTTGTCGCGCAGCGGCAGTTCCATGCCGTTTGATCAATCTGCGGACGGTTTTCTGCGAGGCGAAGGTGGTGGGATGCTCGTCCTCAAACGCGTCTCTGATCTTCTGCCACATGAACGCGCCTATGCACAAATTGCTGGCGTCGCGACGCGGCATGCAGGTGCGAATGACTGGATTATGGCAACCTCGGCGCGCGCGCAAAGCGAAGCGGTAACCGCTGCCTGTGCCCAATGTGATGTTGACCCAAGCAAGCTTGATTATGTCGAACTCCACGCCGCAGGCAGCCCCAGAGGCGACCCCGTCGAAGTCGAGGTTTTGTCCAATGTGATTGCTGGCCCAGACCGCGCAGAAACGCCTTGCTTGCTTGGCTCGGTCAAAGCAAACATTGGTCATCTTGGTCCAGCCTCGGGGGTCGCGGGCTTGATCAAGGTCGCGATGGGTTTACACAAAAACACCCTGCCCCGAACAATAGCGCCTAAAACGCTGATCTCAGAAATAGCGTCCGAAACATCAGGTCTGGCCCTTTCTGAAACACCTCAACCTTGGTTGGGCGATACGCGCAGTGGGCTTGCGGGCGTCACCTCTCTTTCGCTTGGCGGAACAAGCGCGCATGTTGTCTTGCGCGCGAACGATCAGAGCGCAGCGCCAAGTTCAGACAGTCAAGACACACCTTATATCCTCGCGCTGTCGGCCCCGAGCCAAGACGCATTGGATGACACGGTTCAAGCCTACATCGACTATCTGCGCTCAGAGCAGGCAGACCGGATTGAGAACATATGCTTTACCGCTGCGATAGGCCGCTCTCATCACGAGGTTCGCGTGGCCGTTACAGGGCGAACCACGGCTGAACTTGCCGATGCACTTGCTGCGTCGTCAAACGATGCATCGCTTGATCCGCTAGATGCCATTGCCGCACAATATATGGCCGGCGAACCCATTGATTGGTCAGAGATTTCTTTTGGCAATGGGACGATAACATCCCTGCCGCTTTATGCGTGGCAACGTCAACGGATGTGGCCGGAATGGTTGGACGCGACTTGCATGGGAACGCCCCCACAGATGCAAGTAGCGCCAGTCGCCGCACCCAAAGATACAGCGCCACAGCCGCGTATTTTACCGCCACTCGATCAAGTGCGCTTGCGCACCTCTGAAGTCTTGGAGCTGGCCCAAGACGAGATCGATGCGGCAAAGATGCTGACGGAGATCGGCCTGGATTCCTTGACAGCAAGCGAGTTGAGCAGACGGCTCTCTGCGGATTTCCAGATCGACATCCCAATCGTGGAATTGCTGCGACAACCCAGTATTTCAGCAATAGCAGATATGTTGGAAACGCGCCTCGCGCAGCGGTCTGATACATCGCCCGCCTACGAGACATCGACGCTCCCACAAATCAGCTTCGACCGTGCAGCATTGCATGAACCTTTCCCATTAACCGACATTCAAACCGCTTACTGGATCGGCCGCACAGCGCGCGATGCATTGGGCGGCGTCGGCTGTCATTACTACCAAGAATTCGAATGCGATAGCTTGGATTTCAAGCGGCTAGAGCAGTCCTTCCAAGCTTTGATCGTGCGCCATGATATGCTCCGCGCCGTGGTGACGTCCGAGGGCATGCAGCAAATTCTGGACAACACGCCCACCTATGAAATCGCGCAACTTGATCTGCGGGGCGAAGACAGCGCCGAGACCGAAAACGGCTTGGAAAGTGTGCGCCGCGAAATGGCGACGACGCGCTTTGACCCTGAGGTTTGGCCGCTCTTTGAAGTGCGCGCGACGCATCAAGATGACAATCGCATGCGGGTTCATCTCAGTTTTGATTTGATCACGGTGGACGCCACGAGCTTGTCACTGCTTATTCGCGAATGGGAAACACTATACAAGGATCCATCAGCGCTAAAGCCGCTCGATATTTCCTTCCGAGACTATGTTCTGGCTGAGATCGCCCACAAAGACACACAGGATTTCAAATCTGATGCAGCCTATTGGGATGCGCGTTTGGACGACATCGCGCCAGCGCCCATTTTGCCTGCTGAAGTGCCAAACTCGCAAACCGCTGCCACCGGCGAAGCTTTGGCGCGCATCAGACGCAAAGGATACCTGTCCCCAAAAGCATGGAGCAACCTGCGCGCCCGTGCTGGAGCGCGTGGGCTGACCCCCTCTAGCGTGTTGTGTTCCGCGTTTTCAGAGATTTTGGGCACATGGGGTGGCGGCGATCGCTTCACGCTCAACTTGACCTATTGCAGCCGTCGTCCCGTGCATCCGCGTATGTCAGAAATGATCGGTGATTTCACCACGACGATTTTATTGGACGTGGACCGCACCCCCCAAACTTTCGCCGAAAAAGCCGCCATTTTACAAGCGCGCCTTGGCGCCGACATGGACCACGCGGCCGTGAGCGGCGTCGAAGTCTTGCGCCGTGTCCGCCAGTCCCGCCCCGAAGATGGGCTCGCGGTGATGCCCGTCGTGTTCACAAGCTTGCTGGGGCATGGCGCGGTTAGTGGAGAGACGCTCTTTTCCTCCAACTGGCTGGGCGATCTGATCTATGGCATCAGCCAAACGCCGCAAGTCAGTCTTGATCATCAGGCCTTTGAGGAAAATGGCAGTTTGGTTCTGCATTGGGATGCTGTTGAGGACCTGTTCCCCGCCGGTGTGCTCGACGATATGTTCACGGCCTATATCGAGATGCTTGAAGCGCTCGCTGAACCAGAAGCTTGGGACAATGCGCTGCTAGAACATGTGCCGGCGCGGCAGCTCGCCCGAAATGCCGCCGTCAACGCGACAGAAGCGGAGTTTCCAACAGGACTGCTTCACGCGCCTTTCGAGCAACGCGCGAAAGATCAGCCTGACGCGCTCGCAGTGATTGATGGGGACACCCGTCTAACCTATGGCGATCTTGATCAACGGTCATTGGCGCTGGCACATAAAATCCGCGAGGCCGATGTTGCGCCCCATGCACCCGTAGCAATTGTCATGAAAAAGGGCTGGGCCCAGATCGTCGCGGCACTTGCGATCCTACGCGCAGGTGCGGCTTATGTTCCCATTGATGCCGCCTTGCCGAACGCACGCATTTCCTACCTTTTGGACAATTGCGATATCACGGTCGCCTTGTCTCAATCGGATGTTGAACTGCCATCAACCGAAGCAGCAGAAGACAAAAGCATCTTGAATTTGGTTGTGGATACGCAGCCGATGCCGTCCTCGGACATGCCGCCGCTAGATTGTGGCGCATCTCTTGATGGCCTTGCCTACACGATCTTTACTTCTGGCTCTACGGGGCAACCAAAGGGCGTGATGATCGCCCATGGCGCGGCGCGCAACACGATTGAAGACAT
>NZ_JBDWVM010000368.1:0-9849 GCF_039984035.1 Planktotalea sp. | reverse complement strand
TTACGGTGCGACGTTGCTTGTCCGTCGCTGTGACCTCAATTTGCGCCTTACCGCTGCGCTTTTCAAAACACGAGCGCTCACCGCGCTGTGACGCGCTGACACAGATTGCAAACTCCCTCACGCGGGCGTGTGCAAAACAGAGTTAACCCACTGATACAAAACAGATTTTATTGTTACAGAAACACGAGGCCTCACAGCCCTGCACAGGATAGGTGCGCAGATGTGCACACTAAAATTCCCAATTGAAACACATCTCCCCAAACTCTCACGCAACCGAGAGCAAATACCCCCAAATACAACAAAGCCCACGTAAAACGTGAGCTTTGTAACAGGCGGTAACGTGGGTTTCGGGGTATTTCTGCCGACTAAAACGACTCTATTCAGGTGAAATCACATTTCGTTCGTGGCTTTTACCCAAAGGCTTTGACGTAATCGCTCACATGGACCCCAAAACGACGTTGAAACGCGCGTCGCATACGTTGGAGATCGCCAAAACCGCTATCCTGCGCGACTTGCTTCAAGGGCACATTGTCTTTCAACAGCCCTCGTGCATGTTCAATTCGGGTATGTTCTACGAATTGCGCAGGCGATTGCTGGACATCGCGTTGGAAGTGACGTGACAATGTGCGCGTATTCATCCCTGCAGTTTGCGCCATTTCCTCTAAGGTCCAATCCAGTTGCGGCTGCGAGACGATCTTTTCAATAAGATGGGCGAGACTGTTGTCGCGAGAGAACTGCCCAGCCAGATGCATGGCATATTGGCTTTGCCCGCCCGTGCGGTGCAATTGGACCACCAATTCCCGCGCAGCGCCCAATGCGACGTCGCGGCCGCAATCCGCACGAATGATCGCGAGCGCCAGGTCAATGCCGGTGGTCACACCTGCAGAAGTGAATATGCGATCTTCCTCGACGCAGATCCGATCCAAATCCCAACACACCTCTTTATACTTCTTAATATCCTTTGCGCGGGACCAATGCGTCGTCGCGTCTAATCCATCCAACACACCCGAAGCTGCAAGAATGAGCGCACCAGAGCATATGGAGATAAGTCGCCCATCGCCTGCGCGCGCTGCACGGGCTTGGATGATGCTTTGAATGCGTCCTTCTTTTATAACGGCATCAACGCCGCCACCCGGGATCAACAGGTCATGGCTTTTGGACGCTGCGCTCAACTCATCGTCCGCGAGCATGCGCAAACCACAAGACGCTTTCACGGGTTCACCATCGATAGTGACAAAGCGACATTCGTATTGGCTTTTACGATCGACCTTGGCTGCCTCAAACGCCTGAACGGGGCCTGACACATCCAAAAGGTTCACCCCCTCGAACAGAAACACATCTATGGTTCGCATTCAATTTGTCCAATTTTGATGTTAGTTTGACATTTCGGACACGAGCTAACCTTGTTACCTCTTATGTTGTCAATCCAATCATTCTGGAAAATCGCAATATGTCAGTTCTCTCAATCGCCCGGAACAAGAGCTTCTTGGGGCTGCTCGGCGCCAATACGATCCTTGGCGCGGCAATGCCGATGCTCATCATACTGGGTGGTCTTTCCGGCTTTATGCTAGCACCGACGCCAACGCTCGCGACGATACCTGCTTCGCTTCAAACGCTTGCGAGCCTATTTGCCTCTGCGCCTTTCTCATTGTTTATGGGGCGCTTTGGACGCAAGGCTGGTTTTGCCTTTGGCGCGGGCCTTGCCATTTTGGGCGGGTTGCTCGGTCTTGCAGCCCTTGTAACGGGGAGCTTCGCACTCCTGTGTATCGCCCATCTTGTCTTCGGCGCGGCCCTCTCGTGCTATCAATACTTTCGCTTTGCTGCGGCCGATGCAGTCAGCTCGGACTGGCAACCAGTCGCAATATCATTGATGCTCACCTCCGGCTTGATCGCTGCGTTTGTCGGCCCAGAACTGTTCGTGATGACGAAAAACGCGCTCGCTCCGACGCCCCTTGCAGGCGCATATGGGGCCATCGCAGTTCTGTCTTTGATCGGGATGCTGCCTTTGGCCTTCGTGAATATCCCAGCTCATGCGCTCGGGAAAAAGCGCCCACCCTTCCTCTCCTCGCTTTCCGTGTTGAAAGAGCGGTCCATCCGCAATGCCGTGGGCTTGGGCGCAATTTCGCAGGGGATCATGGTCTTTCTCATGATCCCAACGCCCCTTGCCATGATTGGATGTGGCTTTTCCGAAGAAGTGTCTGGCGATGTCATCCGCTGGCACGTGGTAGCCATGTTTGCACCTAGCTTTTTCACTGGCTTCTTGATCAAACGGTTCGGCGCTAAACCAATCGCGACCTTTGGGATTGGGTTGTTAATCATCGCCGCTTTGGTCGCGGCGGCTGGTTTGACCGCGCCTCACTTCTACGGGTCGCTCATTTTGTTAGGGGTTGGATGGAACTTTGGCTTCATTGGGGCCACGAGCATGCTTGCGGCTGCTGTACCTGACGACATGAAATCAGTCGTGCAAGGTGTCAACGACACACTCATCGCATTGGTTTCCACAATCTGCGCCTTTGCAGCTGGGGCTTTGGTTGCTGGATTCGGGTGGATCGTGCTGGCCTATATTGCAGCAGCAATTTTGGGGCTCACGCTCTGCGCAACGCTTCTTAGCGGCAGATCAACCACATAAAAAAAGGGGCGGCCAAAGAGCCGCCCCAATCATTCAACGCTTATAAACGTCAGTCTTTCACAATCGCTCTCACGAGGACTTCAACCTTGAGGCGCTCAAACGCGAGCTTAGCTTCGCCGCAGGCGCGCGTCGGCGCCTGACCTTTTGGCACCCACGCATCCCAAACTGCATTCATTTCGTCAAAGTCTGCCATATCCGCGAGCCAAATCTCGGCTTGCAACATATGCTCACGGCTTGAGCCTGCTTCCAAAAGCAATGCATCAACCTTCGCCAAGCATGCTTCGGTTTGTGCTGTAACACTATCGCCCTCACCGATTTGACCACTCAGATAGACAATACCATTGTGCTTTACGGCCTGACTCATACGGTCATTTGTTTGAAAGCGTTCGATCATTCTTTAGTTCCTATTACATTGCGCGCGATCAACACGTCGCGAATTTCATCCAAAATCGCAGGATCATCGATAGCAGCAGGCATTTTGAAATCCTGTTGATCGGCAATCTTCTGCATTGTGCCCCGGAGCACTTTGCCAGAACGGGTCTTTGGCAAGCGCTTGACTTCTACACCTGTCTTAAAGGCAGCAACAGCGCCGATCTTTTCGCGAACAAGCTGAACCAACTCTTTTTCGAGCTCACTTTCGCTGCGTTCCGCCCCATCATTGGTCACAAAGAAACCAAGTGGCATTTGCCCCTTGAGCGCGTCCGCGGCGCCGACGACAGCGCATTCTGCGATATCAGGGTGGCCAGAAATGACCTCCTCCATAGCGCCGGTCGAGAGACGGTGTCCCGCGACGTTAATGATGTCATCGGTCCGCGCCATGATGAAGACATAGCCATCTTCATCCACAATACCCGCGTCCGAAGTTGCGTAGTAGCCTGGGAATTCAGCCAAGTATGATGAATGGAACCGCTCTTCTGCATTCCACAGCGTTGGAAAACAGGATGGCGGCAAAGGTAGCTTTGCCACGATATTGCCAAGCGTGCCACTTGGGACAGGGTTTCCATCATCATCGAGAACTTGGATATCAAAGCCCGGCATAGGTTTGCCCGGTGATCCCAGCTTGATCGGGAAACCACCGTCAAGACCGAGAGGATCGCCCGTGATCGCCCAGCCCGTTTCCGTTTGCCACCAGTGATCGACTACAGGGCAACCAAGTTTCTCTTGCGCCCATTCGAGTGTTGCTGGATCGGATCGCTCACCCGCGAGAAACAGAGACCGGAAATGACTGAGATCGTAGTTCTCAATCAGCTCGCCTTTAGGATCGACCTTTTTAATGGCGCGGAACGCCGTCGGGGCCGTGAACAGCGACACGACTTTGTGCTCTTCAATAACGCGCCAAAATGCACCTGCATCGGGCGTGCCAATCGGTTTACCTTCGTACACCAGTGTCGTGCTCCCGTTCAGGAGCGGCGCGTAGCAAATGTAGGAATGCCCAACGACCCAGCCAACATCGGAGGCAGCCCAGAAAACTTCTCCCGGTTTGATGCCGTAGTGGTTTTCCATTGTCCAATGAAGCGCCACCATGTGGCCGCCATTGTCGCGCACGACACCCTTGGGCTGACCCGTCGTGCCAGATGTATAAAGAATGTAGAGCGGTTCGGTTGCGGCAACAGGCACGCATTCCGTGCCCTCGCCCGCAGCACGCGCAGCGTTCACAGCCGTATCATAATCAACATCGCGCCCCTCGATCAGATCACACGCCAGTGTCTCGCGTTGCAAAATGACACAATGGTCTGGCTTGCTTGATGCAATCTCAATCGCTTCGTCCAAGAGCGGTTTGTACGCAATCACGCGGCCCGGCTCGATCCCGCAAGACGCTGAGATAATCGCCTTAGGCGCTGCGTCATCAATACGCGTTGCAAGCTCATTCGCGGCAAAGCCCCCGAATACAACAGAATGCACGGCACCAAGACGCGCACAGGCGAGCATCGCAAACACCGCTTGAGGCACCATTGGCATATATATGACAACGCGGTCGCCTTTTTCGACGCCCAAGCCACGCAGCACTGCCGCAAGGCTAGAAACCTCTTCAAGCACGTCTGAGTAGCTAAATCGCGCCTTTTGATCCGTGACGGGGCTATCATAGATAACAGCCGCCTGATCACCGCGACCTGCCTCTACATGACGATCCAAGCAGTTGTAACAGGTGTTACAGGTGGCTCCGTCAAACCAACGACCATAAGCGCCGAGCTCTGGATTAAATGTTGATGTTGGCGGTGTGAACCAATCGATACCCTTGGCTTGCTCTGCCCAGAAACCTTCTGGGTCTGCTTGCCATGCGGCGTATGTTTCTGCGTAATTCGTCATTTAGCCCCTCAACATGTGTAGTTCATTCCGATGCGACCGCCATCAATGTAGATGGTTTCGCCTGTGATATACTTTGCCTTCTTGCTCGCCAAAACGCCACTGCATCTGCAACATCTCTCGGCTCGCCGATACGTTTCAACGGCGTGCGCGACATAACCATGTCCATTGCAGCCTGATTTGCGTTCACACCAGCCAGCATCGCGGTATCGATAGATCCAGGCCCAACCGCATTTACGCGTATATTGTGAGGTGCCAACGACAGCGCCGCGGCTTTGGTCAATTGCATAACCCCACCCTTTGATGCGCAATAAGACGCAATAGAAGGGATCGCGAGAAGCGCGTTCACCGAGGACATATTAACAATTGCGCCTTCAATCTTGTTCGCGACCATCCCTTTGGCGGCGCGCTGCGACGCAAGGAACGTCCCTGTCAGATTGATGTCGACCACCTTTTGGAAGTCATCCAAGGAGGTTTCAAGAAAATCGCCCGCGATCGCGACGCCCGCGTTGTTTACCAAAATCTCGACAGCGCCGTGCTTCGCTTCGATTTCGTCAAACATTGCAGAAATCTGAGAAGCATCGCTCATATCGCACACCATTGCGACCGCACCGCCACCAAGCGTTTCGGCAGCTTTCGCTACGCCTTCGCCATTGATGTCTGCTAAGATCAGCTGCGCACCGTCTTCTGCCAGCGCCTCAGCGCATGCATAGCCGATCCCTTGGGCAGCGCCCGTGACAAGTGCGATTGGTTTTTGTGTCATCCCGATTTCCTTTTTTATCAACTTGCAGAAAGCAGCAATGTGAATTTTCGTCGCAATCCCTGTCACAGGCAGGTTGCGACTACAATCAACACAGGTCAATATCCCCGTAACTTACGCAAATGAATTCTGTCCGAGGTGATCCATGAAAAAGTTAAAGATGTCATCAGCGGACATGGTTAGGGATGCGCGCGCACGGATTGAGGAAATCGAAACCTCAGATTTGATTGCCATGCGCGACGACCCCAACGTTGTCATCGTCGACATTCGCGACCCTCGGGAACGCCAACGCAGCGGGTTCATTCCAGGAAGCGTCCATGCCCCCCGCGGTATGGTTGAATTCTGGATTGATCCTGAAAGCCCCTATTTCAAAGAGGTGTTCAGCGAAGAAAAGAAATTTGTCTTTCACTGCGCTTCAGGTTGGCGTTCGGCTCTGACCGTCGCAACGCTGCAAGATATGGGATTTGAAGCCGCACACTTGAAAGATGGGTTTTCAAGTTGGGACAAACACGGCGGCCCTATCGAATTTCCTGAAAAGAAAAGCTGACGCCGCAAGAAACCCTGCGGAAAACCGCAGGCCATGATTTTTCTGTGACTGGCTTGGAATTGCATACTGCGCCGCGCTGTATCAAGCTACCGATCAGGGAGACGCAAATGGTCACTGAAACAGACATTGGACACATGCCAGACCGGATGCGCAAAAGCGTAGTCGCCGTCTTGTTTGTCACCGTCATTCTGACCACGGTTGTTACCTTTTTCGGGGCATCCCAATACTTTGAGAAACAAGAACTGCAAGCTGCCTCCAATCGCATGGGCAGTTATCTACGCTCTTTGAACGAAACACTGCTGCGCCACCAACACCTGCCCTTCTTGCTGGCGCGCGATCCTCGCTATTCCGATGATCTCAATCCAAGTGATGTACGCACAGATACTAATGAACGACTAAAGGTGATGGCGACGCAAGCGCAGCTTGAAGCCATATATCTGATGGACACCAATGGACTGGTGCTCGCGGCCTCGAATGCTGACAAGCCCTATAGTTTTCTTGGTCAAAACTACGGGTTTCGCCCCTATTTCCAAGATGCATTACAAGGCGCGCGCAGTGATTATTTCGCCATCGGTGCGACGTCGGGGCGGCCAGGATATTTTGTAGCAGAACCGATCTCCTATGCTGGCAATAGCCAGAAGGGCGTCGTTGCTATCAAACTAGATGTAAGCGAATTGCAGCGTTCTTGGGAGAGCGGCGACGAAACTGTGGTCGCTGTAAACCGCGACGATGTTGTCGTGCTCTCGTCAAACCCCGAATGGCTCTATCGTCCGGTCAGCACGCTTGATCCGGTTGTGCGCAATGCAATCTTGGCCAGTCGGCAATTCGGAACACACCCACTGAAGCCTTTGGATTGGCGGGCAAGCGCAAATGATCGCGTCACCTTGGAAGGCACGAGCTACCTGCTTGCCTCCGGCCAATCTGATTGGCGCGGATGGAGCGTTCACTACTTGCAGCCTGAACAAGTCGTGTGGCGACAAACTCTATTAGCCACCGTCTTTTTCGGCAGTATCGTTGCTTTGCTGATTGGCTTCGCAACGTTCTTGCGGTCCCGCCGAATTGAACTCGCCTATGCAGCATCAGAGCGGCAAAGGGATGCGCTGGTCAAAGCCAATGAGCGGTTGGAACATGCGCAAACGGAGCTTGCCCGCACTGCAAAACTGGCAGCACTTGGCCATCTCGCGGCCTCTGTCACCCATGAACTCGGCCAGCCCATCAGCGCCTTTCGCAATCATCTTACTGCGGCTGAAATCGGCAATGAGATTACATCGCCCAGCACCGCAAAAAACCTCAACAAGCTCGTTGACCGGATGGAATCCATCACCAGCCAGTTTCGTTACTTTGCGCGGGCCCGTGACGACGCGAAAACCAATGTCGATTTGGCCATTATCCTAAGCGAAACAGAAGGCTTGCTGCGATCAGACATTGCTGCAGCAGGCATTGAATATAGGTCCGCGATCCTGAATACGCCGATTGAGTTGCACGCACATCAGGTGCAATTGGAGCAAGCCTTTACCAATATCCTCAAGAACGCAGTACAAGCGGTCGCTGATGAAAGTGATCCTATCATCACCGTGACGGTCCAGACGACAGATCATCAAGTCGAAGTTCGGATCAAAGACAATGGTCCGGGCCTTGCCAGCGCCAATCTGTCTGATCTGCAAGAACCGTTCTTCAGCACCAAACCTTCTGGCGTTGGCATGGGGCTTGGCCTCGCGATTACAACAGAAATTATCAAAGACCACGGCGGCGATATTTCCCTTGGCTCATCGAATGATGGTGCGGAATTCATCGTGACATTGCCGCGCGCCCACGCAGGAGCCACACAATGACAATCGCAACAGTCCTGGTGATCGATGACGATCGCGAAATGCGGGTCTCGCTGACGCATCTGCTCGAAAGCGCGGACTACACCCCCATCGTTGTCAAAAGCGCTCAAGAAGGTTTGGCGGCCTTGCAGTCGATGGACCCAGAAGTCGTCATCAGTGACGTGCGCATGCCGGATATGGATGGTCTCGAATTTCAGTTAAAGGCACGCGAACTCAGCCGTGTTCCCGTGATCCTATTCTCCGCACATGGCGATATTCCGATGGCCGTTCAAGCGCTGCAAAATGGCGCCTATAGCTTTGTTGAAAAGCCGTTTGATCCACGTCGATTGCTCAGAATTCTGAACAACGCGCTCAAAATGAAACGACTGGAAGACAGCACAATCGCGTTGCAAGATCGCCTTGCTGAACTCACCGATCTAGAACGCATCCTGATAGGCAATAGCGAGCAGATCGAAGTTGTGCGCGATTTGATATTTGATTTTGCTGTGAGCAATGCCAACGTTCTTATCCTTGGTGAAACCGGAACTGGGAAAGAACTCGTCGCGCGCGCGCTTCATGATCTTGGCGCTTCCAGTAATGCGCCGTTTATTGCGGCCAATTGCGCCGCGATCCCGCCAGAGCGCTTTGAAGAGACCGTATTTGGGACACCAGAAAATCCACACGGACTGATGAACCAAGCTGACGGTGGCACGCTCTTTCTGGATGAGTTGACCTCGATGCCGTTTGAAACCCAAGCGAAAATTCTGCGCGCGATTGAGACCAAGCAGTACCAACGCATTGGCGAAACAGAGATTCAGTCGGTGCAAATGCGTGTCATCAGCGCAGCGTCACATCAGATTGATCACATGATCGCAGACAAAAGCTTTCGTGAAGATTTGCTCTTTCGTTTGAACACTCTCGTCATTGATCTGCCCAAACTGGCAGATCGAGGTGAAGATGTTCTGCTGCTCGCGCGCCACTACATGAAGCGATTGAGCAAACTCTATGATCTCCCTACGCCAGACCTAACCAATGATGATATCTCCGCGCTGATGTCGCACGATTGGCCAGGCAATATCCGTGAGCTTCAAAGCGTCACGGAACGACGCGTTTTGGCAGAGCGGCGTGGCGGTGGTTCAATCCGTTTAGCCATCACCAATCAAACGCCACAACAGAACTTCCCTGCGACCCTGCGCGAAGCCGTTGCCGCCTTTGAGCGCGAGGTCATTGGACGCGCCATTCAATCCGAGGCGGGACGTATGGATGATGTTGCGGCGAGCCTTGGTATTGGGCGCCGCACTCTGAACGAGAAGATCGTCAAACTCGGCCTCGATAAAGACGCTCTTCTAGGCGATCAAGGCTGACTGCGGAAATCCGCAGGCATCTTTTTTAAAGACGCGCAGTTTCACTCATACCGCGACTCTACTCCCTTGCCCGATAGTTCCTCAAGTCATTTCGACTTTTATCCTTGGGAGGGAAACCATGAAAATGTTTAAGGCGCTCACGCTGAGCGCAAGCCTTGTTGTATCTGGCGCAGCTTTTGCTGACAGCACAGACTACGTTTTGAACACAGCATCCACGGGCGGCACATACCACCCTGTTGGAACTGCGATCTCCACGCTTTCAAAAGTGAAGCTTCTACCAAAACAGAAATTCTCGCTGACTGCTGTCAACTCGGCGGGATCTGGCGCGAACGTACAGGCTCTTTCCGCGGGGACAGCAGACTTTGCGATTTTGCAAGGTTTGTTCGGGTCATACGCTGTTACTGGCACTGGCCCAGTAAGCGAGCCACAGGAAAACC
>NZ_JBDWVM010000367.1:0-5012 GCF_039984035.1 Planktotalea sp. | reverse complement strand
CGGCGGATCGTAGCCGCCCCGTCGATGATCTGGCCAGTGCGTTTACGTACATAATTTGACGGTCTGGACGCGCTACGCGTTTTCGGAGATGGCAGGATCGCAGCCAGTCGCGCAGCTTGGGTTGCGCTTAGCTGTTCAGGTCCAACACCAAAGTAATGACGCGCCGCTGCCTCAACGCCAAAGACGCCCTCGTCAAACTCAGCGATGTTCAAATAAACCTCTAGGATACGTCGCTTGGACCACATGAGTTCCATGACGGGTGTAATCGCCGCTTCCAAAGCTTTGCGAACATAACTGCGCCCATGCCAAAGGAAGACGTTTTTCACGACCTGTTGGCTAATCGTCGAAGCACCGCGCGCGCCGCCCGCATCTACAGCCGCGCGGATCGCACTCATGTCAAAGCCCCAGTGATTGCAATAATTCGCATCTTCCGCTGCAACAACAGAGCGCGCCATGACAGGTGCGATTTGATCCATCGGCACCCATTCATGATCAACCTCTTCGCCGATACGCAGCGATTCACTGCGCATGTAGGGCGTCTTGCTCGGATTGTACCACGTGTACAGAAGCACCCAGAGCAACATCAAAACCACGAAAATCAAAATGCAGCGCACAAACCAACGGCGCACAAACAAGCGCGTCGCAGTGATGCGATCCGCAAAGGAGCGTTTGACCTTTGCTTTGCTCTTTTTCTTGGGTGTTGTTTTTTTCTTTGCTGCGCGTGCCATGAAACGGACCTTACAGCGCGCGCCAGAATAGAAAAACGCCCGAAGCAGAACCTCGGGCGTTTTTTTAGATCACGTTGCGCTTACTCCGCAGGGATCGCTTTGTCTTCGATACCCAATGGGTGTGGCAGGTTGTCGAGCATCTCTAGCGGGCAGATCTGAACAAAGTTCGCCAGTTCGGTATCCCAGTGCTGCAAAATTTGCTCTGCATGAGCACTGCCAGTTTCGGCCGCATGGCGTTCGATCAGCATCTTCAACTGACGTTCCCAGTGCGCTTGGGTCACAGAACACGTCACAAGCGTTTCGTGGTTCATCAAGCTTTGCGCTTCGCCCTCAGGATCGTAGAGGTAGGCCATACCGCCGGTCATACCCGCGCCAAAGTTCGCGCCGATAGAGCCAAGGATCACAGCAACGCCGCCGGTCATGTATTCACAACCGTTGGAACCACAGCCTTCAATCACCACAGAGGCACCAGAGTTACGCACAGCGAAACGTTCGCCAGCGCGACCCGCCGCGAAGAGATAACCGTCCGTCGCACCATAAAGAACGGTGTTCCCGATGATCGTATTCTCGGACGCTTTCAATGGGCTCGCCATAGGCGGACGCACAACGATTGTACCACCGGACAGGCCCTTACCAACGTAGTCATTGGCATCGCCGCTGACTTCGAGCTTTAGTCCAGGAGCCGCGAAGGCACCCAGAGACTGACCGGCAGAGCCTTTAAGCTGAACCGTCAGGTGATCTGGTTGTAGTGTATTGCGCATGCCGAAGTTCTTGACGATGTGGCTAGAGACCCGTGTACCAACGGTGCGATGGGTGTTCTGGATCGCATAAGACAGCTGCATCTTTTCACCGTCTTCCAAGAAACGCGCAGCATCGCGCACGATCTCAGCGTCAAGCGTGTCAGGCACAGCAGTGCGTGGGCGGGAACGATCATATTTAATGTTCTCGGACCCATCGACGGTGATCAGAAGCGGGTTCAGATCAAGGTCATCCAGATGCGCAGAGCCACGGGAGACCTGATGCAACAGGTCTGCACGGCCAATGACGTCATCCAAGGAACGCGCACCGATAGACGCCAACACTTCACGAACTTCCTGTGCATAGAAGGTGATGAGGTTCACAACCTTGTCCGCTGTGCCCGTGAACTTGTCACGCAACGCTTCGTCCTGCGTACAAACGCCGACTGGGCATGTGTTGGACTGGCACTGACGTACCATGATGCAGCCCATCGCGATCAGTGCTGCTGTCCCGATACCGTATTCTTCAGCGCCAAGCATTGCGGCCATGACAACGTCACGACCCGTGCGCAGACCACCATCGGTGCGCAATGTTACGCGATCACGAAGGTTGTTCATCGCCAAAACTTGGTGCGCTTCGGTCAAACCCATTTCCCATGGCAGACCCGCGTATTTGATCGAGGTCGCAGGAGATGCGCCTGTACCGCCGTTATGGCCAGACACGAGGATCACATCAGCTTTCGCCTTTGCAACACCAGCGGCAATCGTGCCAACACCGGAAGAAGCAACCAGTTTCACCGTCACTTTACAGCGCGGGTTGATCTGCTTGAGATCGTAAATAAGCTGCGCCAAATCTTCGATAGAATAGATATCGTGATGCGGCGGCGGTGAAATCAATGTCACACCTTTGGTCGAGTGACGCAGGCGCGCGATCAGGTCTGTGACCTTCATGCCCGGCAATTGGCCACCCTCACCGGGCTTTGCGCCCTGTGCAACTTTGATTTCCAGCTCTTCACACTGGTTCAGATATTCTGCTGTAACACCAAAACGACCAGAGGCCACCTGCTTGATCTTCGCGGATGGATTATCGCCATTTGGCTCTGGTACGAAGTGCGCTGGATCTTCACCGCCCTCACCTGAATCAGAGCGCGCGCCAATGCGGTTCATCGCGACGTTCAGCAATTTATGCGCTTCGGGGCTAAGAGCACCCAAAGACATGCCAGGCGTTACAAAACGCTTGCGGATCGCTGTGACGCTTTCCACTTCATCCACGTTGATCGCTTCGCCCATAGGCTTGATCGCCAGCAAGTCGCGCAAGTTGATCGGCGGGTTGCTTTGCATTTTCGCGCTATACTGCTTCCACATCTGGAAAGAGCCCGTGTTACACGCGGTTTGCATCATGTGCATGGACTGCGCTTCCCACGCGTGGGTTTCGCCAGATTTACGCGCCTTGTAGAAGCCACCAATTGGCAGAACATCACGGCCACCCTGCCAGCCCAGCGCGTGAATTTCTTCCGCTTTGAACTGGATACCAGAGACGCCGATGCCGCTGATGCGGGACGTCATGCCCGGGAAGAACTCCGCGCACATCGCGCGGGAGAGGCCAACCGCCTCAAAGTTCAGACCACCACGGTAGGACGAGATCACAGAAATCCCCATCTTCGCCATGATTTTCAGCAGGCCTTGGTCAATCGCGTTGCGATAGCGCGCGATGGCTTCGGTCAATGTGCAATCGAGCAGTCCGCGCTCAATACGGTCGGCAAGGGAATCTTCCGCAAGATAGGCGTTCACAACCGTCGCGCCACAGCCGATCAGAACCGCAAAGTAATGCGGATCAACACATTCAGCAGACCGCACGTTCAAAGAACAGAAGGTACGCAGACCTTTGCGTGTCAGGTGGCTATGAACAGCGGACGTCGCAAGGATCATCGGCATGCCAACGCGGGTTTCATTCTGACCTTGATCCGTCAGAACAATGTGACCCGCACCAGAGCGCACGGCATCTTCAACTTCTGAACGGATGCGCGTGAGGCCAGCTTGCAATTCTCCAGCACCGCTTTCGAACGTACAATCGATTTCGACAACGCCAGCATTAAAGTTCTTAACCAACTCATCCCACTGCGCGTTGCCCACGAACGGGCTGTCGAGCACGAGAATTTCGGTTTGCGCAGAGCTTTCGTCCAAAACGTTCTTGAGGTTCCCAAACCGCGTTTTGAGGCTCATCACGCGGAATTCGCGCAAGCTGTCGATAGGTGGGTTTGTCACCTGAGAGAAGTTCTGACGGAAGAAATGGCTCAGCGGGCGATACTTCTTAGACAGAACAGCAGACGGCGTATCATCGCCCATAGAGGCCAGCGTCTCTTTGCCATCTTCGGCCATTGGTGCAAGAATTTGCTCCAGCTCTTCGATGGTGTAGCCAGCCGCAATCTGACGCTTGCGCAATTCCGCGCCCGCATAGATCGCTGTCTCAGTCACCGAACCAAGCGCGCCATCAAGTTCGTTGATTTTGCCAACCCAATCACCGAAAGGCTGGGCAGCGGCCAGCTTATCTTTGATCTCTGTGTCGTGGTACATTTTGCCGTCCTGCATATCGACAGCAAGAATTTGACCCGGGCCAAGCGCACCTTTTTCAACGACGGTTGCTTCGTCGATCGGCACCATGCCCGCCTCGGAACCCGCGATCACGAGACCATCTGCAGTTACAACGTAGCGCATTGGGCGCAGACCGTTACGGTCAAGACCGGCGCAGACCCAGCGACCGTCGGTCATGGCAAGCGCAGCGGGGCCATCCCATGGCTCCATCACGGAGTTGCAGTAAGAATACATATCGCGCCACGACTGAGGCAGTTCAACCGCTTGCTTGGACCAGCTTTCTGGAACCAGCATTGTTTTCGCCATAGGCGCGTTGCGACCTGCGCGCACGAGAACCTCGAACACGGAATCAAGCGCGGCAGAGTCAGAAGACCCCGCTGCGATGATCGGCTTGATATCTTCCGCCATGTCGCCAAATGCGCCAGAGGCCATGCGAATTTCGTGGCTCTTCATCCAGTTGACGTTGCCCTTGAGCGTGTTGATCTCACCGTTGTGGGCCAACATGCGGAACGGCTGCGCGAGCCACCATTCAGGGAAGGTGTTTGTGGAATAGCGCTGGTGATAGATCGCGAACGCACTCTCGAAACGCTCATCCATCAGGTCAGGGTAGAATACCGCAACCTGCTCCGCGAGCATCATGCCTTTGTAGATCACCGAGCGGCAAGACAAGGACGCGAGATAGAGATCGTTAATGCCAGCCGCTGCTGCCGCTTTTTCAATACGGCGACGGATCACATAGAGCTCACGCTCGAACGTTTCTTCATCCACGCCTTTAGAGTTGGAGATGAGGATTTGCTCAATCTCTGGGCGCGTTGCGTTCGCTTTGTCGCCTAGGCAGGACACATCAACCGGCACATGGCGCCAGCCGTAGATGTAATAGCCCATGCGCAGAACTTCGGATTCAACGATGGTCCGGCAGGTTTCTTGCGCGCCATAGTTTGTGCGCGGCAGGAAG
>NZ_JBDWVM010000366.1:0-3370 GCF_039984035.1 Planktotalea sp. | reverse complement strand
GATTGATGATCATGACGTCGTTACCGCGGGTGGGGTTATGGCGTGGATTGATCTTGGCCTGCATCTGATCCGTCTCTGGATGGGACCCGCGATCGTATCGCGCACTTGCAAACATATGTTGATCGATCCCGCGAGCCGAGAGCAACGCAGCTATCGTAGTTTTCGACCACCCCTCGGGCATGGTGATGACCAAATCCGAAGCCTACAACTTTGGCTCGAGAGCCATTTGAGTACACCGCTAACTGTCGCGCAATTGGCGACGCAGGCGGGTATGTCAACGCGGTCGCTACAACGACGGTTTCATAAGGTGACGGGCATGGCGCTGCGAAGCTACCTTCAAGCGCTTCGGATAGAGAAAGCCAAAGCCATGCTCGAGACAACTTCACTGCCGATTGCTCAGATTTGCTGGAACGTGGGGTATCAAGACGTGTCAGCCTTCAGCCGATTATTTGTCGCCCAAACAGGGCTAACAGCAGGGGAATACAGGAAAAAGTTCAACGTAGTTTGAGGCTCGCCCTCTTTGAGTGGGATCGCAAAGCATCAATTTGTTGACTGATCGATCAGTCAGGATTTACGCTTTGGCATGCTCACCGATGATTCCCAAGTGAAAACCGGCCTGAAACCACTTAAGGTGGATCAAATCCTTTTGGCTGCCGAAGTTGAGTTTGCGGAACGCGGATTTGAAGGCGCTGGGATGAAAGGAATTGCCAAACGGGGCGATGTTTCCCAAGCGTTGCTGCACTATCATTTCGGCACCAAAGACAAGCTCTACGCTGAGGTCATCGCGCAGCGTTCCAAGAAGATTAACGAAGAGCGCCTCGGACTGCTCGCTCAGGTCGATCTGACATCCAAAACAGCGTTGAGCGGGATATTGAATGCGCTGTTCCGCCCACCCCTAGGTCCATCGGGTGGGGCGCGTTCATATGCACGTATCTTCAGCGGTCTCATCGTCGGGCGCGAAAGGGATCAAGCGCTTGTGAAAGAGCATTACGATCCAACCGCGCAGAAATTCATCGAGAGCATTCGTATCGTTTTGGGACATGATGACCGCGTTGTCGCCGCGCAAAGCTACACGCTTGCGCTGGGCGCTTTGATCGCTGTCATCGCGCGGGATGGGCGCGTGGAGCGGTTGATGGGCGAGAGCAGGCAGAAACAGGATATCGAAGAAATACTTGAGCAACTTATCAAATTTAGTACGGGCGGGGTGCTTGCATTAGCCGCCGCATAATTGATCGTCATGTTAAGGGAGGAAAACATGAAACATTTTGTTAAAGGTGCGCTTTTGGCCACGGTGGCGCTCGCCCCGATGCCTGCATTGGCAGACAGTTTTTCAGCAACGATTGCGGCGGGGCATCCACCCGTTTTCCGATGGATCAAAATGATCGATGAGGCCTTTGTGCCAGCGGTCCAGAAAGCACTGGAAGGCAGCGAGCATTCGGTAACCTTCAGCGGCCAATATGGCGGTGCGATTGCTGGTGTGGGGGAAGAACTCGAAGCGGTTGAAGCAGGGCTCGCGGAAATCGGCGTCTGTCAGTCCCTGTTCGATCCAGCGAAACTCGCGGTGCAAAACGTGACGTATTACACGCCCTTTGTGTCTGACGATGTGCGTGCGATCAGCGATTTGATGCATGATCTACAACGCAACGATCCTGACATGCAAAAGAGCTATGAAGACAACGGCGTTGTTTACATCGGTGCGCCTGTGGTGATCGATGACTATCTGTTGATGACCAATTTCCCTGTGACCTCACTTGATGATCTAGACGGGAAGAAAATTGGCGCACCCGGCGCGGCGCTCAATTGGCTCGGCGGAACTGGCGCGGTCGGTGTGTCCGGCAATCTCACTACCTACTACAACGAGCTAAAAACAGGCGTGTTTGATGGCGTGATTGTCTTCGCCTCAGCCGCGCTTCCGGGCAAGTTGTTCGAGGTGGCACCGCACATCACGCGCGCAGGGCTTGGCGCACAATACGCTGGATCGCTTTGCGCCAATGTCGATTGGTTTGAGGGGCTCCCAAGTGAGGTTCAGGACGCAATCACATCCGCTGCGGATGAAACACAGGAATGGTATGTCTCTGCGCTCGAAACGGCTGTGCAAACATCCTTCAAAGTCATGGGCGAGAACGGCGCAACGATCACCGTTGCATCTGACGACATGCGCGCGGCTTGGGCTGCTGGCATGGACAACGCGGCCAAAAGCTGGGCCGAGGGGTTAGATGCCAAGGGGATGCCAGGCACCGCGTCGCTCGCCAACTATATGGAGCAAATGCGCGCAGCCGGTGCAACGCCGCTGCGCGACTGGGACAAAGAGTAATCCCAGTGCAGTCTGAAACATCTTCAGGCTTTGTGCCTCTGCGTTGGCTGGATCGGCTAACGCAGATGGCAAACATCTGTGGATCACTGTTGATCGTCGGATTGGTCGCTTTGATCGGTGCAGATGTGTTTTGCCGCAATGTGTTCAACGCGCCTATATCGGGTGTGCCGGAAATGGTGACGCTTTCGATTGTCGTCATCGTTTTCTTGCAAGCGCCCCAAGCGTTGAAAGCCGGTCGAATGACCCGCTCTAATGCATTGCTTGGTGTCTTAAAATCCCGCGCGCCGCGCGTCGCAAAGATGCTGCAGACGCTTTATGATTTGCTCGCGGCGCTGGTCGTCGGTGCAATCATCTACGCGACCTATCCCATCTTTATCCGCGCATGGGAGCGGTCTGAATTTATCGGGGCCGTTGGGGACTTCACAGCGCCGGTCTGGCCTGTGAAATTGATGATCCTGATTGGTGCCAGCTTGTTAACCCTGCAATTCCTAGCGCGCATTCTGCGTCGGTATTCATGAGAGAGGAACGCTAGATGTCTCCTTTTGAAGTCGGGCTAATGGCTTTGGGTGGAATGGGTGTCTTGGTGATGGGCGGCATGTTCGTGCCCATCGCTTTGATCCTCTGCTCGTTTCTCGGCGTCTGGGCGATCAAAGGAAATGCGCTGCTGGCGGCCAAGATGTTGGGCCTTGCCGCAAACGACGCAATCGCCAGCTATTTCTTTGGCGTGGTGCCTTTGTTCGTCCTGATGGGCTTCATCGTTTCTGAGGCAGGCATCGGACGTGACGCTTTTGATGTGGCAAACGCTATGTTCCGCCGGATCAAGGGGGGCTTGGGCGTTGGCACTGTCGCGGCGAATGCGGTCTTCGCGGCGGTAACGGGCATTTCAATTGCCTCTGCTGCGGTCTTTACAAAAATTGCGGTGCCGGAAATGCACCGTCATGGCTACACCAGCCGTTTTGCCGTTGGCGTGGTCGCTGGCAGCTCGGTTCTAGGCATGTTGATCCCGCCAAGTTTGCTGTTGATCCTCTTTGGTCTTTTGGCAGAGCAATCCATCGG
>NZ_JBDWVM010000365.1:0-6975 GCF_039984035.1 Planktotalea sp. | reverse complement strand
CCATAGGTGATAACGCCCACGTCTTTGCCATCATGCATAACACGCGCGAACATTTCCATTTGATCCATGCTGTCGGATAGCTGAACGCCGAATATCTTGAAGCGTTCTTTGCCTTTGGCCGCATAGTGGTTTTCCGAACCGATGAAGCCTTCCTTGTCGGGAGAGACTGTAAAGTCGAGACCAAGTTCCCAAAGCGTGTCGCCGCATGGTTCGTCATCGAACGGGAAGGTTTCGGAGTTATCGCCCGGGTAGAACAGCAAATAGCTTTCAATACGCAGCATATCGAGCGTTGAGAACTGCGTCGGGCGCACGCCCATGTCTTTGCCCGCATCTAGAATGCTGTCCCAAAGATGGACCGCGTCTTTGGCACGGCAGAAAATTTCATAGCCACGCTCGCCCGTATAGCCCGTGCGCGAGATCATAACATCGCGGCCATAAAGACGCGTTTGCAGGATGCCGAAATAGGCCAGATCGCGAATGGCTGGAATTTCTTTGGCCAAGAGGTCAACCGCAACGGGGCCTTGCAGGGACATATCGTGCAGATCATCGTCAAAGAGGACCGAACAGTTCTTGCCTGCCGCAACGGTCGTGAGCTGCTCCATACCCGTGCCTGTGCCGTGCACAACCAGCCATGAATTCACCGCCATATGGTAAATGATGCAGTCATCGATAAACTTGCCCTCAGCATTCAACATGGAGGCATAGGTGGAGCGGCCCGGCGCAATCTTTTCAACGTTGCGGGTGGTCACGCGGTCAATGACATAGGCGGCATCAGGTCCGTTGACATGAACCTTTTTCAGACCAGACACATCCATAAGACCGGCTTTTGTACGGATCGCTTCATAATCCGCCTTGGCGCGTTCTGGTGTATGGTCATAGAACCAAGCGGTCCCCATGCCGTTCCAGTCTTCAAGTTCTCCGCCGATTTCGGCATGGCGCTGCGCGAGCGCCGATTGTCTCCAAAGAATAGCCATCGGATTTCCCTGTTTGTTATATGAGTCTTTGTTGAGATCATTCAGCCCGACGATGACTTAAAAATCAATATTTACATTCAACTTTTTTTCCTGTCAGGCAATTTTTGTTAAAAAAGGGGCCCGTGACAGGCCCCTTTCCTAAATTTTCAATCGACATGGATTACTTGTCGAACTTTTTAGCCTTCTCGGTTTCCGAGCGCTGTCCAATCACCAACACGGCGATACAAACGACCACTGCTAGGAATGTTGTGATGCCGGGTAGGGCGCCGCCCCATCCCATAAACATGGCACCGTCGACGCCACTCCAAGAGGCTTCGTCATATGGAAACATGTGTTTCTCCTTAGATTAGAAGTTTATTATTCAGCAGGTGTTGTTGCTGCATCTGTGCCCCATTCGGGGTAGCCATTTGCAGGAACTTTCACGAGATCCATACCCGCAAGCTCTGCGCCTTCACGGATACGAAGCATGCCGAACATCTTGAGAATGTAAGACACAACGTAACCAGGAACGTAGCCGAGCAGGAAGAAGACAACCGCGCCGATGATTTGACCCATCAGATTGATCGTAGCAACTTCGCCAGCTGCACCTTGAAGGGCAGGGAAGCCAGAGCCCCAAATGCCAAGCATCACGACGCCATAAAGACCAATCGTGCCGTGCACTGTGACTGCGCCAACCGCGTCGTCGATGCCGCGGCGTTCTAGCCAATCTGCGCAAGGCTTCAGGATGATACCAGCAGAGAAGGCGATCAAGAACGCGAGGGCAGGGTAATAGATATCCAGACCAGACGCGGTGGAAATAATCCCCGCAAGGGCGCCAGACATCATCCAGAATGGATCACGCGTGAAGAGCCATGCACCAATGATACCGCCCGCAACAGCCATCAGGATGTTAAAAGACAAAGCAGACAGGGTGATCGGCGTGCCGTAAATTGTCGACGGTTTGTCACCAAACCAGCTCCATGCTTCGCCCGGTACGATGACGCAGGCCATCAAGAAGCCCCAGAAACCGACGATGATCAGCATCAGGCCAGTAACCGTCAGTGGCATATTGTGACCAGCAATGTGGTTGGCAGAGCCATCCGCATTGAATTTGCCGATCCGTGGACCAAGGTTGATCAGAACGCCAAGGGCAAAGAAGCCTGCAACCGCGTGAACAAGTCCCGCTGCGCCGAAGTCGTGCACACCGAACTTTGTGACGAGCCAGCCATCTGCGTGCCAACCCCATGCGGCTGCAACAACCCAAGCGAATGAGCCGAGCACAACAGCAAGGATGATAAATCCAACCGTTTGGATACGTTCGATAACAGCGCCAGACATGATTGAAGCTGTAGTGGCAGCGAACAATGCAAAGGCCCCAAAGAAGACGCCAGACGCTTGGTCAGCGATATTTGGCCCCATATATTGCGCTGAGTCGCCCCAACCAAGTGCGATTGAGCTCGCATAAGCGGCGCCAGAAATTCCAGCAGGGCCTTCAGAGAAGGTGAGACCTGTTGGGAAACCCCAGTAGATCCACCATCCGAAGAAGTAGAAGGTTGGGATCATAAACGCGAAGGCGAGAATGTTCTTCACGCCGGAACTCAGTACGTTCTTGAGGCGCGAGGCGCCCATCTCATACGCTAAAAATCCCGCGTGAATGATGATCATCAACGGAATTGTTAGATAATAAAAGGTTTCAGCGAACATGGTGTTGGTGACTTTTGCACCTCCACTTGCCGCTTCAAGCTCGGCCACTTTGGCAACGAGCTCTGCGATTTGTTCTTCCACGGTTAGAACTCCCTTTGGCTGTCCAAATTAGACGCATCCCGATCTTGAGCGCCGGAATTACACGCGCAGACAAACATGAGTCTCAATTTCTGCAAAGAATTTTTTTGCCTATAGAGAAAAAAAGTTTCCTAACAGTTGAGCGTGAAAATCTTTGATGCTAGCGTCTGAGTCGAAAGCGGCGTGACGTGCGGCCGCGGTTTTAAGGAAAATAATATGTGCGGAATTGTCGGACTGTTCTTAAAGGACAAGGCGCTAGAGCCAAAGTTGGGTGAGATGCTGACATCGATGTTGATCACGATGACGGATCGTGGCCCCGATAGTGCTGGTATCGCGATTTACGGTGACGAAACAAAGGGTAAGGCAAAGATGACTGTCCAGTCAGATGCGCCTGAAACGGACTTTGTTGAGCTGGATAGCGCACTTGCAGATGCTCTTGGCGGGGCGGTCACGGTGGACGTGATCAGCACACATGCAGTGCTTTCAATTCCTGCAGGAAGCTTTGAAAAAGCGCGCGCTGCTCTCAGCGATTTGCGCCCAAATGTGCGCGTGATGAGCCGCGGTGATGTGCTGGAAATCTATAAAGAGGTAGGTCTTCCCAAAGACGTCGCTGCCCAATTTAGCGTCACTTCTATGTCGGGTAGCCACGGAATCGGGCACACGAGAATGGCGACCGAGTCTGCAATCACCACGATGGGGGCACATCCGTTCAACACGGGCGATGATCAATGCCTCGTTCATAATGGGTCCCTTTCGAACCACAATTCGTTGCGCCGCAAATTGCGCCGTGAAGGCATCCACATCGAAACTGAGAATGACACAGAGGTGGGTGCGGCTTACCTGACGTGGAAGATGCGCGAGGGCGCAACGCTTGGCGAGGCTTTGGAAAGCGCGCTCGATGATTTGGATGGTTTCTTCACATTCCTTGTGGGCACTAAGGACGGCTTTGGCGTCGTGCGCGATCCGATCGCGTGCAAACCTGCCGTCATGGCTGAAACGGATCAATATGTAGCTTTCGGGTCAGAATACCGCGCACTTGTTGACTTGCCCGGGATCGAAGACGCCCGTGTGTGGGAGCCCGAACCGGCCACCGTCTATTTCTGGAGCCACAACGCGGCGCCCACCAGCACAGAGAAAGCAGCCTAAGATGCAGACAGTAGATCTTCAGGAAATGGGCCTGCGCGGTGTGAACGCTGCACTTCATGCGCAGGCGGATGACACGAACCAGACCGCTTGGACCATTGAAAATGCAAAAGGTGCGCATGCAATTGCCTGCGGGCTTGATGCGCCGATCGAAGTCACCGTGAAAGGGTCCACGGGCTATTATTGCGGCGGCATGAACCAACAAGCGACGATCAAGATTGATGGGTCTGCGGGCCCGGGCACTGGCGAAAACATGATGTCCGGTAAAATTGTGATCGAAGGCGATGCCAGCCAATATTTAGGCGCGACCGCGCATGGCGGGTTGATCGTGGTTAAGGGCAATGCCTCCTCGCGTTGCGGGATTTCTATGAAGGGCGTGAATATCGTCGTTCAAGGAAACATCGGCCATATGTCTGCGTTTATGGGGCAGTCTGGCAACCTTGTGGTCTGCGGCGATGCGGGCGATGCGCTCGGGGATAGCTGTTATGAAGCACGCTTCTTTGTGCGTGGCAGTGTCAAAAGCCTCGGCGCGGATTGCGAAAAGAAAGAGATGCGCGATGAGCATCTCACCCTTTTGCAAGGTTTGCTGGATGAAGCGGGCATTGATGCGGATCCGAAAGACTTCACGCGCTACGGATCGGCGCGCAATCTTTACAACTTTGACGTCGATAATGCGGCTGATTACTAAGGGGCTCCTGAATGAGTACACATGATGACAAGGGTATCCCGTATACCACGCCTCGACAGTCGGCGACCTTCACGCAGGATATCAACTCGGATATCCGCCGTGCGGCAGAGACGGGGATTTATGATATCCGCGGGGGCGGCGCAAAACGCAAGGTTCCCAGTTTTGATGACCTACTGTTTATGGGCGCATCCATCTCGCGTTATCCATTGGAAGGCTATCGCGAGAAGTGCGAAACATCCGTTACAATTGGCGGGTTGAACGCGTCAAATCCTATTGAGCTTGATATCCCGGTCACGATTGCAGGAATGTCCTTTGGCGCTTTGTCTGCCCCAGCGAAGGAAGCATTGGGGCGCGGGGCTACAATGGCTGGGACCTCAACGACGACTGGCGATGGTGGCATGACACCTGAAGAGCGCGAAAGCTCTGCCAAACTGGTCTATCAGTATTTGCCATCGCGCTACGGCATGAACCCCAATGATCTGCGCAAAGCGGATGCGATTGAAATCGTGGTGGGCCAAGGTGCCAAGCCGGGTGGCGGCGGCATGTTGCTGGGGCAAAAGATCACGGATCGCGTGGCCGATATGCGCAATCTGCCTAAAGGGATCGATCAACGCTCTGCGTGTCGTCATCCTGACTGGACGGGGCCAGATGATCTTGAGATCAAGATTTTGGAGCTGCGCGAAATCACTGGGTGGAAGGTTCCAATCTATGTCAAAGTCGCTGGTGCGCGTCCTTATTATGACACTACCCTCGCTGTAAAGGCGGGCGCGGATGCCATCGTTCTGGATGGTATGCAGGGCGGCACCGCTGCGACGCAGGATGTGTTCATTGAACATGTGGGACAGCCAACGCTGGCCATAATCCGTCCTGCGGTTCAAGCGCTGCAAGACCTTGGCATGCATCGCAAAGTACAGCTTATCTTGTCTGGCGGCATTCGTTCGGGCGCAGATGTGGCGAAGGCGATGGCGCTTGGTGCGGATGCGGTCGCGATTGGCACGGCTGCGCTGATTGCGCTCGGCGATAATGATCCCAAGTGGGAAGCTGAGTACAACAAGCTTGGCACGACGGCAGGGGCCTATGATGACTGGCATGAGGGCAAAGACCCCGCAGGCATCACAACCCAAGACCCCGAGCTCATGAAGCGGTTCGATCCGGTCGAGGGTGGTCGCCGTTTGCGCAATTACCTCAAGGTGATGACGCTCGAGGCGCAAACGATTGCGCGGGCGTGCGGGAAGAACCATCTGCACAATCTTGAGCCTGAAGACTTGGTTGCGCTCACAATGGAAGCCGCTGCAATGGCGCGCGTTCCGCTGTGCGGCACCGATTGGTACCCAGGTAAATCAGGCACCAATTTCTAAAGTTAAATCAAAGGCGCGGTCACATCATGGCACGCGCCTTTTTCTATAAAAAAGACGACAGGGAAAAAGCTATGACAACGGATCTGGCAAAATTCGCCGAAGACAATGGCGTTAAGTATTTTATGATTTCATTCACCGATTTGTTCGGTGGGCAACGGGCCAAGCTGGTTCCAGCTCGGGCGATTGCGGATATGCAAGAGGATGGCGCGGGCTTCGCTGGGTTTGCGACTTGGCTTGATCTAACACCTGCGCACCCTGACATGCTCGCGGTGCCTGATCCTGAGGCTGTGATTATCCTGCCATGGAACAAAGAGATCGCGTGGGTGCCTGCGGATTGCGTCATGGAAGGCGAGCCGGTCGAGCAAGCCCCGCGCAACGTTTTACGCAAGCTCATCGCAGAAGCGGCCGAAGAGGGCATGCACGTCAAAACGGGTATTGAGGCGGAATTCTTCCTGCTGACACCTGAAGGCGATCAGATCAGCGATAGCTTCGATACGGCGGCGAAACCGTGCTATGATCAACAAGCGTTTATGCGCCGTTTGGATGTGATCCGCGAGATATCCGATAACATGCTGGAGCTCGGTTGGAACCCGTATCAAAACGATCATGAAGACGCGAATGGCCAGTGGGAAATGAACTGGGATTTCGATGATGCGTTGAAGACGGCGGATAAGCACAGCTTCTTCAAGTTCATGACCAAATGCGTCGCCGAAAAGCATGGGTATCGCGCGACCTTTATGCCAAAGCCGATCGAGGGGCTTACGGGCAACGGGTGTCATGCGCATATCTCGGTTTGGGATGCACCGGGTGCTGCTGCGAAGACCAACGTATTCGCGATGGACGCCAATGATAGCAGCCAAACAGCTGAGCTGGGCCTGTCTGAGAAGGGGCGTCATTTCCTTGGCGGGATTATGAAACATGCCTCTGCCTTGGCCGCGATCACCAATCCGACGGTGAACAGCTACAAACGCATCAACGCGCCGCGCACGATGTCTGGCGCAACATGGGCGCCTAATACTGTAACGTGGACAGGCAACAACCGCACACATAT
>NZ_JBDWVM010000364.1:0-4182 GCF_039984035.1 Planktotalea sp. | reverse complement strand
AATCAATCTCAATGATGGGACGCTTGAACACGACTTTGGCGGCGGCGGCTTCCTCTCCCACGCCGAGGGCACTGCGGGCGGCTACACAATCGCCAATGGCGTTGAGATCGAAAATGCGATCGGTAGCATCGGCAACGATACATTGACGGGCAACGAATTTGACAACGCGCTGACAGGCGCAAGCGGCAATGATGAATTCACCGGTGGCGGTGGTCGTGATACGATCAACGGTGACAACGGCAGCGATACCCTCACAATTGGAAGCGAATTGTGGGCCTTTGACAATGCCATCTTCGATGGGGGTTTCAGCAACGATACGCTCACCCTTGCCACAGATTTCGGGTTGGATGATTTTGCAGATGTGCTCAGAGATCAGCTCGACTTCCGCCTCGACGCCAACGGCAACTTTGCGTTGGTCACACATGACGGCGATACGCTGGTCACCCTGATTGACGTTGAAACATTGGTGTTCAGCGATGTCGACCTTACGCCCTTTGAAACCCTCATAGATTTCAGTGCCCTCGCCGCGCTGGATGCAGGCTTTAGCCTTGGCGATACCGTCGCTCTTGGTGGGCTCAGCGATACCTTCACGGGCAGCGCGCTCAACGACACAATCAACACCGGATATGGCTTTGATACGGTCGATGGCGGCGAGGGCCACGATGAAATTCGCGGCCTCAACGGCTTTGACGAACTCTCTGGCGGCAATGGTCAGGATACGCTCCTCGGTAATGCCGGCAATGACCTGCTCATGGGCGATGTGGGCGATGACCTCCTGAATGGCGGCATTGGTTTTGACACCCTCCATGGCGGCGCAGGCGACGACAGCCTTACAGGCCTCAACGGCTGGGACAGTCTGTCAGGCGGTGACGGAAATGACCTTCTGAACGGCAACGCTGGCAACGACCACCTTGATGGCGGCGAAGGCGATGATGTTTTGAACGGTGGTATCGGCTCGGACACCCTCCAAGGCAACAACGGCAACGATACGATGAACGGCGGCAATGGCTCCGATAGCCTCATTGGCGGTGACGGAAATGACAGTCTCGAAGGCAACGCTGGCAGTGATACGCTGCAAGGCGATTCAGGCGACGATTGGCTGAGAGGCGGCATTGGTCAGGACGAATTCCACTACAGTCTAGGCCACGACGTGATCGCCGATTTCGCCAATAATTTTGACACGCTGATCTTCTTCGCCTCCGATGACCTCGAAAGCTTCGATGACCTGCTCGGTTTTGGCGAAGTCGTCAACGACAACACCGTGTTCACCTTCGATGAAGACAACACACTGACGCTCAATGGCATCACGAATATGAATAGCCTCGAAGACGACGTCTTTATTCTATTCTAGACTAGTCAAGCGCCCCTCTTTTGGCATACTAAATGTAGTGCACTGCGCTTCATTTAGTGGGCTGCCGCCTGATTTTGTAGCAAATGCGCTCCGTCTCGCTGCCCTTGCCTTGTTTTCTTTGGCAAATTTGAGATGGGACTTCCATAGGGGCATCGAGCCTTAAACATAATAAAAATCTGGGGGTTTTTATGCGACGACTGATACTTGGCTTGTGTGCGATCACGAGCCTTGCAGCATGTGATCTTGTGCCGCGCGGCGCTGGCCTTCAGTCCGAAGTATTGGCTGCGGAAAAAGACGAAAACGGCAATGAAATTACGCAATTCGCTGTTGAACCAGTAACACGGGCCAACCTCGCAACCTTCGTGAATTGGCGCCCAGCGGATTCGAGCCATTACCACTGGATCAACCGCGTCGATCAACCCAACAACCGTATCATTCGTCCCGGCGATAGCGTTTCTATCACCGTGTGGACCACCGATGTCGACGGCGGCTTGCTCACTTCCCCCGGGCAACGCAGCGTGCCTCTGGCCGACAACCGCGTTTCCCCAAATGGCACCATTTTCCTGCCCTACCTTGGGGATTTCAAAATTTCGGGCAACAGCCCTGAACGCGCGCGCGAACGAATCGAAGAAAAATACTCCGAAACCATGCCCTCTGCGCAAATTCAGCTGAAACTGACCGAAGGCGTGGAGCAATCCGTCAGCCTCATCAGCGGCGTTGCAGCGCCCGGCACCTATCCGCTCGCCAGCAACGACTACACCATTTTGCAGATCATCGCTGAGGGTGGCGGCATGGCAACCTTCACCAACCCACAGGTGCGCTTGCACCGCAGTGGCAAGATCTATGGCGTTTCTGCAAATCGCCTGCTGAATGAGCCACGCCTCAATACGACCCTGCGCGGCGGCGATCGCATCTACGTGGAAGAAGACGAACGCACCTTCCTGTCCCTTGGCGCCGCTGGCACCGAGGCGGTGCATGCCTTCACATCTGACAACGTCTCAGCGCTTGAGGCGCTCTCCATCATTGGCGGCGTTTCAGACACGCGTGCGGATGCTAAGGGTATCTTGATCCTGCGCCGCTACCCGTTGAAAAACGTGACAGCTGATCGTTCAGGCCCGGATCACCCACGCACGATCTTCACTTTGGATCTGACCTCTGCTGATGGGTTGTTCTCCGCCGATCAATTCGAAATCGAGTCCGGCGATCTGATCTATGTCTCTGAAAGCCCACTGACCGCTGTTCAATCCGTCTTCAGTATCTTCACGTCTGTGATCGGTCTGAATAACGCCATCAACTAAATCGAGCTATCTCAGGGGCGTTCTTTTCGCGCTCCTGAGAGCCTAAACAGCGGTTTAGAGACGTGTCTCGCAAATAACCTGCACCGAGCGCACCAATGGCGTCTGTGCCACCGCAGCGGCCAATAGACGGGTCTGATGATGCGTGCGCACATAATCCGCAACAAATGCGTTTGGCGCAGCGAGCGTCAGAATCCCGCCTTCTACATCAACCTCGACCAGTTTCGCGAACCAGGCCGCAAACAACGCTGTGTCTTGCTGATAAAGCCGCTCAGCAACCTCGGCCCAAAGTGACCCATCTTGGGGCGGTTTAGTCTCTATATGCGCATGCAGCGGCACGACATTGCTTTCATCGCGCTGCGATGTCTCACTGCCCTGCTGTGTCATACGGGCTGTGAAATCCGGCCCAACAGCATCCCAATAGGGCATCGTGTCTCTCAGAACCGTTTCAAAGTTAATTCGATGCTGAGCCACCCTGCCCCGCGCCGCTGGCTTATCGACACTAATCCAGCCAAAACTGCGCATATGGGCAATCTCTCGTTTTGCAGTCCGCTCCGACACGCCCCACATTCGGGCGAGTTCACGCTGACCGACGGCAAAATACCCAAGCCGCCAATTAAAGCGCGCAGTCACAATAAGCGACAAACGTACAGCTAAACGCGATGGCGTGCCCTCGGTCTGCGCAGATAAGGTCAAAAGCGCGGTAAGGAAATCATATTTTAAGGAAGCGGAGCCGGGTCCAGCAACTTTCTGGCCTGCAACAACAGGCTGCTTGCGTGGACTCGACGGTCCACGATCATTATAGCGATCCATATCTGTTCTGCCCTTCGCGCCGCATTATTGCGGTCTATGCTATGGCTGAAACGAGTTCTCTTAGATTGGCCGTCTATCGCTCAATCAAACGCTTTTCCAGCTCATGACCTTATTTGCGTTGGAACGCTGTGCTCTGTCAAGGATTCTATCCTTTCGACCCTTCTCATCTATCAAAACTCAAATTGAAAACTGGTATTATTGGTAATAGGTGACATGCTGGGTGTCCCTCTATTTCCGTTTGATGTCCCCCCAATGGGTGGCGGAGCGTCGTCTCGTGTCCCCCTATATCTGGTCTCTAAGGCGTTGAATTCGAATCATAATCGATTCGCTTCAAGGCCCTTGCTTTACGTGTGTTCTCCCAAGACCCTTATCCGCGGATAACATTGTACGTCACATCATTATCAATCTCGACAAAATGCGCAAATTAGGCGTAAATACCAAAAAAGCCGCGAAATGCGTCCAAAGAGCAAATGAGGTGCCCCATGTTAACCCACGTCGACCTACAGGAACTGCAAGCCAAGTCCCTCAAGATGCAGGGCTGGATTCGTCAGCAGACCTTCTCGCCCGAAAATGAAAAGACCCTGCGCCGCTTCTCGAGCTGGGAAGTCTCGGAGCTGATTCTGGGGCTGAACCAATCGACCTTTCGCGGCAAGATGGCGGCAGACCCCACCTTACCCGCGGGTAAGGTTGAGGCGGATGGCAGGCAACGTTGGTTCACGCTGG
>NZ_JBDWVM010000363.1:0-3518 GCF_039984035.1 Planktotalea sp. | reverse complement strand
TTGCCGTCGTTGGCATGGCCTGCCGATTACCGGGTGGTATTGAAGATGCGGAAAGCTGCTGGAACTTCCTGCGCGATGCAAAGGACGGCACTACAGATGTACCTGCTTCGCGTTGGGATGTGGATGCGCATTACGATCCCGACCCCGAAGTGCCCGGCCGCATGCATACGCGGCGCGGTGGATTCTTGAACGAAGACATCGATCAATTTGACGCGTCCTTGTTTTCGATCACCCCGCGAGAGGCGAAAACGCTGGATCCTCAGCAGCGTTATCTGCTCGAAGTGTCTTGGGAAGCTTTGGAAGATGCGGGTTACGCGCCTGACTCTCTCGCGGGATCATCGACAGGCGTTTTTGTTGGTATAAGCACCAATGATTACATGGGCTTAATGCACGACGGTATGGATTACCGCGATATTGACCCATATTGTTGCACGGGCACCGCCGGTTGCGCCGCTGCGGGACGTATTGCCTATTCAATGGGCTTGGAAGGCCCCTGCCTTGCCTTAGATACGGCCTGTTCGTCCTCTTTAGTCAGTCTGCATCTCGCGATGGAAAGTTTGCGAAATGGCGAATGTGACATGGCCCTGAGCGCGGGGGTGAACATGATCCTGTCCCCAGTTCTCAACATTTATTTCAGCAAGTTAAAGGCACTTGCCAAGGACGGGCGATGCAAGACGTTTGACGCCTCTGCGGATGGCTATGGGCGCGGTGAAGGATGCGGCGTCATTGTTCTCAAACGCCTGTCGGATGCGCAGGCCGATGGCGACCGCATTCTGGGGCAATTACTTGGCTCAGCCGTGAACCATGACGGGCGCAGCGGCGGCCTGACGGTTCCGAGCGTCAGCGCACAAGAAAGCGTCATTCGCTCGGCCTTGGGCAAGGCAGGCCTTTCGCCTGCAGACATCGGCTATATCGAGGCTCATGGCACGGGCACGCCGCTTGGTGACCCTATCGAAATTCGCGCGCTCACACGCATTTTTGGTCCCGACCGCCCCGCAGATGTGCCGCTGTGGGTTGGTTCGGTTAAGACAAACATCGGTCATTTGGAAGCCGCTGCTGGCATTGCAGGCGTGATAAAGACGCTGCTTTCACTTCAAGAAAAAACGCTCCCTGCACATCTGCATTTCTCGCAAATGAACCCGCATATCTCGCATGAGGGGTTGGATTTGCGCTTACCGCAAAAAACCCAAGACTGGCCAAGCACAGTGCCGCAAGTTGCCGGTGTAAGCTCTTTCGGGATCAGTGGAACCAACGCTCATATCGTTGTGGCGGGCGCGCCGGATGATAACGTCAATGCGGCAAGTCCACAGGCAGTGATTGAACGCGATGAGCATGTTCTAACCCTCTCCGCCCGTAGCGCGGCATCGCTTGAGGAAGTCGCTCGCCGTTACGAAAGAGATTTAACCGTTTTGCCGCCCGAAGAGTTTGCGGATTATTGTTACACATCCAATATCGGACGCGCAGATTTTGCTCATCGCCTCGCGATTTCGGCAAGCACCCCAGAGACTGCCATCACCGAAATAAAGAAAAAAGCTGCTGAAACAGCTGACGAACACGTAGACGACGGCCAACGCGAAAAACTGGCAATGGTAATGGCCCGACCTAGTCAGGCGCTTTTGACACAAGGTCGTAAACTTTACTTAAGCGAGCCCATATTCAAACAAGCCTTCGATGCTTGCCAGAAAGCAATCCCAGCAGATCGAAACGTCGATCTTCCCGCACGTCTGTTGGCTGCGGACCCTGTCGCGGATGAGGCGCGGCACAAGCAGTTGGAATTGACCTGTTGCGCTATCTCGATTGCTGCCGCGCGCATGTGGATCGCTTGGGGCGTGTCGCCCTTTACCCTCGGCGGCGAAGGCTTGTCCGAAATCGCTGCAGCGCATGTTTCGGGCCTGGTTGGCCTTTCTGACACGCTGGAATTGGCGATGCATTGCGCTGCCCTCGCGCAGGCGAGTGATGCCCGTGATAGTGCTCTGGAAGCCACCGCGAAAATCGCCCTGCGCAGCTTTGCCGAAGGTCTCAAACCTCGCTCCGCGCGTTTTGGTTTTGCTTCAGGAAACACATTGCCCAAGCCGGAATTCTGGGCCCAATGCGCTATGCCTGCACATCGTGGACGAGGTTTGGACGCTTTGGCGGCACAAGGCTGCACCATCGCGCTGGTCTTGGGAGACGATGGCACTGCTACTGCTTTGCCTCCACAAACCAAGCCGCTTTTTGGCTTGCCTTCTTTTGAAAAGGGCAAAGGCCACTCAGTGTCAGCCACAGCAGCACAACTCTGGCTGAAAGGCTTCGCTTTTGATTGGGCGAAATATCATCGCGGATTTACACGAAAGCGCGTGAAAATTGCCCCGTCCCCTTTTGAACGCCGTCGCTATTGGCTCGACAAGGTCAATCAAGATCGACGCGTGACACAAACCTCCGACACGGCAGATACACAGCCACGCCTGTATCAAATGAACTGGGAAACCTGCCCTGCACCAACGGTGTCTCAAGATGCCTCAGAGACAACGGTCCTGATCTTGTCAGAGAGCGGGATTGGCGGAGAAGAGCTTGCAAAACACCTTGAAGGACGCGCGGCGCGGGTACAGTCGCGCGCATTCAACCTTCCACAGAACGATGCCTCGCAAACGTGGAGCGAGCTGGTTTTGCTCTTTGACGAAACCGAACAGGGCTTGGGCGATGATGCGCAAAACCTATGCCGCGCGCAGGCTGGGCTAAGCGCCAAGCTGAGCGCATTTGCGCAGGCGGTCGAAGACAGCGGCCAAACGCCCCCGCCCCGTTTGACCATCGTCACAAAAGGTGCGTATGCGTTTCAGAGCGCGCCACACAACTGGAATGCTGTGCAAAGCGCGTTGCTCGGGCTTTGTCGGGTCTTGCGGAATGAATACCCGACCTTGCGCCCTCGCCTGATTGATTGCGATCCGAGCAAGGATTTCGATTGGCTTGCGCTCGCAAGTGAGGTGCTCATCCGCTCTGAGATTGAAGATGAACCAGAAAGTATCCTGCGTGCAGAGCAGCGTTTTGTTGCACGTCTAGCGCCCGCTAATAACGCAACGATTTCCCAGCAAAGCATGGCGCAATCGCTCACCGCTGAGGGCAGTTATCTCATAACGGGTGGCACGGGCGGGCTTGGACGTACGGTCACGGATTGGCTCGTCCAAAACGGCGCGCGCAATATCATCTTGGTGTCGCGCACGGGAGAGACGGCACAGTTAAAATCCCACATGGAGGGATGGGCTACTCAAGGGGCAAACGTTCAAATCGCACGTTGTGATATCGCGGTTCAGAGCGAGGTTGATGCGTTGCTGAGCGATATCAGAAGTGGACCGCATGGCTTGCGCGGGATCGTTCACGCGGCGGGTGTTCTTGATGATGGCTTGATCGCGGATATGACGGCAGAACGCTTCGAAGCGGTGCTCGCGCCAAAGGTGGCGGGTCTTTTGACCCTCGCAGAGGCCAGTAAGTCGGACGATCTTGATTGGCTTGTTAGCTTTTCGTCAATCGCTGGCGTGCTCGGC
>NZ_JBDWVM010000362.1:0-9942 GCF_039984035.1 Planktotalea sp. | reverse complement strand
AAACAATAACTTGGCTTTTAAGTCGGATCTTCGAAATTTCCTGAAGGATGACATTGTCGAAACGTGGCAAGACGCACAGAATAAAATTTCTAACGTTATTGTATCTATTCGCATCCCTTGTGAGCAAACGCGTTCTGAATTTCAGAACTTTGCGGAGACCGCGCAAGACAAAGATTTTGAGCGCAACGCTCGTTTAGAAGAACTGAGAATGTCAGGCGAATTTTTGCAAACGTATCAGCAAAGTTTTCAGGCTTTGGAAGAGCTTTTGAACGGTCCACTTGCTGTATATCGTGACCGCACTTTTGCGGTGGATTACGCGCTCGCGCGGAATAATCCCGAAGCCTACGTGCGCCGCGTTGCGCAGTGCGCAAATTTGGAGCTGACAGAAGAAACGCTGGCGCCCGCAATGGCAAATATCGAAGCATCTCTTTATCGCAACAAGAGCTACGACCTGTCCGAAACTCAAGGGCAATGGGCGCGGCAAACAGGTGCGCAAGCGGCCTATGAACGGATAAAAAAACTGATCGGTTAGGGCGATGCTTCAGCTCTTAAATTGGGTTGTGTTTTTCTCTTCTGGACACGTTTTCGGGGTGCAAGATGTCTGATATAGATGCTTTCAACATACGCGTCGTGGGAAAGAGGCAAGCTTAATGTACGAGACCTTTCGGCGGTATTTGCGAGATTTTTTGGACTACGCAAACGGGCAAATTTATCGCGCAATTGGCTATAGTTTTGCAGGCGCTTTGACCGAAGGGTTTGGCCTGCTTTTACTGCTGCCTATCTTGCAGATCGTAGCCAACGAAAGCGAAGCGCCTTTTGCGCAATGGCTCCAAAGCACTATGGTTTCAGTTGGCTTGGTGAGCACACAGTCGCAGGTGATTGCTTTGGTGCTTGGCTTCGTCTGCCTGATTATATTACGAAATTTTGTCGCTTGGCATCGCGCGGTTCTGCTTGCGCAAATTTCTCACGGTTTTATCGATCAATGGCGCTCGCGCGTGTTTCAAGCGCTTGCACGTGCACAATGGCAAACTCTGTTGACCGTGCAACAACACGAAGGCCAGCATGCGATCTTGCAGGACGTTAACCGACTTGCTGGCGGTACTCAGCAAATCTTGCAGGGGGGTGTTTCTGCGGCCTTGATCGGGGTCCAGCTTGTAGTTGCCTTCGTCATTTCACCTGCTTTGACTTCACTTGTGCTCGTTCTGCTGGGTTTGGCGGGGCTCATATTGCCACGTTTGGTGGGGCGAGCACGAAAATTTGGGCAACGCCAAACTTTGGCTGGGCGCCAGCTTCAACAGACCTTGCTTCAGTTCTTTGCAGGTTTAAAGCTCGCTAAAGTGTATCGATCAGAAGCCGCTCATATCGAACGATTTGATCAAAATATAACGACGATCCGACAAGAGATTTTGCGGTTTGGTATGGATCAAGCAACAGCGCAAGCCGTGTTCCAAATCGTGAGCGCGGCTATGCTGAGCGCAGTGGTGGTTTTCGGATTGTTTGTATTGGACACAACGCCTGTGACTTTGATTGCGGTGGTGGTGATAATGACGCGCGTTTCTGGCCCTGTTTTCGCGCTTTTCAAAGGAGTTCAGCACATCGCGAATATGTTGCCAGCGTATGAAAATCTCATCGCGCTTTTAGCGCGCTTGTCTGAGCAGAGCGAACCTTTAGCAGAGCCACAAAAAGTGGCCCAAGCAGGTGCATTGCCCGTTGTTTTCCGGGGTGTTTCGTTTTCCTACTCGGGCAGCGAGATTGAACAGATCGCTGATTTTGATGCGGATATCCTGCCCGGGCAGATGCTCGCCCTGGTCGGCCCATCTGGTGTTGGCAAAAGCACCATTTTGGACTTGATGAACGGGCTACTTGTTCCAACGAAAGGCACGGTGGAAATAGGGGAGTTGTCCACTGCTGAACTCAAGAACCGCACGCCCATCGCAAATAGCCTTGCTTATGTACCTCAAGACGCAGCTTTGTTGGATATTCCGCTGCGGGACGTACTTCTTGCCGATACTTCTAGCGTCTCGGATAACGCACTTGAAACGGCGCTGCGTTTGACGGGAGCAGATCAAATCGTTGAGCGTTTGCCGGATGGGTTGAACACCTTTGTAGGCGAGCGTGGCCAGCGGTTGTCGGGCGGGGAAAGACAACGCATTAGCCTGTCGCGCGCGATTTTACGTCAGCCGGGATTGTTGATTTTGGATGAAGCTACATCAGCTTTGGATCGCGGTTCAGAGTTGCGGATTTTGAAGGCTCTCAAAGAATTATCAGGAGAAATGACGATAGTCGTCGTGACGCACCGCGAAGTTGACCCAGCTTTCTTCGATCAAATCATTTCTTTACAGCCGAAAGCTTCGCGCTAAGGCTGCGACCCAGCCAACGACGGATCTTCCATGCGGGATGAGGTCAATCAAGGTCAGTAAAGTTGGCGATCTCATTTTCAAGTTTATGACGCCTAACTGGTTCAAATGGCTATGGATGACATGCGGTAACGATGCTGGTTTTTTGCAGGAATTCCTGGACAAGCGTTTCGCTTCGAAATCGCTTTTGGTTGGAGGCTGGGTGAGGGTCTTGACGCACACTTAATTCGTGCGTTTTTCCAATCAAAATCTCCCTAAAGGTGTATTTTTTGGGAGACAGATGGGAAAAAACTCTTAAAGTATTAACAGGCTGAGCGGTTTTTAAGCGGTGACGATATTCAATCCCCTTCTGATGGCACTTTATTTGCCGGCCAGCGCCATTGAATAGAAACGAAAAATTGGAGACTTATTTTGGAACCTTTTCTTGCACAGATCGTAATGTTTGGTGGCAACTTTGCACCACGTGGTTGGGCGCTTTGTGACGGGCAGCTTTTGCCGATTTCGTCAAATTCTGCCTTGTTCTCGATCTTGGGAACGATTTATGGCGGCGACGGTCGAACCACTTTTGCGTTGCCTGACCTTCGCGGTCGTTTTCCATTGCACCCCGGTAATGGTCCTGGATTGCCCAGCTACCGCGAGGGGCAAAAGGGCGGACAATATGAGGTTTCGCTCACCATACCACATCTACCCTCGCATAATCACACAGCTATACTACAGGCAGGACAGGTTCCTGCGACTAGTCAGAACGCTGCAGGCAAAGTGCTTGGTGGCGCTGAAATCTATGAAGCCGACGTACCGGCATCTAACTTGACGGCTATGGGCCCAGATTCCGTCAGATTAGCTAATACTGGGGGCAGCATCCCGTTTAGCATTGAAAACCCATACACTGCGGTTAACTTCATTATTGCGCTTCAGGGTGTGTTCCCAAGCCGTAGCTAATTCTGGAAAAGTTTCGTGCCATTCCCGCGGTGGTGGGGGTGGCACCTTCACATCATTTGAAATGTCGCGACGACGACATGTTTTTCATGTCCAGCGCCACCAGTGACAATTGATGTGCCCGCACAGACCCAAACATGTGCCAAAAGAGGGTCTTGATTATTCTTCGGATTGCTCGACATGACGCCGAAAAAGGTTGTGAAGGGAACCTTGTAAAGGCGCAGAAGAAAACACGCCGTCATAGCCTGCGGAAGGCAAACCGATTGCCAAGGGGTCACTTTTGCGACCATGCGAATGGTCTTGCCAATGGCGCGGGCGCGGTTTCGCTGAAATGTCTGCAAAGCCACCACTTCAATGTCATTGCCAGTTTTTTGCCCAAACAAACCTGCATATTTGCGAAAAGGCAGGATGAGTATTGCGGCTCGTGCGATCGCCAATATGCAAAAGACCGGAAGAAGCAAAAGCCACTCATGCCAACCATAAGACCTGAGTGAGGCCCATTTTCGAGACAGGGTTGAACGCAATTGCAATATTCCCTCGGGCCTGCACGGACGATTTACATATATCTTTGTTTAGCAATTTCGTCGGTGAAGGGCAAAACCCGCGTGCTTTACGTTCCGGCGCGCATGCAAATAACGACAATGGTCTGCCAGACGATACGGATTTCCTGAAGGAAGCCTAGGTTCTGAATGTATTCTAAGTCTGCAGAGACCTTCAGCTTTGTCCCTGCAATGCTTTGAACATATCCAACCTGCGTCTGGGCCAACCCACTAATGCCGGGGCGAATGATATGTCGGTCTGAATAACCTGGAACGCTTTCGATATAGTGCGCTGCGTATTGAAAGTAGTCAGGACGAGGGCCAATCATACTCATCTCACCGCGCCAGACGTTAAGAATCTGGGGCAATTCGTCGATGCGCAGTTTGCGGAGTTTGCTACCGAGCAGTGTGATGCGGTCTGCTTCTAACGGGCCATCTGAGCCGCGTGTGGCCTCTTTCTCCTCGGACATTGTTCGGAATTTGTAGGCCTGAAATGGCTCACAGTTTTGTCCCATGCGGGTCTGAACAAAGATTAGCTTTCCCTTGTTGAAAAAGGGATTGAGGCACAAAAGTACGAGACCGCTTAGGAGCAAAATGGGCAGAAAAAGAACGCAACACAACAAGTCAAAGATACGTTTAAAAAAGAAAAATAGCGCTTTGTTCTGACCCTGTCTTATCGACACACTCTTATCCGAGTGAAGGTTTGAAAAATCATGAGCACTCATCGGGTCGAGGATCCTCAAGGGGGTAGTTGTATTTCTTAAATCAATTGATCAAATCGTTAGCACCTCTGCTACTACAGGTCAATGAAACGCGCTGGAATTTGTCTTCTTAAAGTTGTTTTGATCAAAGCGGCAGCATATTCGTACAGTTTGCGTTTTTTTGTGTGTCAACAAATGGAAAGATAAGCGAACGGTTTTCACTTTGAACTTCTCGAACGTGTTCTTTCCATTAAGGCAATCAGCTTTAGGTTCTTGGGTGTTTGCTTGGAAAACAACTGGATTTGGGGCAGGGTGTGTAGCTGGTTAGTTTTATTAGCGCTGCAAAAATAGTGTGTTAGTCCAGCCAAACAGGCGGTAACTTTTTACCACTGAGTGAGCTTCGTACCCGCGAGATGATGCGAGTCAGCTATAAGAATCACGATGGCGACTAACGCGAAACGTGTAAAGCCCTCCGTGCTGTAATCCACTGATTTTAGGAACGATGGGTCTCGCGGTTGGTCAGCAATCGCGTTCGCTTTGATGCAAATCTGTGTGTTGCTGATTGCTCTTGCGTTTGGGTGGCGCAACTAATGCGCGCAAAGTGCCAATGACCAGAGAGAGAAGAAATAGACCGCTGAAACTTTGTAAAACTTTGATTTTTCAGCGAACAGCTGGCTTTTTTGAATCAAGCAATTGCTTGTACTTTTTAGGAAGGGTTTTCCGTTTCGAGGGTCGCTAAAAAGTCCCTGTATGTGCTGCTAATTCCGTCTTCCAAGCTTCGTGCGTTGTTCCAACCCAATTGATGCAAATTTGTGCAATCGATGAGCTTTCTAGGGGTTCCGTCTGGTTTGCTCGCATCAAACACCAAATCAATGTCGTGACCGACAACGCGCGTTATGGTTTCCGCCAACGCACGTATTGAAACCTCTACGCCAGAGCCGACGTTGATGTGCTCATAGCCCGAGTACTCTTTGAGCAGGAAGACAAGGGCATCCGCCAGATCGTCACAATGCAGAAACTCCCGTAAAGGCGCACCTGATCCCCACAGTTCCATCTCTCCCGCATCGTTCATTTTTGCGTCATGCGCTTTTCTTAAAAGTGCGGGCAAAACATGACTGGATTGAAGGTCATAGTTATCACCGGGCCCATAGAGGTTGGTCGGCATCGCCGATATCCAATCGCGCCCATGTTGTTTGCGATAGCCTTGGATCAGTTTAATCCCGGCGATCTTGGCAATTGCGTAGGCTTCATTGGTTGGCTCCAATGCACCTGTGAGCAGGCTTGCTTCCGCAATGGGTTGCGCCGCATCGCGCGGATAAATGCAAGAGGAGCCCAAGAATAGAACGCGCGGTATATCGGCACTATGGGCTGCGCTTAGAATATTGGTCTGGATTTGCAGGTTCTGGAGAAGAAAATCCACAGGTTGCGTATCATTTGCAAGAATGCCGCCGACCTTTGCTGCAGCCAAGATGATGGCATCAGGGCGGGTTTCATTCATCCAGTGCTCTACTTGCGCTTGGTTGGTCAGATCGACGATCTCGCGCCCTGCTTTAATGACCGTGCAGTCCTCCTGCTCAAGACGCCGCGCGACAGCACTGCCCACCATGCCGCGATGGCCGGCAACCCAAATTCGTTTGCCTGTGATGTCAAAGCTCATTTGGTTATTCCTCTTGGCTGACAGGCAGATCAAGCCCGTGTTCCTTGAGCAATGCATGGCGTTGCGCGGCCTTCAGGTCTTCCGCGACCATTTCCGCGCACATTTCGCGCGCAGTGATTTCAGGCTCCCAACCAAGGAGCCGCTTGGCTTTGGATGGATCGCCGTGAAGGGATTGAACTTCAGCAGGGCGGAAATACCGTGGATCGATCCGCATGATGACATCCCCGACAGCAATATGCGGCGTGATCGTCTGATCCGCCGACACAACCGTCGCTATTTCATCAATTCCGGAACCCGAAAACGCCAGCTCGATTGATAAATCTTCGGCAGCCCAGCGGATAAAGTCGCGCACCGAATGCTGAGTGCCGGAGGCTATCACAAAATCGTCGGGCGTATCTTGCTGCAGCATCATCCATTGCATCTTTACGTAGTCTTTTGCATGGCCCCAATCGCGCAACGCATCTATGTTACCCATATAAAGACAGTCTTCGAGACCCATGCCTATATTCGCCAAACCGCGCGTGATCTTACGGGTCACGAATGTTTCGCCGCGCCGCGGGCTTTCGTGGTTAAACAAAATGCCGTTACAGGCATACATCCCATAGCTTTCGCGATAATTCACCGTGATCCAATAGGCATAGAGCTTTGCAGCAGCATAAGGCGAGCGCGGATAAAACGGCGTTGTCTCGCTCTGCGGGCTCTCCTGAACGAGCCCATATAGCTCTGATGTGGAGGCTTGATAAAAGCGGGTTTTCTTTTCCAAACCTAGGAAGTGGATCGCTTCCAACATACGCAACGTGCCCATGCCGTCGACATCGGCGGTATACTCTGGCGCTTCAAAACTGACCGCAACATGGGACTGCGCGCCTAGGTTATAGACTTCATCCGGTTCGATCTCAGAGATAATCCGCGTTAGGCTAGAGGAGTCGGTGAGATCGCCATAATGCAGCTTAAATCGTTGTGTCTCGATATGAGGGTCTTCGTAGATGTGATCGATGCGGCCCGTATTAAAGAGCGATGCACGGCGCTTGATGCCATGAACCTCATAGCCTTTTTCCAGCAGAAGTTCCGCCAGATACGAGCCGTCCTGGCCGGTTACACCTGTAATGAGGGCTTTTTTCATTCGTTCGCTTAGCTCAGTTCTTAAGAATTGATTGATTTGAAAAAGAGTGCAGATTGTCGTCCGCGTTTAACACAAGGGTACACAACGATTGCCAGAGATTTAGGCACCATATATTCGCCCAAAATTCCGAGTGTCCACCTGTCTTTGCGCTCGAATCAGCTTTGAGTTTCTAATTAGCCTTTGTTTGCATAAAGATATCAGTTAGACGAGTCTCGGTTGAACAAGCATCCGATAGTTTTCCCTGCGGTTGTCATTCGAGACTAAGAAACGTGAGTTTTCAAGACAGAACAAGAATGTATACGCGAACTGTAAGCCTTTCGAATGATCGACACTATGGTTGCTCACGATTTGCCGGAGGGGCGTTGTGAGCTCTCCGTTACGCGTGATTTTACAAAATTTCAGCAAGGTCATGTGTGGCCAAATGGCCGTTACGACGCTTGGCTTTTTTGCGCTGGCAATGAACACACGTGCGCTCGGGATCGAAGATTTGGGTAAGCTGTTTCTGGTTCAGGCCACGTGCGAATTGGTTTCCAAACTGATCAGTTTTCAAAACTGGCAGAGCTTTGCGAAAGTCGGCGCAGACATTGAAGGGCGCGGCAGTTTGAAAGCGCTCTGGCTTTATGGTGTAGGGCTGGACTTCGCAGCTGCAACGCTTTCTGCTTTTGTGGTCGCGACCTTGCTGATTGCTGCGCCTTCTTTACTTGGGCTTGACCCTGAAACAGCCAAGCTGGGGCTTTATTTCGCAGCTGCTTTGGTGTTTTCGGGTCGCGGTACGTCTATTGGCGCATTGCGCCTACTCGGCGCGTTTGGCTGGGCCGTTTCGATAGACGTCCTTCAGGCAGTGCTCTTACTCTTGAATGCATTCGTGCTTTACCGAATTGGCGCTGATCTACCGACATATTTGATAACGATACCGGTTGTCTCGGTGCTCGCTTCATTGCTCGTCCTATTTATCGCGTGGCGCAAAATTGAGGCGCAAGAAGATGTCGCGGTTAATGAACGATTTGATCGCGTTGCACGTCAGAAGTTTCTCAGCTTTGCCTTTGGTGTGAGCGCATCCAGTGCCCTGAACGCAATACGCCAGCGTGGTGAGATATTGATCGTAGGAGCTATTCTGGGTCCGTCAGCCGCCGCTCTTTTCGGTGTTGCTTATCGCCTTGCGGCGCTATTAGCGCGTTTCGCAGAGGCGGCGCGCATATCGGTTTACCCTGAATTCAGCCGCTTAGCCTCTTCTGGTCATTTCTTCGAAGCGGCGAGGTTGGCGTTTCGAATAACCAAAATGGCGGTTCTCGTGTCGGTTTTTGCTTTTGGGATTCTTGTCGTCTTCGGGGTCGAAATCCTATCGGGCCTGTTTGGCGCTGAATTTTCGCCTGCCTTACCAATTCTGTTGCTATTGGCATCGGGCACTGCCCTATACGCAAGCGCGTTTTCTCTTACGTCGCTCACGCAAATTACCTTTGGGAGTTGGCGTTTCTTCAAATTCAATCTGATTGCATTTGCGTGTTTTGTTTTGGGAGCAATTCTTGGGCCTTACGCCTTTGGCGTTAACGGGGCAGGCGCCGGAGCACTGGCATATTCGATCATTTTGGTACTGCTCTGTGGGCATTCAATTCTGTACAAAATGCGAGATGAAAAAGGTGGCATACTGTGAGTGATCTCATCCTTCACCTTGGATACCCTAAAACGGGGACAACAACGCTGCAAAACAGTGTGTTTGATGTGCTCCACCGCGAGAAACATATCAGATACTTGGGCATGGGCGGATTTCAGGATGATGCAACACCTGCACGCCGTGATTTCTTTGTTGCGCTAACCAATGCGCTGTACATTGAGGATGAAAATGAATTCATCGCGCAAATATCAAAATTGCGCAGCGCCTATGACGCGCTCGCTAAGGCCTTGCCGGGGGCGGGGCCTGTTGTGCTGTCCAATGAGCATTTTTTATACTCTAGCTGGTCAAGCAAGCAGCTGAACGCTCGCATTTTTCCAGCACGTAGCGCTGCTCGACTAGGGCAAATTTTCGCGAGCGATCAAGTATCGCTCGTCATTGGATTGCGCGATTTGCCAGATTTGATCCGGTCGGTGTACGTGCAAATTCGCTCCAACAAATCTCACGTTAATCATAAGTTGGTTGCTAAAACGCTTGATGAATATGTCGAATGCATCTGTAAGCAAGACAGCTTTCAAAGTGAGATGTACCACTTTGAAGCAAATATCGCTCATCTCCAGAAGGCCTTCCCATCGGCACCTATTCATAAGCTGCAATTTGACGATTTTGTAAGCGAACAAAGCCAGAGCGTTGCGGGGCTAGTCAATTTCATGGGTTTACCTGAAACAGCGCTTGAGGTTCTCGCCTTTCCGTTGGAGCATAGTAACGCGAAAATCAAAACAACCAACGGAACAGTTGTCGAGAATATTCCACCTGTCTTAAGACCACTTGCACGAAATAATTTACTATCTCCATGGCTCAGGCATTTTACTAAGTCAGGACCGATGAAAACTATTAGAAACAAACTCTTGCCGCAGGATGAAATTCCAAATTTAACACTTAGACAACGGCAAGAGATCGAACGGGTCTTCGAACTAAAACAATAATTTATAGAGCCTTTGGCGAGATTTTGATCGTCGG
>NZ_JBDWVM010000361.1:0-12331 GCF_039984035.1 Planktotalea sp. | reverse complement strand
AACCGCACACATATGGTGCGTGTTCCTGGGCCTGGTCGTTTTGAATTGCGCCTGCCAGATGGCGCGGCGAACCCTTATTTGTTGCAGGCCGTGATCATTGCCGCGGGTCTGTCCGGCGTGCGTTCTGAGGCTGATCCGGGCAAGCGTCACGATATCGATATGTACGCAGAGGGGCACAAGGTGCGCGGTGCACCAAAACTGCCACTCAATATGCTGGATGCGCTGCGCGAGTACGACAAGGACAAAGGGCTGAAGGCCGCGATGGGCGAAGAATTCTCACGCTCTTACCTCAAGATGAAGATGGAAGAGTGGAATTCCTTCGTGTCGTATTTCTCAGATTGGGAGCGTCAAAACACGCTCGATATTTAGGCCGTAGGGTGCGCGAAACCACGCACCTTACGTTCTCTCCCTTTTTAAAACTTGGAGTTTTGAATGACAAAACGTGTTGCAATTATTGGTGCGGGTCCATCGGGGCTGGCACAACTACGTGCTTTTCAATCGGCTGCTGAGGGTGGCGCTGATGTGCCGGAAGTGGTTTGTTTTGAAAAGCAATCAAATTGGGGTGGACTGTGGAACTACACATGGCGCACGGGTCTAGATCAATACGGTGAGCCGGTTCATGGCTCGATGTATCGCTATCTTTGGTCGAATGGGCCGAAGGAAGGGCTGGAGTTTGCGGATTATTCGTTTGAAGAGCATTTTGGCAAGCAAATCGCCTCTTATCCGCCGCGCGCAGTGTTGTTTGATTACATTGAGGGCCGTGTGAAAAAGGCAGGTGTGCGCGATCAAATCCGTTTTGAGACCGCTGTGCGCTGGGTTGAAAAGACCGATGCGGGTTTCTCGGTGACTGTTTGCGATTTGCCAAACGATCATACCTACACTGAGAGTTTTGATCATGTGATTGTGGCCTCTGGTCATTTCAGCACGCCGAATGTTCCTCAGTTCGATGGCTTTGAGAGCTTTAAGGGCCGTGGTCTGCATGCCCATGATTTCCGCGATGCCATGGAGTTTGAAGGTAAGAATGTTCTGACCGACGGCACGTCCTATTCTGCCGAGGACATCGGATCACAGCTGTGGAAGTACGGCGCCAAGAGCATCACAGTCAGCCACCGCACCGCTGCGATGGGCTATGATTGGCCGGACAATTGGAAAGAAGTTCCATTGCTCACCAAAGTTGACGGCAACACGGCCCATTTCAAGGATGGAACCACCGCTGACATCGATGCTGTGATCCTGTGCACAGGGTATAAACATCACTTCCCCTTCCTACCAGATGATCTGCGCCTGAAGACCGCGAACCGTTTGGCAACGGCTGATCTTTATAAAGGGGTTGCTTATGTATCTGCGCCGGATTTGTTTTATCTCGGCATGCAGGACCAATGGTTCACGTTCAACATGTTTGACGCCCAAGCATGGTACGTGCGTGACGTCATCATGGGCCGCATTGCGATGCCCGACAGCGCCGCGATGGAATCGGATGTTGCTGATCGCGTCGCGCGTGAAGATGCGGGCGAAGATGACTATGACGCGATTTGGTATCAGGGCGATTACATCAAGGAATTGATCGCTGATACGGACTATCCAAGCTTTGACGTTGAGGGCGCTTGCAAGGCGTTCAAGGAATGGAAGGGCCATAAGAAAAAGGGCATCATGACGTTCCGCGACAATGCTTATAAGTCTGTGATGACGGGTACGATGGCGCCTATTCATCACACGCCTTGGAAAGATGCGTTGGATGATAGTCTAGACGTTTATCTGGAAAACTAACCCTTTGGCGGGGGCCAGCCCCCGTCGATCTATCGATCGCCTCCCCCGAAGTTTATCTGGAAAGATGAAGCGGGGGAGTTTTTTATGGACAGTGTTGGTTTGGAGTGGAGGTCAGAAAGATCAAGGTTTCGCCTAGGCCCGCTTTGTCTTTCAGTGACAGGCTGTATGTGCCGCTGGCGTCGCAATACTCGATTTGGTTGAAGCTGTCAGGGTGGTTGACGATCTCGCCTGCGCCGCTTGGGATGCGGCGTTCAAAGCAAGTGCTGAGGGTCGTGTCCAGATGTGCAAGTGCGTTGTTGGCTTGGGCGCTGCGATAGGCATAGCTGACATAGCAATAGGTGGAGCGCGCACCGCCGGTTTGTAGTGATGTGCCACAACTTGCCGCTTGCGTGGTGGCCTGTTCAAGAAAGCCCTTTAAAGTTTGGCTCGTGCTCAAGTGATCGATTAGCTCTGTACAGGACGCGCCAAGCGCTATGTGTGGGGCAAGCAAACTGAGGGCGAGTGTCAGGTTACTGCGCAACAAGATGTTGGCCTTCCTGCACGCGAAATGGGGTTGGCGGTGTTGATTTGCTAACCCAGTAATAGGCACCTGCATATTCCATGACGAACCAGCCTTCCCAATCCGCGTCGTTGGGCCAGATGCTTTGATATTCGTCTTTCGCGGTGTCGATGCGCCATTTCCCGCGCGCCGTTCTTGCACCGTCTTGGGCATAGAGCGTGATGCCATCTGGACCAAAGAACTGACGGTACTTTACGCCTTCCCATTTTCCGATTGCGGTATTGCCCGTTAACACGTCTCTAATCTGCTCTGCCGTGAGTTTCACTGACTGCGCGTTTGCGGCGCTGCCTATGACCACAAGAGCGAAAAGGGCGAGCGCGCGGATCATGAGCGAGGGCGTTCCTTTTTCGGATCATAGGCCGCTGTTGCTGTGCCAACCTTTGCGGGCAGCCGCTTTTGGTGACCATCGAGCTTGCCGACTTCCAACTCTGTGCCCGGGGCAGCATGGGCCACATCAATCCGCGCCATTGCGATGTTTTTGCCCAGAATTGGCGAGCGCATCGAAGACGTGATTTCACCCACCTGCGCGCGCCCCACATGGATGCAATCGCCGTGCTCGACATCGACATTGCTATCGATTTCAAGGCCGACAAGTTTGCGCATCGGATGTTCTTTACGCCGGATCAGCGCATCGCGGCCAATGAAATCATCGGTTTTAGATTTCAGCGGAACGGTAAAACCAATGCCAGCCTCGAACGGGTCGGTTTGATCGGAGAAATCATAATCGGCAAAGATTAATCCCGCTTCGATACGCACCATGTCGAGCGCTTCAAGCCCCATAGGTTTGATGCCATGATCTTGCCCCGCGTCCCAGATTGCTTGCCAAATTTCAGCGCAATCTTTGGGATGACACATCACTTCATAGCCCAGCTCACCCGTATAGCCTGTTCGCGAAATCACGAAAGGCGTGCCGTTTTCGTCGTTGAGGCGGGCAGGGGTGAAACGGAACCATTCGAGCTGTTCAAACTCGGGATTGTGCGGCGCCGTCCAGACGATCTTTTTCAACAGATCGCGGCTCTCTGGTCCTTGCACAGCGACGTTGTGCAATTGATCCGTGGAGGAGCGTACCATGACTTTGAGGTTCAGTTTTTCGGCCTGCTCGCGCAGCCATTCGCCGCCGTAGTCGTTGCCGCCAATCCAGCGGAAGTTGTCCTTGCCGAGGCGAAACACAGTCCCGTCGTCAACCATGCCCCCGTGTTCGTAGCACATGGCCGTGTATACGACACCGCCAATTGCGAGAGTTTTCATGTTTCGCGTGAACACGTATTGGCAGAGCGCTTCAGCGTCGGGCCCTGTGATCTCGAACTTGCGGAGGGGGGATAGATCGAGAATGACGCATTTTTCGCGGCATGCGTGGTACTCTTCAATCGGGCCAGCCGCGGCGTAGCAATTGGCCAGCCAATAGCCGTTGTATTCAATGAAATTGCGAGTGTGCTGGGCGAATTGCGCGTGAAAGCCAGTTTGCTTGGTCATTTTATAGTCCGCATCAGGTGTAGGGCGATAGGCGACAGAACGTTGGAACGTCTCTTTGCCGGAATAGGTGCGCACATGGATGTCGCTGGGGTTCCATCCATTGGCGGCTGTGGTGTCATCAGGGCAGGCGGAGCTGACGCAGACGATGTCTGTCAGTGCGCGCAACAACACGTAATCGCCGGGGCGCGACCAAGGTTCATCCGCGTACATGACGCCGTGATCATCAAGGCCTGTGTTGAAGAAGAAATTGATCGCCATCCAGCCTTTGCGGCCCGCGATGTTGTACTCTGCGAGCGCTTTGTTGAAATTATCAGAGCAATTGATATGGCCGGGATATCCGATATCGTCATAATATTTCGCAGAGCAGGCGAGCGCAAAGGCGTCGTGGCGACCGCAGGTGTCTTGGACCACTTCGACGAGCGGAACCATTTCCTGATCATAGTATTTCGCATGAAGACCGGGCATCGGGTAGGCATGGCCCATCAAGGTGCGCGTTGTGGTTACATCCAGAGCGTGCTCGATACCTTTGTCGAGTTTTCGAGCGGAAAAACATTCGAAATCAGTGCATTGCCGCCCATCCACATCTAGGATTTGGATGTAGTCCCCTGCTTTAACGAAATAGGCTTCAGCCGTTTGGCTATGGATGCGAATGTCCGCCAAAGGGTCTGCCAGAGGCGTCGGTAGCTCAAAACGTACATGTTTTTGAAGCTTAGCGCGCGTGACCATCAACGTAAGCGGCGTAGATGTGTTTTGCGCCTCAAAATCCATCGGCGCGCCCGGGGCGGCGACAATCAGTGTGCCGTCCGAAGTGACTGAAAAGGTTTCCTGTGTACCCGCAGGTGTTTCGGCGCCAAACACGGTAAGCGCACCGCCTTGGGTCAAATCGATGCCGCGGGCATCAAGACCCATGCGCAGACCGCGCAGCGAGTGGTCAGGTCCATTGAGCAAGGCTTGAAGACCATCCGCTTTTACCGTGCTCGTATGGCCTAGAATTTCTGGAGTGATCTTGCCCGATTTATCTGTTGCAATGATCTCAGAAGGCTGCCCGCCTTCATCATTGATAATCGTAAACCGATCGCCTGCATGAATAGGAACAAGGATTGCCCCTGCAGCCTCAACGACGTAGCGTTCCGTGCCGGAAGGCAGTGAAAACACCTTTGGTTCAATGATCACACTCGGCTTGGGCGGCCCTGGCCTTACTTGAGGGTAGTCATCCAACATCGGTGTCTCCTACGCAGATGAAATTTGCATATGTGGAATATTTGTTTAACCGTGAGAATAATATCAAAATGAAAGAGTCGGCAAATAAATTCGGAGTTTCCTTGTGAAGATTTCATTAAATCGAAGCGCGCGTGCGTTGAATAGGTCCGTTTTCTATGGGGCAGCCCCCTTATGAGCGCGCTGACACTGGGCCTGATCGCGGCCGTCATGTGGGGCTTTCACGACGTCTGCGTGCGGTTTGTGTCGCAGAAAACACCGCTTATGGCATCATTGTTGACGGTACTCGTCACTGGGACACTCTTTCACGTCGGGGTTATGGCGTTTCAGCAAGGTGACATAGTGCCGGATCGCGCGGTTCTGGGCATGAGCTTTATGTCCGGGGTGCTCTTTCTGGTCGCGAGCCTTGGGCTTTACGGCGCGTTTCAACGTGGGCCGGTGGCTCTTGTAGCGCCCATTATTGCCAGCTACCCGATCTTATCCGTCGCTTGGGCCGCTTGGAGCGGAACGCATATTAGCCCAATGCAATGGGGCGCTGTTATGCTTGTCGTGCTAGGTGTCTCGTTGGTAAGCGCGCTTGCTCAAAGTGGAGAAAGTGACGTACCTCCAATTGGGAAAACAATTTCTTTGGCGGCTTTGTCTTCGGTTGGCTTTGCGGGGACATTCGCCTTTGGTCAAAGCGCGAGTGCGATCGCTGGCGAGTTACCCGTCACATTGGTGACGCGTCTGGTCGCGATCGCGCTTCTTCTAGCGGGGCTCCTAATGCTGCGGATACCGATTTGGCCCGGGCGCGCGGCGCTCCCCGTTCTGTCCTTGATGGGAATTGCAGATGGCATTGCGTTATTATCTGTGAATACCGCAGGACATTTAGAAGACGCGCAATACGCCTCTGTTTCGAGCTCAAGTTTTGGATTGCTCACAATCCTATTTGCGTTCTTGTTCCTAAAAGAAAGACTGAAACCTGTTCAATGGCTCGGGTGCGTGATCGCCTTTTCCGCAATCGGGTATTTGGCGCTTTGAATAAATTTCTTTCGCCTTGTTCGATGAGTAGAGTTGAAACGAACTTACAGAGCATCAACGATTGCTTCGAGAATGGATGTTCTACGAAGCACTAAACAGAAAGAGATCTGAAATAATAAATGGTGCCCAGGGGCGGAATCGAACCACCGACACGAGGATTTTCAATCCACTGCTCTACCCCTGAGCTACCCGGGCACGGGTGACAAATCATTGTCTGGGTGCGGGCCTTCTAAGACGGAGAGAGGGGCGTGTCCAGAGCTAACGCGCGCTTTTAGTGTAGTTTTTTGTTTTGATCGTTTTCAGACCCATCAAGAGCCTGTTCCATTGCGTCGATCAGGGCATCAGAGTCGTCTGGATCATTCGATGCGAGGGCATACGAGCCGTTTAGCCACTTGCCCAAATCAAGATCAGCGCAGCGTTTGGAGCAGAAGGGTTTGTACTTCGCGTCCGGCTCGTTTTCACACATCGGGCAGCTCATGCAAGCAACTCCGAAACAGGCAGTCGTGCGCGCTTGCGTTGCAGCTCTACGTGGCCGAGCGGGGTCCATCCGACAAAAACAGTTTCAATGCTGTCTGCGCGAAGTGCTGCCTTGAGCGCAGTCTCAAACCCGCGACGGTCCTTCTTGGGCATAGGGGCAAGGTCGAGCACGATCTGCCCGCCGAGACCACGTGTGCGCAGAGCGGTGGGTAGGACCTTGGCCAATGCAAAGTTGGCTTTGGTACCAGCTGTCATTGAGGTGTCGTTACCGGTATTCACATCGACCGCGACAAGTGCGCGTGTTGGTTCAATGTAGGCGTATGCGCCACCGCTTAACGCGATTTTTGGATCTTCAAGCGCGTCAACGGCATCCATGACATCATGGGTTTCAAAGCTGCCGTCTTCTGTGACCACTTCGGCGGGTTCCACCCAGTCGCGCCACGCGAGGAGGTGGGGTTCATCGCCTTCGATCAGAGTTTCAGGGCCCGTACCATCGTCATTCAAAACTTGATCGGCGAGGGAAATCATTGAGAGCAGGTCTTCCGCGATCTCCGCATCTTCGGCGTTTTCGCAAGACGACCGTAGGATGATGCCATGGGGAACAGTCTCTAAGGTGTCATGCACGATAGCCAGCAGTTCTTCGCGACGGTCATCATCGCGGATGGAGCGAGACACGTTAATGCCCGGTGCGTTTGGTGTGATGATGACATAACGGGATTTGAAGAGCACGCGATGCGCGACTGGAATGGCCTTGCCATCTTCCGCGTAACCCGTGACTTGCACGAGCAATTCATCACCGGGTGCCATACCCTTGATCTGACGCAAGAAAGCGTTGCCATCTGGGGTCTTCAGGAACATACCTCCTTGTCCCTTCACAGGGCGATCGGCCACGGCGCGATAGATTGTGCCGGGGGCAGGGGCATCTGCGGAGATGAGAAGATCATGGAGCTTCCCATCAACCATAAGAGCCGCAGCTTCGCGGCCGTTAAGATGGTCCAGAACGATTGTGCGACCCTTCATGAGCGGTCTCCATAAACAGGGTATCCAGCGGATTGTAGCAATGCAGCAGTTTCCGCAAGCGGTAGACCAACAACGGCGCTAAAGCTGCCACTGATCCAAGGAATGAATGTTGATGCGGGGCCTTGGATCGCATATCCGCCAGCCTTGCCCTGCCAGTCGTTGCTTTCAAGGTAAGCGTTGAGTTCAATGTCGGAAAGGCGCTTCATTTTAACGTTGGTGACAACGTCGCGTTCCCAGACCTTATCGCCCAACTTCACAGCAACGGCTGTGATGACGCGATGGCGACGACCAGACAAAGCCAGCAAGAATTCAGCAGCTTCGCCGGCATCTGACGGCTTGCCCAATATACGGCGGCCCAATGCAACAGTTGTATCGGCGCAAAGAACAAGCTCATCCGAGGTCGCTGTGACAGCGGCGACCTTTTCGCGTGCCATGCGCGCACAATAGGGTCGAGGCTGTTCTTGTTTCATCGGCGTTTCATCAATGTCCGGCGCTCGGATGTCATCCGGCACCAGTCCGATTTGCGCGAGCAGTTCGAGCCTGCGAGGGCTGCCGCTTCCTAGAATGAGTTTCATAGATCCCTCAAAGCAAAACCGGCCCCAACTATGAGACCGGTTCCAAATTCCAAACTTTTTGTACCACTTACTTAAAGCGGTAGTTGATCCGACCTTTTGTCAGATCATATGGGGTCATTTCGACCTGAACCTTGTCGCCAGCCAGAACACGGATGCGGTTTTTGCGCATCTTGCCTGCCGTGTGCGCGATGATGGTGTGGCCATTTTCAAGCTCGACCAAGAATGTCGCATTCGGCAGGAGTTCCTTCACGACACCGGGAAATTCGAGCGTATCTTCCTTGGCCATGGTATCTCCATCGTTGTTTGATCCGCTTACCTGCGGAAGTGGCGCTTAAATGGGCGCATTTGTTTAAGAATTCAAGGTGAATTCAGCGTTAGCTCGAATATGTCGCGAGAGAAGCACATTTAGCGGTGCCTTTCAGCCGAATCAATCCACCCAAAGCGCTTGCAGAGAAATTGGATGTTAATGTCGATTTTTACCTTTTAAGAGGCATTTTGTCGGCAAGGAGGGCGCGGGTGACGCAAGGTTAGGTTGCGCGGGTTTGCGCGATATTTGTAAGATTGGAAAAGCAGAGCGCACCAAGGTGGAGCGTTCTTTTCCTGTAAAATATGTGACTTTCGGAGATTTTCTCCGTTTATTTCCATGCTTTACAAATTGACACAAATCAAAGTTTTCGTAACGGAACGCTTTACAGAAATCGCAACCATAGGGTATGTAATAACCAAGTCAGCGACCTCAGACACCCTGACTTAACGAACTGACAAAATCGACTTAACTCACCGATTTTGTCCGCCCTTCACACAGAGGGTAAACCAATGATCCCTCGGCGTTTTGTTTGACAGCGACTTTGCCGAGGGATCTTTCGCGTTCTCAACTCTAAAAATTGTCTCGCATTCAACGAAAAGAATATTATTTTTTTGGCGTATGCCAAGATATTTGACATAAAAATTCAGCAATTGCCTCAAATCTCACCGTGGGAGTCTGAATTTTGAGCTGAATGCCTTAAAATTAAGCGTTATGGACGCAAGTGGGTCGCTTTGCGATGTTATTAACCAAAGGGAACTTTGCGAGATGCGTTTTGTCGCGCCAGCTAGGCCGATTCACCACCTAACGTGAGCTTTGCCGAATGTGAATCCGTCAACTTTATCGATTTCACCTAATTGGAGAGTTTGCTGAACCCAGTCGCGCGTTCAGCTGCTCAAGGTTGTGACTGAGCGATTGCGATAGCTTGCACGCTGGATTTAGACAAAGAGCGAACAGCGAGTGGGCTAGAAACTCACCCGCAAAATATCAATTGTGAAGAAATAAAATGGTGGGCGACCCTGGAATCTGCGCACCTATAAATTCAACCCCATAATTTATATTTTCTTATCAACCACATAGGGTCCCAATGGTGAGCCGCAAAGTCGTCACAGTGTCCAGAAAGGGAATGCATGTGTCCAGAAACGTTTCCAATAGCGTCACACTTTGCGTCCTTTGGCTGTCATCATGGGGCAGTAAGCACTCATTTGTGGCACACCGACTATTTGACGTGATATTGATCCTCATGATCTCGACGAAGTTTATAAGACTAGCCGCCATCCGAACCAACATTAATAGTTGACGAAATCCGAAATACTCACCTGTACTGCCCCACAGGTAAGTGGGGCATGAAAAGAGGTTCTCTTGAGAAGTAGACGTTTAAAAACTCAGGTAAGGCGAACCAACTCAGCCACGCTGGAACGTAGATTGTCCGCGATAGATCGGAAGCTTGATGGCGTCATTAATAGACCTGATGACAATGAGCAAAAGGCGGATCATATCTTCGAAAAAGCCACATTATTTCTTGAAGAGTGGTGGTTTACTCGGTTCATGTTTGTCGTCGGCTTAGCACTAGCGATTGGTGCCTCGTGGATTTACTACGACGAGTGGCAGGATCGGAAGGAAGAGAGAATTAGCCGAGCGTGGCAAGCGTTATCCAGTCAAGTTGCTGGAAATACTGGTAAAGCTGATGCAATTGAGTTCTTAGTTGAAAATGGGGTGCAAATCGTAGGACTAACACTGACTGGTGATAGCTTGCAGAACGGACCCTTCTTATCTGGCCTTGAACTTACTGACCAAGTGATAAGACGTAGCCACTTTCGCTATGCAGAGTTTGGAAACCTTTTGCTTGAGAATGTATCATTTCGATCGACAACTATCGAAGACAGCTTGCTAGAAGGCTCCATGCGCGACGTAGTTTTCTCAAGCAGCGAAGTAATTAATACACTTATTGTCCCTGATGGAACCACAAGTCTATTTTTAAACAACTCAGTTTTCGACCAGTCTACCGTGACCAACACAAGTGCGCTTAATGGCCTTAGGTCCAGATTTTACTTGGAAATTTTCAACCAAATATTACCCAACTGGTCCGAATTTCAAAACGCTAATCCAGAAGAACAGCAAGGATTTTGGGAGGATTTTATTTCTGAAACTATCGCTGAGGCAGCTATGGATGAATCCGAATTTGATAGCTTTCTAAATTTAATCAAAACAGAAGAATTTCGCACTGTCATCAAAGCAGGAGATCCAGCAGCAGTGCTTAGGCTGTTTGAAAGTTTTCAGCCCACTCTCATAGCATCTTCAAGTTCACTTAGATGTTTGAAACTACCCATTGATATGTTTGCACAATTCGAAATCGATAACAGCAACATCAGTGGCGCTGACTTTTCGACGTTCGGACGGGTCTCCAACAGGGTTCAGATAAGCGGTGAGATGCTCGGTAACTTTTACTACACCGACAATCCACCCATTGGGCTACCAGAACGCATAAATTTTGAAGCCACCGCAATAGATAGGGAACAAGCAATCCTTGATTGTAGCTCCAGTAGCTCATCGGCAACGATGCAAGACCTCAACAACCGTGTGTCTTTTGATGCAGTTTGTTCATCGCTACTGTCGGCCCCCGCACGATGTGAACGCTCCCAATAGAGTTGTTGTTCACTTAAGAGCCCATGCATAATTTTAGTCACGGAGGACTTTTCCTTGAGTCTTCGAGGCAACCATTCCCAGTTATTTCATATTTGGCATATTATGATACCGAGGTCATTAGGCGATACACCGATGACCTTGCGACCCCTAGCTTTTCACTGATCGCTGTAGGTGTCAGTCCTTCTTCGCGCAATGCCAGTATTTGCTTTGGATCAATGCTGGGTGGTCTCCCCCTGAACGGACTATCATCACCCTTTGCCAATGCAGCATCAATCCCTTCACGCTGACGTTCCGCACGAATGCTGGCCTCAAACTCACCAAAAGCACCCAGCATTGTGAAGAATAGTTTGCCCGTGGGAGTGGTGGTATCGATGGGTTGTTCCAATACCCTCAAGGACACGCCCTTGTCGTCCAAGGTCTCAGCGATGTGTAGAAGATCACGTGTGGAACGCGCTAAGCGGTCCAGACGAGTGCAGACAAGGGTATCGCCTTTGCGGATGCCACGGCCCAGTAGGTCTTCTAACGCAGCACGGCCAGTTTGTTTTCGACCCGATACTTTTTCCAGATACAGGTGTTCAGTTGCCACCCCAGCAGCGGTCAGTGCCGCGATCTGGATATCCAATGATTGTGATCTGCTACTGACCCGACCGTATCCGATAAGTTCGCCCATGCGCTTCCTCCCGTCTCATATAACTGTCCGAATAACACCTACCGTCCGATAAGTGATTCTTAAAGTCTAATAGGACACTTTTGAATCAATTTCATCGGCGCTGTGTGATTATACCCAAATGAGACTGAATAAATGGATGTGCTAACCGCTTCGCCAGTTGCCCAATCGGTGATCAAAGGAACCGGGGCGGGGCGACCACCGATAGGGGGGGGAGAGGGGGAACCACTAATAGTAACTATTAGCGTGTCCTTTTACTTCCCCTTTCAATAAAATCATCGTTCTTGCCAACCTATGCGAACGAAGTGAGCAGAGGGAGGGCATTCTAGGTGGGTCTCTGAGGTTTGGACGCGCCGTAGGCGTGGACGACCGCAAGAGCCACCGACGTAAGATTAACTCCTTTATGGAACCAGTCTGAATTGGTATCGATTATATCCCGCCCCTTCGATGCTCTCGCCATTGAAGTGAACTAGGTCTCGAAACAAGGACGATTTGATCCAGACTGTATGAGCCGCACTGTCTTGAACCAAGCGCCCTCGGCATCCAAGATTTCGGCCTAGGTCCTGAAATATCATGTCTCGGTATGCAATTGATATTGGATCGTC
>NZ_JBDWVM010000360.1:0-4562 GCF_039984035.1 Planktotalea sp. | reverse complement strand
GATCTACCCGGTCACGGTGGATCCGATGGTCAAAGCCTGAGTGATATCGACAGCTACGGTGCAGTTGTGATCAGGTTCATTGAAGCGCTTGGTTTAGAAAACGTCTGCCTAGTCGGGCACTCAATGGGTGTCGGAGTTGTTTTGTCAGCGGTGCTGCAATCTAGCGAGCGGATTTCCTCACTATGCCTGATCGCCGGGGCGGCGCGAATGCCAGTCACACCCGAATTGCTGAAGGGGTTGCAGAACCAAACCGAAGATACCGTCGCCGCCATCGCCCGCTCTTGCTGGCACAAATCAACGCCAGAACACTTCGTGAAGACCACACAGCAAAGGATGATGTCTGCCGGAGGAAACGTTCTGCTGAACGATTTCACTGCATGTTCAAAACTGGACCTGAGCGCAAAGTTGGCAGCGCTTCAAGTCCCGACATTGATCCTTGCATCGCAGGAAGATCGCTTGGTGAAAACCGCTGAAATCAATGCCATGGCGCAAGCTATTCCAAAGGCTCAGCTTCAAATCTTCCATGAATGCGGACATTTCCTTCATGTTGAACGCGCGTCAGTGGCCGCGGCTGCACTCGCAGGGTTCCTTGCGAACGCAGCCTAGTTGCCAAGTCATTCTGCAGCAATGGGTTTGGTTGGGATGTCCACCAGCTTGCCGCGTGGTATCAGGCGGTCTGCGTCATACATCGGCAGGGTGCAGAGCTCACCGCTCTGGGTGGACCCATCAGCGCAAAGCACCTCCACCTTTGTGCCGGGACCCCGCGCAGGGTCGTCCATGCGCACGATGCAGACACCGCAGCCCTGATAGGGCGAATAGCCCGAGGAGCAGACCCGACCGACCTCTTTGCCATCGATGGTCATGACGTGTCCAAGTTGCGCCACGCCGCCGGTGACTCGCATGCCCCAGGTGCGGCAGGATTTATCGGCGACCTCCAGCGCTTTGTGGCCAACAAAGTCACGGTCGTCAAATTCGACAAAACCGCCAAGCCCTGCGTCGAACGGCGTGGTGTCCGCCCCGAAATCCGACCCGGCATTGAGCAACCCGGCCTCGATCCGCCGCGCCCTGAACACTGGCGTTCCGGTCAGCAGAATGCCGAAGTCCGCGCCAACCTCCATGATCTTGTCACCGATGGCGGGGATGTCAGTGTCGGGTAACATGTAGACTTCCCAGCCCAGTTCATTGGTGAAGCCCGAGCGGCTGATCCAGCAGGTCTGGCCTGCGATGGAAACCTCGGTGCAATCAAAGTAGCGGAAAGGATCGGGCATCGGTCCGTCAAGCACAGCTGCCAGCAGTTCCAGCGAGCGAGGACCCTGAATCTGGCTGACCCAGACATCCGGGTCGTGGATTTTCACGTCCAGCCCTTCGGCGTGTGCCTTGTACCAACTGAACAGGTCGCCGTCGGCCTGCGCCATCCAGAACCTGTCTTCCGCAAGCCGCAGCAGCACCCCATCGGTGATCATGCCGCCATCGTGATAGCAGGCGAACTGATAGGAACAGCGCCCCGGCTTCACCTTGCTGACGCTGCGGGTGAACACTTTGTTCAGCAAGGTTTCGGCGTCCGGCCCGCTAATCTCGATCGGCAATTCTCCGGTGTGGCGGAAAATGACGTTGGTGCGCACGGCCCAATACATCTCGTCATCTGTGGCGGTGTCGAGTTTTTCCGGCGTCAGGCGCGAGTTGTAGAGCGTGTATTCGGGATCATAGGGCAGTTCCATGTAGCTTAGCGGATGGGCAGGCATGGTGCGGGCAAGCTCGCGCGGACGCGTCCCTTGATTGGGGAGCGCCTTAGCAACGAAGCGGAAGTTAGTGAGGTCAGTTGTCATGATATTCACCGTTTAGAGTTGTTAGACGCCTGCGGGTGATCTTCGACAAGGACAGATGGATGCCACGCATTAAGTTCGGGATATTCGGTCATGTGGGCTTGGCGCAAATCTAATGATTTGCACAAGTCGTTCGAAAAAATTAGACAATAACAATGCGCTTTCGTTCTTATGATTCCCTCAAGACCTTTGATGCCGTTGCCCGCAGTCTGTCGATGACCAAGGCGGCGGACGAGGTGCATCAATCGAAAGGCTCGATCAGTTACCAAATCAACAAGCTCGAAGCCGAGCTCGGGTTTCGACTGTTCGAGCGCGCGCACGCAAAACTGGAAATGACCGAAGAAGGGCGCAGATTGTGGCATGTGTCCCAAACGGCCCTGAGCCAGATCGACCGTGAAATCGAAGACCTGCGTGGCACTGTCTCAGGTGCCGTGACCGTTGGCGCACTGACCTACTTCTCTTCACGCTGGCTATCACCAAGGCTTACCCGCTTCTTCGAGGCCAATCCCGGTATCAGCCTGCGGATCGAACCGATCAATTCCGTAAGCATGCTGAAGAGCGTACACGTGGACATGGCCGTCCTCTGGGGAATTGGCGGCTGGGAGGGTCATAAATGCGAGCTTCTTTTATCTCTGCCTGCCGTGCCAACCGCCAACCGCGCAGGCGCAGATCAGGTAACGCAACTTGGATTGGCCGAAGCGGTCAAGCAGCTTCCGCTTTTGGGTGACAGCTCCGGCGATGCGGGGTGGAGGGCCTGGCACGCAGCAGCAGGGCTACCTTACGCCCCCAGCCGATCCAGCCTGACGATCCCGGACTCCAACAGCCGCGTGCAGGCGGTGGTGGATGGTCAGGGGATCGCCCTCTGGGATGATCTGGTCGCGCCTGAGTTCGACGACGGAACACTTGTCAGATTGTCCGACATCAGAGTTGAAAACGCGGGCTACTTTGTCATTTTCACGGATCGGCCGATGTCTCAGGGTGCGGAGGCATTTTTGAACTGGTTGCGGGCTGAAAATGATCGCAGCGAGAGGCGGGCTTGAAATCCTGTGGACGTTCAGCTCATGAACGGCGGTTTTGGGGAAATTTGCAAGAACACCGCGCTCTGCGCCGAATTTACCAAGGTTTTCTGCGTCAGCGAAAGAGGCAAAAGCAAAAAGGCGGGATTGTTCCGCAATTTTCGAATTCATGGTTTCAGATTTGCTGCGCGTTGCATGAACGGCTGCTGTTTCCGCTGCCAGGCAGCATAAAACCTTTCGCCGCTTCGGAAAAATCTCTGCTGCGCGCGCATGCAGCGAAATTTTGACACTTCTGCAATGGGCTCTTCGCGGCCATTAGCCGCAGCTCCCATGAACGGCTGGTCTGGCAGCTTTGCCATTCACGGCATCCCACATAAACGGTTGGTATGCTGGAATTTCTGCGTTTGGCTCTTTGACCATTGCCGCTAAAGTAACACACTTCTTTTAGTGTTCCGTCGGTTCTGCAAACCAACTACGCCGTGCTCGCTACTTTGTTTGAGATGGAAGGCGGCAGATCAGCTCTTGGCAATCGAGTTTGATCCTTCTCAACTGGTTGGCTGCAAGCACGGCAAATGCGAGAGCTCCAAGGCTCAAAAGTTGTTTCTCTAGACTGCCTGCAGTCCAAACGACGGCAATGGTCGCGCATGTAATCAATACAACGCTCGAAAGAAACGCATCCTTGGCCTGTTTGTGCATGGTTTGCGCCACCTCCAATACTGTAGCACCATCTGCGTACTGTTTCTTGAAAAAACGTGTCGGCATGATCACTCCTTTAGGCTTTGCTGTGCAATTTCCTGAGCATCGACTTGGGTTAAACCTTCGCCCTGCTTGAGGCTCAGTTTCACAAGCAATTTCAAGAAAGCCGCAGCTTTTTCGGGGCTTTTTTCGATTAACGGAGTTGGAACCGTGCCAAGACCTGCGAGCAGTGCGTTTTCAACGATGTCTAACTCAGTGTCCCCAAGCGGGGTTTGCTTTCCTGTGAGAATCCACAAAGGTTCTTCGTTCATCAGATTGTGCAGTTTGATTAATATCGATGTTGGCACTTCACGTTCACCGCTCTCGTAACCCCGATAGGACCGATACGACGCGCCAATCGTTTCAGCAAAATCTTGCTGGTTTAGTCCGGTTTTCGCTCTGATTTCTTTCAGGCGCATGCCGATGCTCGTGTTTTCGCTAGACATTGGTAATATGTAGGTCCATATATTGACCTTAATGTCCAAATTTGGACATTAAGGTGCCTTGGAGGTCAAAAGTGTCTCAAAATGTATAACATCGCCGCAAAGAAAGGGAAGTCATGAGTGAAGCCATGTTGGAAACCAAAGATGTTGCGGAATGTCTTGGCCTTTCCGTGCGCCGTGTGCGGCGGCTCCTTTCGTCAAAGAAGCTGCGCCACGTTCGTATTGGGAGGCAGTTTTTTGTCCCCGAACAAGCCGTCCAGGAATTTCTATCCCAAAACATGGTCGAGACTTGCCTCGCTGATGAGAAGGGCAATCCTTGAAAGATCTAAAAGGCTTAGAGACGTTGTTTGTTTCACCGTCAGAGCGGAAGTGAAAACTGAGCTAGAGAGAAAAAAGAAGCCAGCCCAAACGGAGACATCTGCCATGCCCGCCAGAAAAGCTGTTTTGACCCAGACAGAACTGAAGCGCTATTTGGCCGCATACCGTGACGCGGGGATTCCTGTCGGGCGTACCGAAATTGGCCCAGATGGGACGGTGGTGATACA
>NZ_JBDWVM010000359.1:0-4404 GCF_039984035.1 Planktotalea sp. | reverse complement strand
CCTGATAAAAAAACCGACGGGAGTGTAACGTATGACTAATCAAGGGAAAGATCCTAAGTGCCGTTTCTGGTGCTGGGCAATTGCCGCGCTGTTGGGCGCATTCATTTTCATCATGCTCATGAGCGTAGCCGCCAAATCATTTGGTGCGTCGTTGTTCTTGGGTCTTGTTGGCTTTGTCCTGTTGGGACTTTTGTTTAACTGGCTATTCTGCGCACCGGTTCCGACCGTTGATCAGAACCGTCGGTCAGCATCTGCGGGCGCGACTGCTGCGGTTGCTACGGGCGCTGCGGCGGCTGGCGTTGCAGCGGCAACCAGCAGCAAGGCGTCAGAAGCTCCTGCCGCGGCCAAAGCTGAGGCGGCAGATGCAAGCGCATCTGCGGACACAGCGGCGAGCGCAGAGACAGCAAGCGCGGCTGAAGCAGCGGGTGCATCTGCGAGCGTAAGTGCTGCGCCAGCGGCAGATATCAAGCCAAGTGCACCTCTTGCGGGCGAAGCTGAGCTTGCAGAGCGCAAGGGCGAATATAAGTATGAAGCCCCTGCGGCTGAAGACACGTCCGGTGCAGATGCGGCGGCTGAAGCTGAGGCTGCAGCAAAGGCCGCTGCGGATGAAGAAGCCGCGGCAAAACGCAAAGCCAAGCGCCAAGCGAAACGCAAAGCTGAGAAAGAAGCTGCTGCAGCGGCTGCGCTAGAAGAAGAAGCGGCGGCTAAAGCGAAGGCGGAACGTCAAGCGAAGCGCAAAGCACAGCGTAAGGCTGAAAAGGAAGCGGCTGCAGCTGCGGCGGCGGCAGAGGCAACGCCTGATTACGATGGCGACGGCATTATTGAAGGTGCTGACGAGGGTACAAAGCCTGAATTGCTGACAGCTGCGCGTGAAGGCGGCGCCGATGATCTTAAGCGGATCAAAGGCATTGGCCCGAAACTTGAAGGTGTTTGCAACGATATGGGTGTTTACCACTTCGATCAAATCGCGGCATGGACCGAGCAAGAAATGGCTTGGGTCAACGCGAACCTTCAAGGCTTCAAAGGTCGCGCGACGCGTGACAAATGGGTTGAACAGGCAAAGCTTTTGGCTGCGGGCGAGGAGACGGAATTCTCCAAGCGTGTAGACAAAGGGTCTGTTTACTAAGAAAGCAAAGCAATGGGCCACGAAGAAACAGAAGCAGCATTGGCAAAGCAGGGGCGCACAGTGGCCCTTGTGATTGCAGGATCGATGGTGTTTTGGATCGTGGCCCAAGCGCTTGGACCGATGCTCGGGATGCCCGGCCGGTTCGCACTGCTCATCGATTTTGCCGTGCTCGCAGCATTGGTGTGGTCGATGGTTGTTATTTATCAGATCTGGCGCAAGCGTCAGAACATGAAAGGATGATCATAAGATGCTGACCGATCAGGACCGCATTTTTACCAATCTCTACGGCATGCATGAGCGCACGCTGAAGGGCGCGCAGGCGCGTGGACATTGGGACGGCACAGCTGCGATCATCAAAAAGGGTCGTGAGTGGATCATCGAACAGATGAAGGCTTCTGGTCTGCGCGGTCGCGGCGGCGCGGGTTTTCCGACGGGTCTGAAGTGGTCCTTCATGCCGAAAGAAAGCGACGGGCGTCCGAGCTATCTGGTTGTGAACGCCGATGAATCCGAGCCAGGTACATGTAAAGACCGTGAAATCATGCGCCATGATCCGCATACGCTGATCGAGGGTTGTTTGATTGCCAGCTTTGCGATGAACGCGAATGCCTGCTATATTTATATTCGCGGTGAATACATCCGCGAGAAAGAAGCGCTGCAAGCCGCGATTGATGAAGCGTATGACGCGGGTCTCGTTGGTAAGAACGCTGCAAAATCCGGTTGGGATTTCGACATTTACCTGCACCATGGGGCAGGGGCGTATATTTGCGGTGAAGAGACTGCATTGCTCGAAAGCCTTGAGGGCAAAAAGGGCATGCCGCGCATGAAGCCGCCATTCCCTGCGGGCGCGGGTCTTTATGGCTGCCCGACAACTGTGAACAACGTGGAAAGTATCGCGGTCGTTCCAACGATCTTGCGCCGCGGTCCTGAATGGTTCTCTGGTTTTGGCCGCGCGAATAATGCGGGCACGAAGCTCTTTGCGATCTCTGGTCATGTGAACAACCCTTGTGTTGTTGAAGAGGCGATGAGCATCTCATTTGAAGAGCTGATCGAAACCCATTGCGGCGGCATCAAGGGCGGCTGGGACAATCTGAAAGCGGTTATTCCGGGTGGGTCTTCCGTGCCCTGTGTGCGCGGTGAAAAGATGCGCGATGCGATCATGGATTTCGACTATCTGCGCGGTGATCTCGGCTCTGGCCTTGGCACGGCGGCGGTGATTGTCATGGATAAAGACACGGATATCATCAAAGCGATCTGGCGTTTGGCGAAGTTCTACAAGCACGAAAGCTGCGGTCAGTGTACGCCTTGCCGTGAGGGCACAGGCTGGATGATGCGCGTCATGGAACGTCTGGTGCGCGGCGATGCAGATCCAGCTGAAATCGATATGCTGTGGGATGTAACCAAGCAGGTTGAGGGCCACACAATTTGCGCGCTCGGCGATGCTGCGGCGTGGCCGATCCAAGGTTTGATCAACAATTTCCGTGATGAAATTGAAGATCGTATCAAGGCGCAAGTTGCGGGTCGGACAACACGCGCGGTGGCAGCACGATGATGAGGCCGGCGTTTATAATTGGCGCGGCTCTAGTCGCTTTGACAGCTTGCGAAGATCCGCAGCACGCGGTTCTGTTTGATGGCATGCGTTACTCTGGCCGTTTGCAAGCGGACAAAGAGGCAAAGCGCAATTTCACTGCGACGGCCGCTCCGGTCAGCCAAGGTCTGGACGGCGCACGCGAAGCGGCGCGCTTTGAAGGCACGAGCTACTGCGTGCGCAAGTATGGCAGCTCTGACATCATTTGGACCGCAAGTCCCGATGCCGAAGCGACTGCGCTAAGTGTCGTTGATGACAAGCTTACTGTCCAAGGACGGTGTGCAGAATGAAAAATACCATGAAAAACAGCACTGTTATTGCATATCAAACCGCTCAAAGCCCATGTCTGGGCCGTGATTTGGCACAAGGCCATGTCACACGAGCAGTTTGCATGACAGGAGTTTTCACATGCGTATGACATCTAAAGTAATCGTTTCCCTTTTTGCCGTTAGCCTCGCGGTGTCCACACCTGCTGTTGCAGCTGGTGGTTTGCAGAACGAAACCAAGATCAATGAAGGTCTGTTGGCCGTTGGCATCGCGGATGAAATTCGCAATCGCTGTGGCAGCATTTCCGCGCGTACCTTTACGGCGCTGAGCTTTCTGAATTCCTTGAAACGCGATGCGCGCGCAAAGGGGTATTCGAACGACGAAATTAACCGTTACACCAAAAGCAAAACCGAGAAGGCCAAGATGCGCAAGCGCGGCGAAGCTTATCTCGCACAGAATGGTGCTTCGACCTCTGATGCGGCCTCTATGTGCCGTCTGGGTCGCGCCGAAATCGCAAAACGTAGCCAAATTGGCGTACTACTAAAAGCAAAGTGAGACCTGATGTCTGACCTACGCAAGATCATCATCGACGAGACCGAAGTCGAAGTAGATGGGGCAATGACCCTTATTCAGGCTTGTGAAGAGGCGGGGATTGAAATTCCCCGTTTCTGCTATCACGAGCGTCTGACGATCGCCGGAAACTGCCGGATGTGTCTTGTTGAGGTCGTCGGTGGCCCGCCAAAGCCTGCAGCGTCTTGCGCGATGCAGGTGCGCGATTTGCGCCCGGGTCCAGAAGGTCAACCGCCTGTGGTGAAGACCAATTCACCCATGGTGAAGAAGGCGCGTGAAGGCGTGATGGAATTCTTGTTGATTAACCATCCGCTCGATTGCCCGATTTGCGATCAGGGTGGTGAGTGCGATTTGCAAGACCAAGCGATGGCTTATGGCGTTGATTTCTCTCGTTTCCGCGAACCAAAGCGTGCGACGGAAGATCTTGATCTTGGGCCATTGGTTGAAACCCACATGACGCGCTGCATTTCCTGCACGCGCTGTGTGCGCTTCACGACCGAAGTCGCGGGTATCACGCAGATGGGTCAAACGGGCCGCGGCGAAGATGCGGAGATTACCTCCTATCTTGGCGAAACGCTCGACAGCAACATGCAGGGCAACATTATTGATCTGTGCCCCGTTGGTGCGTTGGTGTCAAAACCTTACGCGTTTACGGCGCGCCCTTGGGAGCTCACCAAAACTGAGTCGATTGATGTGATGGATGCGCTCGGGTCGAACATTCGGGTGGATACCAAAGGCCGCGAAGTGATGCGCTTTTTGCCGCGCAACCATGACGGCGTGAACGAGGAATGGATTTCCGATAAGACCCGTTTTGTCTGGGATGGTCTGCGCAAGCAGCGTCTCGATACGCCGTATA
>NZ_JBDWVM010000358.1:0-12255 GCF_039984035.1 Planktotalea sp. | reverse complement strand
CATTGCACCCAGATGGCCGCGAAAACGACCCAGTGCAGGATGATGTGTGCGGGGCGGTAAGATGTTGGTGCATTTGTCATCGGAGTCTCCTATTTGGCAGCGCGTAGGGTAACTGCGACGCCTGCGGGGTCAGTTCCGCGCAAGGCATCGCCGTCTTGGCGCAGATGTGGTGAGTCGATGAACGCGCCGAGGGTGAACAATTCATAGTGCACCAACCCAGCCATATTTTGCGGCATAGGCGGGTTGTTGGGGCCCGCCCAGATATTCATGGCCAAACGGTGGGTGTTGGGAGCGCCCGCGCCCATGTCGGCAAAGCCCCAGTTATCCAGCGTCAGGTGACGCTCAAATCCAAGGGTTTCGAACCAGTCTAGGGCAGGTTCGAGTGCAGGCACTTTGAAGTGCAGATGCGCGAGGTAGCTGTCGTCCGCCATTGGTGCCAACGGGTCTGTGCCCGCCGCATGGGCCAGTTCGGCATTCACATCCAGCGGTCCGCGTCCAGAATGCGTGTTGCCGTCAACATCATACAAAGTCAGGCCCCTAGACATATCGCCAAAGTGGCTGAACCGTTCCGGCGTCTCATAAGTGATCTCTATCTCCAGACCGTCGGGATCATGGAAATAAAGCGATTTCGCCATCAAGTGATCCGTCGGCCCGACCTGAACGTTCAGGTGGATCAGGCGTGCCAAAATACGCGAAAACTCGGCCTGACTGCTTACGCCAATCGCGACGTGATACATGCCCGTGTAAGGCGCCGCGACAGGGATTTCTGCACCGGAATGAAGGACGATCAGCGTGCGATCCCTTGTTCCAAGTGCGATGCCGGGCGCTGAGTGATCGCGCTCGATCAGCCCCAAGGCCGAACTCCAGAACGCAACTGCGCGATCAAGGTCGGTGACCTGAAGTTCGACCGCTCCCCAAGAAAGGCGATCGTTTTGTGGGGACAAGTTTGCATTGGCAGCGGGCATAGAATGGAGCATGGGAAGGCAACCTTTTGAAGAAAAAACGCCCCGGCGGGAGAAACCGGGGCGCGTTTAGTTGGATCAAGCGCGCGGTGCGATCGGCGCTTTGTTCGTGCGCCCCCAGATCACCAAAGCAGCCAGTGCGAACAAGATCACGTTCATCGGTACCACTTCGAATTCACCGCGTGTGATGTGCAGGCCAGCGGCCAGAACCATGATCACAGCAAGACCGGCTGCGGCCAGTTTCGTCAGATGTGGCATGATGCGTGTCGCAGATGGCAGGATCAAACCAAGCGCGCCTGCGACCTCGGCAAGGCCAATGAATTTAATCAGCAAGAAAGGCGCGTTCTCGGCCCAGCCCATGCCCATCGCGACCAATTCAGCCGATCCGGACATCAGCTTGGTGGCACCTGCCATCAAGAACATCGCGGCCAATAGAGCTTGGGCGACCCACAGGCCAATATTCCAGCCCTTGCTGGTCTGTACGGGGTTTGTGTCAATCGTTGTCATGTCGTTCTCTTTCCAAAAATCGCTTTTGCAGCGCGTTGTGATGAGAACGGGAATAAACGTTTCCATTAATGACATCATTAGGCTATTTGTTTATCTACCATTCACTGTGAGTTGATTATGGACACACTTCTAAGCCTGCGTGTTTTTGCCGAAGTTGCAGAACACAAGAACTTCTCTGCCGTGGCAGAGCGTCTGAATATCTCGCCTGCGATGACCAGCAAACACGTAAAGCACGTAGAGGCCCGCGTTGGGGCGCGTCTGCTAAATCGCAATAGTCGCAACGTCAGCCTGACCGAGGCGGGCGCGCAGTATCTTCAAACCATCCGGCCCTTGCTTGACGGTCTTATGGAAGCCGAAGCGCAATTGAGCACAGACAGCCTGTCGCCGCGTGGTACGTTGAAATTATCGCTGCCCGTTTGGATGTCTAATCCGGACTTTGCGGCCATTTTGACGACCTATCACCAGCAAAACCCCCATGTGACCTTTGATGTCGATCTAAGTGGTCGCAAGATCAATATGGTTGAGGAAGGTGTCGATCTGGCCCTGCGCGTGGCCTTTAAGCTTGATGAGGGGTTGATTGCGCGCAAATTGGCAGAAGTCACATTTCAAATGGTAGCAGCCCCTGCATTCTTGGACCGCTTTGGTCGCCCCCAAACTCCTGACGATCTGAACAACGCCCCGATGCTTGCCTATTCTCATGTCGCCGCGGACGGGCGCGTCAAATTTGGTGGGGAAAACGGGATGGATGTTAAGCTTGACCCCATATTGAAAAGCTCCAACGAAAGTATCCTGCATCAAGCAGCTATTGCTGGTATGGGCTTTGCCATGCTTCCGAACTGGGCCGCCCAGAATGATGTGAAAGACGGCCGACTTGAAGCAGTGTTGCCCACAGTTGAATGGCCGAAATTGCATATTCAGGCTATCTACGCTGATCGTAGCTATCTACCTGCCAAGGTAAGAAGTTTTCTGGACTTCTTGGCTGGGCCGGATGGGGTCTCCGCCGTTTTGAAGTAGCAACACCCAAATGTATGACCTAGGCGGCCAAGTCTTTTGGCTTAACACAATCGTGCCGCGCATCGCAGACCACAGAGATAGTCCTATTCGCGTCGTTGTTCTTGTACGGCTGGCGAAAGGCGTGGATAGCGGCCATTCAAACCAAAAGTGTCGACGGCAGCTTCGTCCGCTCTAAAGACATCGGTGTCGCTTGCGACGAACGTCTCCTTTGTAGTTCATTTGCTTTCAGTCGGGCACCTACACAACCAAATCGCTATTACGCGCATGAGGAAGGCTCTGAGTGGCCACTGGATATTTCAAAAATCACCCAATTTATCACCCGAAATTCCACAAATCAAAAATTAGTACTTCTAAATCGATATGTTATTAACATCACCTGCCCTCTCGTAAGGGGCAGGTTATTGGTTCGAATCCAATCGGGGTCACCACACCCTCTCTTTGACGAAAGCAGCCGTTGATGCCGGGCGCAGCTAACGACAACTAAGAGCCCAAACTCACCGATGCTGCACCTTGTACGAGCGGCAGCTTCAGAAACGTCCTACCACGTCTGCTGCCGACCAATATGCTCGATAAGAAAGTCCATAAAGACCCGCACCTTGGCTGAAACCACATTGCTTTTGGGGTAGATCAGCCAGAGTGCAGTTTGTTGGGCTGCCTCGAACGCGGGTAAGATGCGCTCTAATGTTCCGTCCGCGATTTCTGCATGCACGAGCCAAAGAGAGTTCAATGAGATGCCAGCCCCGTCAAGCGTCGCTTGTTTTTGCGTCAACCCGTCGTTCAGCACCATCTTTTGTTTGGCGCGGTTGGGATCAAAATCGCACGCTTGCCCATCTTCGGCAATCAGACCGCGCGGTTCCAAATCGTTAAAGCCAATCAAGCGATGGGTGTCGAGATCACTGGGGTTCTGCGGTGTGCCGAACTGCTCAAGATAAGCCGGTGATGCGCATAAAACACGGGTATCATCGGCAAGTTTGCGCGCTGTTAGGCTGCTGTCTTCAAGGACGGCGTTTCGCAAAGCGAGGTCATAACTCCCTTCAATCAGGTCGAATTTCGCGTCGGATAGGTGCAAATCCAACGTGAGATCGGGATATTGATCCATAAAAAGCGGCAACAGCCGCGCGATGTATATTTGGGCAAAAGAGCTGGGTGCCGCAAAACGCAGTGTGCCTGCGATTTGCGCCTGACCTTTGCCGAGCGCCGCAAGAGCCGCTTCTTCTTGAGCGATCATTTCGCGGGCGTAGGGCAGGAAATCGTGACCTTCGGTCGACAATGATACCTTGCGTGTGGAACGGTGCAGCAGGTCTGCGCCCACAAGATGTTCAAGCCTAGCGATCCGGTTGCTCGCCACGGCGGGGGCCATTCCAAGCGCGCGCCCGGCTGCGCTGATGTTTAACGTATCGCAGGCCAATACAAAAAGTCGGAGGCTTTGGGTATCCATATTTTATACATTTTCCGAATACTGAATTCAAATTTTGCCTGTTTATTTAATTTTCAGAAAGGATAGATGTCAATCCGAGACTGAACAAGAACTGCCACATGACACAGACTGCAACAGTGAACTATCATGTCCACAAACCAGAGCGCCAAGCGTTTGAGTTGGATGCTGGCGGCATTGTGGGCAACTTGATTTCGCCCGAACTTACGCCGACCCGAGTAAACGTTTTGGATGTGCGTTTGGGCGAACGTGGTGAGTTTAAAGGCCAATCGGTCGGGTTCACAGAGTTTCCGTCAGAGGTGCATAGCTTTGGCGAGGATCAAGCTTGGGTCCCTACCTATGACACGGAACTTACACGGCTCTTAACGACAGAACTGCACGCAAAAGAGGTGATTATTTTCGATCATACGGTGCGCATCGATGACCCTAACGCAGATCGTAAACCTGCGCGGAACGTTCATAGCGACTATAGCCAGACCGGTGCAGAGCAACGCCTCATTGATATACTGGGCCCCGAGAAAGCCCAAGAGTGGGTGGCCGGGCACTATGCCTTCATCAATGTGTGGCGCCCGGTCGAAGCCACAATTAATTCTGCACCTTTGGGCTTTGTGGCACCTGATAGTGTCGCGGCGGCGGACTGGATCACGCTGGATCTGATCTACCCCGACAGGCTCGGCCAGATCATGGGATTGGCGGCCAACGCGGATCACCGGTGGCTGTATATGTCCAAGATGGCGACAGACGAAGTCGCGTTTTTCAACATCTTCGACAACCAAGGACAGCCGCCTGTCGCACACAGCGCCCTCGATATGATTGAAGACCCGACACTCAACACGATACGCAAAAGCATCGAGAGCCGCACGCTGGTGCGGTACTGAACTCAATTCATTTTCCCAAGAAAGGGATCATCATGACAAAGACAATTCTCATCACCGGATCGACAGATGGCATCGGGAAACTGACGGCTAAGACACTTGCGGCGCAAGGGCACACAATCTTGTTGCACGGTCGGAGTGCTGACAAGCTGCAAGCCGCTGCGAAAGAGGTCGGCGGCAAGACCCAAAGCTATACCGCCGATCTGTCTCGCATGGCGGACGTCAAGGCGTTGGCGGTCAACATCCGCGCTGATCACGGCCAGCTGGATGTCGTCATTAACAATGCAGGCGTTTTGAAGATCAAGGATAAGATGACCGCTGACGGGTTTGACGCGCGCTTTATGGTCAACACCTTTGCGCCATACGTTTTGACCCGTGACCTGTTGCCGATCATCCCAAAAGACGGACGCATCGTAAACCTGTCTTCTGCAGCACAAGCCCCCGTTAACCTCGACGCCATGCATGGACGCAGCCAGCTTGATGACATGGGGGCCTATGCGCAAAGCAAGCTCGCCATCACGATATGGTCGCGAGAAATGGCCAAGGAATTACCGGACGGCCCCGTTGTCGTCGCGGTCAATCCGGGGTCGTTGTTGGCATCAAAGATGGTCAAAGAAGGGTTTGGCGTCGCCGGTAATGATCTGCAGATCGGCGCAGACATCCTGGTTGAGGCCGCTTTGGGCGCATCATTCGCCAACGCAACCGGCACCTATTACGACAACGACAGCCAGCAGTTTGCGCAACCCAACGCCGCCGCACTTGATGCCGATCATAGCGCCAGCATTATGCAAGGGATCAAAGACATTGTGGCCAAACTAGCCTAATTCGACAGAGACATAGGAAGAAAACCAATGGACTACAAAGCACTTGAAAACGCGCGCGCCGTCGCGCGGCCATCACGCGACGCCATGTTGCAACGCGATATTTCCGTTCACCACTTTTGGGGCCAAAACCGCGACATGTTCCAAGACGCTTGGGCCGCGTGGGAGCAAAGCGAAAACAGCGATCTGAAACTCGACGCTTCTCTATATGATCCCAAGCTGCGCGCAGCGGTGGAACAGGCATGGGCTGATCCCACCAAGGAAACCGTCGTCAAAGACCTCTGGAAAGAAGTGTTTCCCGGCGTTTATGAGGCTCAGTTCTTTGATCCTGAGAAACTCTCGGTTTTGCGCGACTACATGGCCAAGGTCGCAGATGCGGACATCCCGTTGCGCCCGCCATATGGAATTTCGTTGAACCGTGGCGGTGCGATGTTGGACCCACGCTCTGAAGGCTATCTTGCTGCGCCCAATTTCCAAGATTTCTATCGGGATCTGATGGACAGCTATATGCGCCCGATCTCGCGGCTCTTGTTTCCGGATGTGATGGGGTACGACAGCCAAACATTTGGCTTCTCAATCCAATGGCAGGCGGATGCGGATACGTCGCTGCGTGCGCATACAGATGCGTCATCCGTGACGCTGAATATCAACCTCAACTTGCCGGGCGAAGACTTTGCCGGATCCGGTGTACGGTTCTTTGATCGCGCCACAAAACAGATCAGCGAGCTTACTTTCGCACCCGGCACTGCGTTGATCCATCACGGTAGCGTTCCACATGAATCGATGCCCATTACGGAAGGGGAACGTTCAAATTTTGTGTTGTGGCTGTATGGCGATCAAGGTCAGGTGCCACCTCATGGTGCAAAGCCCGATCAAATCGATCCACAAGAACGCTGGGTGCGCGCACCTACCGAAAACGATGGTTTCGCCCCGTTCTAAGCGATTGAATGGGATAGCTGGGGTTTCTTCGTAGTTCTGCACGTCAATCAAACCGGACCTTGATCTGCAAAGCTCTGAGGTCCGGTTTGTCCGCGAAGCTGCAATCCAGCATGCCAAATGCTGCTTTCATGGGGCAATGCATGCTTTCGGGAAGCTGCACCGCAGCGTTGTTCAGTTGGATGGATGTCTCCTTCGGGCCGTTGGTACACGCTGAGATCAAAAACTGAGCCTGGGTACAATGGGCGCTCACTCCCAAACCTATGGACGAAACCCAATCCCGCACGTTCTGAGCATACCGGCGCGTTGAGATATGAAGCCGCTCGCGGACCCGCCCATGCCAAAAATACACGAGGCTGGCCGTCAACGGGTCGTCAATTCAATTCGTAATAAAGGCTCAAGTGCTTTCTGAAATTTCAAGCCGCACCGGTTTTTGGGTTTTGCTTTGAAGCACCGACGTCCGTTCCTTAATTTGTCCGGAGACCATGACGTCGACGACTTTCATCCGAACAAGGTCACAGCTGTGCAGCTTGCAATCGATCGCCGAATTGAAAAGAGTCAGATCACCCAGGCATGTTTGAGCTACAACCTTGGCGATGCCTGAATAGTTGAACCGGTACTTCAAACGAAATCTGGAATTACAACTGAATCCCGCTTTCCAGTGAATGCTTTCTGGTTCTCGATACCTCACAAAACCTGACATTTAGTCGCTGGTTCGAAAAGCTACAAATCCTGCTTCACTTTCAATGAAATTTTCTAGTAGTTGGCTTTTTGAGAACAATTGACCAGACGATGGCATCCAAAGCTAAGGCCGCGGCGCAAGAAGCTGGCGATCTTGATAGAAGGGTTTTCCCACAAGGTCACGCGGGCTGAGTACAACGAGGCAGAAGTTGAAGAGCTGCACGTCAAGATCGGCAAACGGGCGTTAGGTCTCAACGTCAATGAATCAGTATCATTCGAGGTTAGTCAAACAGAGATAGGCCGTCTAGCAGGCCCCTCAAAGGGATGCCGTTAATATTGGCGTTTACTGAGTCGTTGGGAATACAGAAGAACTCTGAAGTATCAATTCTTTCCGGTGGGGCTGGGGGTGGGTCTGCCAAAATTGATATTTTGTAACGTATTGAAAATTCATGAATTTTGATAAAAATTTGGTGCCCAGGAGAGGACTCGAACCTCCACGTCCATACGGACACTAGCACCTGAAGCTAGCGCGTCTACCAATTCCGCCACCTGGGCAGGTGCCTTGGGGTCGGGATTTAGACTTGCTCATAGATAGTGTCAACGGGAATCACCCCCCTTGTTTCGTATGTATTTCATGTTTTTCGAAAAAGTCGGGCAAAACAGAGCGGTTTGATACCAAATGCCCTTTAGTCCTGACTTGCTTGCATGCGCTGGGATCGGTACATCTGCCCTTAAGCAAACGACAAAGGATTGCGTGAATGTCCAAACTTGTCACGATCTACGGCGGCTCTGGTTTTTTAGGCCGTTACATCGCTCGCCGTATGGCGAAAGAAGGCTGGCGCGTGCGCGTCGCAACGCGTCGCCCGAATGAGGCGATGTTTGTGAAGCCGTACGGAACAGTGGGTCAGGTCGAACCTGTCCTATGCAATATTCGCAACGAGGCCTCTGTTGCCGCTGCGATGCAAGGTGCAGATGCTGTTGTGAATTGCGTTGGTACGTTTGATATCGGCGGCAAGAACAATTTTGAAGCGGTGCAAGCGAATGGCGCGGCGCGCGTTGCAAAACTAGCTTCGGGAGCGGGCATCCAAACGATGGTCCATATTTCTGCTATTGGCGCTGATGAGAATGCGGAAAGTGTCTATGCGCAAACCAAGGCACATGGTGAGGCTAGCGTTCTAGAGCATATGCCAAACGCGACAATCCTGCGTCCGTCTGTGATTTTTGGCGCCGAAGATCAATTCTTTAACCGTTTTGCATCCTTGTCCCGTCTCGGACCGATTTTGCCGGTGATTGGGGCGAATACAAAGTTCCAGCCTGTTCATGTTGATGATGTTGCCGCTGCTGCCGTCAAAGGTGTGCTTGGCGAAGCGCAGGGCACATATGAGCTCGGCGGTCCAGACGCCATGACCTTCCGTGAATTGATGCAAATGATGCTTGGCGTTATTCAACGCCGCAAGCTGATCTTGAACATCCCTTTCCCGATCGCGCGCATCATGGGTTTTGTCTTTGATATGGTGCAAATCGTGAGTGGCGGGTTGATCAAAAATCCAGCCGCAACACGGGATCAGATCAAGAGCTTGCGCGTTGACAACGTGGTGGGTGAGGACGCTCAAACGCTTGCCGATCTTGGCATTCGCCCTGTCGCGATGGAAGCTGTGCTACCTGATTACCTGTGGCGCTTCCGCCCGTCAGGTCAGTATGCTGCGATCAAGGATTCAGCGAAGAACTTGCGCGCCTAAAAGAATCGAATTTGAGTGAACGAGGCGGTCCAAAAGGGCCGCCTTTTTCTATGCAGTGTAGCCGATCCAAAGTAAAATCAGCCCCAGCACCACGCGATAGATCACATAGGGTGTAAAGCTCACTGATTTGAGGAGGCGCATCATGAGGCTAAGCGCGAGTAGTGCTGCAATGAAGGAAAAGACAGCAACGATAGCACCGTCTCGTGCCAGCGCCGCATTTGCCTCGGACGCGACTTCTAAGCCAAGCAGCGTGCCAGATGCGATAATCGTTGGGATCGACATGAGCATTGCCAATTTGGCGCCGTCTTTCCGTGCGTAGCCCAAGTAACGTGCGGCTGTAATCGTGATACCCGAACGGGACGTGCCGGGGATCAGGGCCACTGCCTGCCAAAGCCCCATGATAATCGCGTCTTTCCAATTCCAGTCACTGGCGACCTTGGTTGTCGGTCCTTTTTGATCGGCCCAATAAAGCACGAGGCCGAAGATCAGCATCGTCCAGCCGATCACGACGATCCCGCGCAGCATGTCATCGAGGCCTGTAAGCTTTAGCACTAAGCCGAAGAGGATGACGGGAATCGTGCCAACGGCCAGTAAAGCTGCCAGCTTTGCACCAGGGTCATCGAGCTTGCCGCGGAGCATGTTAGGAGTGCCAAGCAGTCCCAATCGAACGTCGCTCCAAAAGTAAAGAATGACCGCGAAAAGTGTGCCTACATGGGCGGCTACATCAATGACTTGTCCCTGATCTTCCATGCCAGTGAGGTTGGGAAGAAGGATCAAGTGACCCGAAGAAGAGACCGGCAAAAACTCGGTAATGCCCTGAATTGCTGCAACAAGCAGAAGATAAAAGAGAGGCATGATCGTCCTTTGCAAAGCTCTCCCTAGCCATAAACCAAGGTGATTCGAGTGGGAAGAGTGACTATAAGTCCGAATCGGAACTAAAAAATGAAGACATTTCTCTAAATTGACGCGAGGAATCACAAATTTTGATAATATAGGTAACTCTTTCTGACTTTTATTCCTGCCGCGGCTTCTTTAAGACACCGAAACCAAGGAAAGATCCCCGGCAACAGGAGTGAGAGATCATGGCCAAGCAACCGATGCTTAAATTCGTATCCGTGGACCGTGATATGCCCACGAAACGCGCGCCTGATCTGCGCAACAAAGACTTTGACGAAATCTACGCTGAATACGCGAGTGACAAGGCTAAAGAGCAATCCAGCCGTTGTTCGCAGTGTGGCGTTCCATACTGCCAAAGCCATTGCCCGCTTCACAACAACATTCCTGATTGGCTTCGCCTCACGGCTGAGGGTCGCTTGGAAGAAGCATATGAAGTGTCGCAAGCAACGAACACGTTCCCAGAAATCTGTGGTCGTATCTGCCCGCAGGATCGTCTGTGCGAAGGCAACTGCGTGATTGAATCCTCTGGCCACGGCACTGTGACCATTGGCTCTGTTGAGAAGTACATTACGGACACTGCGTGGGAAAACGGTTGGGTTAAAACGATTAAACCATCTTCCGAGCGCACCGAAAGCGTTGGCATCATTGGCGCGGGTCCTGGTGGATTGGCCGCTGCGGACGTTCTGCGCCGCCAAGGTGTGCAGGTCACGATCTATGATCGTTATGACCGCGCAGGTGGTTTGCTGATGTACGGTATTCCGGGCTTCAAGTTGGAAAAAGACGTGGTGATGCGCCGCAACGATCAGCTTGCTGAGGGCGGCGTTACGTTCAAACTGAATTGCAATGTGGGCGAGGATATTTCCTTCGCAGACATTCAAGCCGCACATGACGCGGTGATCATTGCGACGGGCGTTTACAAGACGCGCGACCTGCAAGGTCCGGGTGCAACGGCGACTGGTATTGAGCGCGCGATTGACTATTTGACGGCGTCTAACCGCAAGAGCTTTGGCGATGCGGTTCCAGAATTTGACGATGGTCAGTTGGATGCGAACGGTAAGAAAGTCGTCGTCATCGGTGGTGGTGACACGGCGATGGATTGCGTTCGTACTGCGATCCGTCAGGGCGCGACCTCTGTTAAATGTCTCTATCGCCGTGACCGCGCGAACATGCCGGGCTCGCAACGCGAAACTCAGAATGCTGAAGAAGAAGGCGTCATTTTCGAGTGGCTCTCTGCACCTAAAGGCTTCACCGAAACAGACGGTAAAGTCTCTGGCGTGATGGTTCAAAAGATGCGCCTTGGTGCACCTGATGCAACAGGTCGCCAAGCGCCAGAAGTGATCGAAGGCGCGGACTATGTCGAAGAGGCTGACATCGTGATCAAGGCGCTGGGTTTTGAGCCAGAAGATCTGCCAAAGCTTTGGGGCGTTGATGGCCTTGAAGTCACGCGTTGGGGCACTGTGAAAACAGAATTCACATCAGGCAAGACAGACCTGCCGGGCGTCTACGCGGTTGGTGATATCGTGCGCGGTGCCTCGCTTGTCGTTTGGGCGATCAAGGATGGGCGTGATTGCGCCGAGGCGATCCTGAACGATTTCAACGCAAACGCCTCTGCTGTCGCGGCTGAATGAACGCGAGCCAAAACATAGAAGGTCAGTGCCTCTGCGGCGCTGTGACGGCGCGGGCAGTGATGTCCAAGCCAATGATGCGCGCATGTCATTGTGACATGTGTCAGCAACACACGAGCAGCATGTTCATGTCGCTCGGTATCGATCAAGGCAGTCTGACGCTGGATGGCCCTGTAAAAACCTATCGTTCTTCCGAATGGGCAGAGCGTGGCTTTTGCGGGACCTGTGGCAGCACACTGTTCTACGGCACTGTTGAGGATGGCAATCGTCATCCTTCAGCGGGTCTGTTTCAAACTTTAGAGGACACACCTCTGAAACTCGAATTTTTCGCGGATGATGCCCTTTGTGGCATCGCGCTGGTCGGGGAGCATCGCAAGATGACAGCCCAAGAAACCATCGCATTATTCGCGCCCAAAGAAGGAGAAGATCAATGACCAAGTATGATGCAAATTGGGTGAAGAACGAAGAAGCCAAGCGCGCATATATGGCCGAGAACGGTCTTTATAACGAAAGCGAAGAGCATAGCTCTTGTGGTGTTGGTCTCGTGGTGTCCATTGATGGCAAGCCGAGCCGTAAGGTTGTCGAAGCTGGCATCGACGCACTGAAAGCGATCTGGCACCGCGGCGCTGTTGATGCGGACGGTAAAACAGGCGATGGCGCAGGCATCCACGTGCAAATTCCTGTGTCTTTCTTCTATGATCAGATCGAACGCACAGGCCACACACCGCGTAAAGATGAGTTGATGGCGGTTGGTCAGGTCTTC
>NZ_JBDWVM010000357.1:0-7460 GCF_039984035.1 Planktotalea sp. | reverse complement strand
ATCGCCAAATTCGTTGATGATGAGTGCGATGCGTTTGCCCTCTGCGTTTTCAAGCATGTGGCGGATGAGTGTGGTCTTGCCAGCCCCGAGAAAACCAGTGATGACAGTGGCAGGAATTTTAGCAGGCATGTGAGGTCTCCGATTGGATGACGTTTTGCAAAATGGGTCGGTGGATGTGACCCGTGTATTCGTGTGCGCGACGTGCGCTGCGCCCGGCGCCGAGCCGCAGGGTGCGGCGTTTGCCGAAGCTTTGCGCGGGCGTGTTCAAAGCGGCGTGCGCGTTGAACTGACCGAGTGCATGAACCAATGCGATCGTCCTGTTTCGCTGGCGCTCAGGGCGGAAGGGAAAGACGTTTATCTGTTCCATTCCGTCGACCCGAGCTGCGATTTGGACGATGCTTTGGCACTGATTGAGTTGTACCAAGAGGCGGACAGCGGAACGATTTCGGACGCGCGCGCGGCAGGGCGTTTGCGCCACTGCCTGAGCGGGCGCGTTCCGAAGTGAGGCGTTAGCCCTCATTTGCTTTTGTCCAGAACCAAGCGCAAAGGAAACCCAAGCAGCTCCATCCAGCCAAGGCTACCCCGAGGCTGAGCGACACGAAATGGGCCGAGAGTTCAGGGGGCGCAACGCCATAGTAAGTGTCCAGATGCGGCGCGCCGATGATGTGCGGTGCGGCCAAGAGGGCGATACCAACGAGTGCGATCGGACCTTTCGCAAAGGCGATAAAGGCAAGGCCTGCTGCGGTGGCAAGGATCGTGCAGAACCACCAGATTTGACGCGGCGCGAGTTCAGCCGCGGGGGTGCCGGGCAGTTCTGGGGGCAAGCCAACGGCGGGGGCGAGTTGCACGGTGATGAAGCCAGCAATGCCCCAGATTAGGCCCGACTTTGGCGTGATCGCATGACCCTTTCCAGAGGCAAAGACCATGGCGGCCAGCAAGATCAAACCGTAGCCCGCAAAGGTCACGAGGTTGAAGGCGACTGTCATCGCGTGGCGTGTCATTTCACCGCCCAAAGACGGTGCACCCTTGTCCGATTGGGTCGACCCATCGGTTGCAAAGTGGATGCGCGCGCCCGATTCATAAAGTTCGCCCTCCAGCAACGAGGGGATCACAAACGAGAATTGCAACAGAGCGGCAATCAGCCCTGTTACAACACCAGCGAGCATCGCGCTGGAAATCAAGTTTTTTGTCATTGGCCTAAATGGCCCCCGCGCTTAGTGGCAGGGAAACGCCATTGCGTGGCGCTGATCGTGCGCTGCGTCATGCAGCACAGTCGCTTGTGCCATGCCAGACGCAACGAGCAGGAAAACACCTGTCAGAACTGCGATTGCAAGGCCAAGTGCGGAGCTGTCGCTCTGTGCGATTGAAGCTGTTTTAGTCGTCATAGTCGTTCTCCTTGTACCGTCACACCCGACGGCGAAATTGGGTCTCTTTATGCAAGGCTGGTCTCCTGGCTCGCGGGTCGCGGCGCCTTGGTGTCTTCCCAAACCATTCGGTTCAGTGACATTTACCAGAGCGCTCGCCGCTTACAGTCGCGGGGGCGGCTGCGGCTTAAGGTTCCTGATTGGATCACCTTTTCCACATTCCCATTTCACCCTCAGACGCTTTGCGCCGTGCGAGGGATACCATGCATGCCCAATTAAAGACCCCTATTCGCGCGCCGCGTCAAGATCGATAACGACGTAGTTTGAGGCTTTAACGAAATATTATTACCGACCAATTCTTGTCGTTTGCCGCAATATCTTGTGGATAAGTCGCCTATGTTGCCCACATAGCGTGTCGTTCACGTTGACTCATGCAAGAGGGCTGATCACAGTCCTAGACCTAAAGAATCAACGGTGAGAGCAGCAGACGTGCGCTTTTCTAAACTCAAACTTCAAGGCTTTAAGAGCTTCGTGGACCCCACGGATCTCATTATTGCGGATGGTTTGACAGGTGTTGTTGGCCCGAATGGCTGCGGTAAATCCAATCTTTTGGAAGCTTTGCGTTGGGTGATGGGCGAAAACCGCCCTACTGCGATGCGCGGCGGTGGGATGGAAGATGTGATTTTCGCAGGTGCATCGACGCGTCCCGCCCGAAATTTTGCCGAAGTCAGCTTGCAGATTGATAACTCTGAGCGGCTCGCGCCTGCGGGGTTTAACGATTTAGACACGCTTGATGTGGTGCGCCGCATCACGCGGGACGTTGGCAGCGCGTACAAGACGAACGGCAAGGATGTGCGTGCGCGCGATGTACAGATGCTGTTTGCCGATGCCTCGACCGGAGCGCATTCCCCTGCGCTGGTGCGTCAGGGTCAGATTGCGGAGTTGATCAACGCGAAGCCGAAGAACCGGCGCCGAATTCTGGAAGAAGCGGCAGGTATTTCGGGGCTGTATCAACGTCGCCACGAGGCGGAGTTGAAGCTTAAGGGCGCTGAAACCAATCTTGCGCGTGTTGATGATGTTGTGGAGCAATTGTCGGGACAGTTAGGCCAGTTGGCACGTCAGGCACGGCAAGCGGCACGGTATCGCGCGATTGGGGATGAACTGCGCCAAGCTGAAGGCATGTTGCTTTATCGTCGTTGGCGCGATGCGGATGATGCGCGAGCGGCTGCGCAAGAAGAACTGCGTACGCGCACCACGGCGGCAGCGCAGGCGGAAATGGCGGCGCGGCAAGCGGGGAAAACCCGCGCTGAGGTGGATGAGGTTTTGCCTGGGTTGCGCGAAGAAGAGGCGATTGCGGCGGCGATTTTGCAGCGTCTGCAAGTGCAACGCGATACGCTGAATGACGAAGAGGCGCGGGCGCTTCAAACGATTGAGACGCTAAAGAACCGCATTATCCAACTTGATATGGATATGGAGCGTGAAGGGTCGCTGAACCGCGATGCGGTTGGCACGATTGAGCGGCTAGAGTGGGAAGCGCGCGAGTTGGCGAAGGCCTCTGAGGGGCATGAAGAGAAGCTGGAGCTGGCCGAAGAAGAAGCGCGCAGCGCTGCGAGCATTTTGCAGGATCGCGAGGCGGATTTGGCCGAGCGCACCGAAGATGTTGCGCGTTTGGCGGCGCGACATCAGTCGGCCTATCGCGTGTTGACGGATAGCCGTAAAATGTTTGAACGCAGCGTAACGGAAGCTGTCAAAGCGCGCGAAGCGGTTGAAGAAAGCCGCGAATTGCTCGGCAAGGCCGAGATGGAAATGGAGCTGGCTGAGGGGCGCGAGGCGGAAGCTGTCGAAGTTGCTGAGCGCGCCGAAGCCGCGGTTGCTGCGGCGGAGGCTGCGCGAGCCGAGACACAGGCGCTGGAAGCGGATTCACGTGCGGAGCGGTCTGAGGCAGAGGGCGAGGCGAATGCGCTGCGCGCTGAGGTCACAGCACTGGCGAAATTGCTGGAGCGCGATACGGCTGAAGGGGGTCAAATCTTGGACCGCTTGCAGGTCGAACAGGGCTTTGAAAAAGCGCTGGGCGCGGCGTTGGCCGATGATTTGCGTGCTCCAGAAGTTGAGAGCGATGGACCCTCTGGTTGGCGTGTGTTGCCGAGTTACGGTGATCGCCAGCCGTTGCCCGATGGTGTGACGTCCTTAGCGCGCCATGTGTCGGTGCCCGATGTGTTAGAGCGCCGCGCAAGCCAAATTGGTTTGGTGGATGCGGATGATGGTCAACGCTTGCAAGGCGCGTTGAAACCGGGCCAGCGGTTGGTGTCGCTAGAGGGCGATTTGTGGCGCTGGGACGGTTATCGCGCGTGGGCGGAAGATGCGCCATCGGCGGCGGCTTTGCGGCTTGAACAGTTGAACCGCTTGGAGGTTCTGAAGCAGGAAAACGAGCGCGCGACGTCGCGGCTTGAGGCGGCGCAGCGGGCGCATGAGGCTTTGACCGCGCGGCTTGCGGATGTGACGCGCGCGGATCGCGAAGCGCGTGAAGATCGCAAGGATGCGGATCGTTTGGTGAATGATGCGGCGCGCGCGTTGAGCCGCGCCGAGGCGGATCGCAATTTAGCCGAGGGCAAGTTAGAGAGCCTTGGTTTGGCCGTGACGCGTCATGAAGAGGATGCGATGGCGGCGCGCAAGCAGGTTCAGGAAGCTGAGCAGGCTGTGGCGGAACTGGGCGATCTGGAAGCAGAGCGCGGCGCGGTTGAAGACATTAAGATGACCGTTGAAGCGTCGCGGATCACGATGATGTCGCGCCGCTCCAGCCATGATGAAATCCGCCGCGAAGGCGATGCGCGGTTGAAGCGCACCCAAGAGGTCATGAAAGAAACCAGCGGTTGGCGGCACCGTTTGGAAACGGCTGAAAAGCGGATTGCCGAGTTGGGTGAGCGCAAGGACGCGTCCGAGATTGATCTTGGGGATGCAAGCGCGGCACCAGAAGAGATTGCGGCCAAGCGCGAAGAATTGACAGACGCGATTGGCGAGGCCGAAGAGCGCCGCAACACCGCAAGCGATGCTTTGGCGGAGGGCGAAAGCGCGTCGCGTGTGGCGGAGCAGGCGGAGCGCGATGCGGAGCGTGTGGCGTCCGAAGCGCGCGAGGCACGGGCGCGCTCTGAGGCGTTGAGCGATGCTGCGAAGGAGACGGTTGCTGCTGCGGCGGAACGGATCACCGAAGAGATGGAAACGACGCCTGAGACGTTGCTTGAGCGTTTGGATGTCGACGTCGACAAGATGCCAGAGTCTGGCGCGGTTGAAGCGGATGTGAATCGTTTGAAACGGCAGCGCGATGCGCTGGGCGCGGTAAACTTGCGCGCGGAAGAAGATGCCAAGGAAGTGCAGGTCGAGCATGATACGCTGGTCGGTGAGAAGGCCGATCTCGAAGAAGCGATCAAGACGTTGCGCGGCGGCATTGCGAGCCTGAACAAAGAGGGGCGCGAGCGTCTTTTGACGGCGTTTGAGCAGGTGAACAGCAACTTTTCGCTCTTGTTTACGCATTTGTTTGGCGGCGGTGAGGCAAATTTGGTGCTGGTTGAATCCGATGATCCGCTTGAGGCGGGTTTGGAGATTATGTGTCAGCCGCCCGGTAAGAAGTTGTCGACCTTGTCGCTGTTGTCAGGTGGGGAGCAGACGTTGACGGCGATGGCGTTGATTTTCGCGGTCTTCTTGGCCAATCCAGCACCGATCTGTGTGCTCGATGAGGTTGATGCGCCTTTGGATGATGCGAACGTGACGCGGTTCTGTGATCTTTTGGATGAGATGTGCCGCCGCACGGATACGCGGTTTTTGATCATCACGCACCACGCGGTGACGATGGCGCGGATGGATCGTTTGTTCGGTGTGACGATGGCGGAGCAGGGTGTGAGCCAGCTTGTGTCCGTTGATCTGAAGAAAGCTGAGACCTTGGTGGCCTAGCACCTGCTTGGGGGCCAGCCCCCAAGCCCCCGAAGTTTATCTGGAAAGATGAAGCGGGGCGTTAACCTTAATGCTTAGTTAAGCAGGAATTGCATCAGGTAGAGCGTTGCGACGCCGCTGATGATGGAGCCGACGACGTTTTTCACGAAGATGCCGAGTGCGAGTGTGACGGCTGCGGCTGTGAGGCGTGGAATGTCATATTCGCCGTTTGTGGCGGCGGGCCAAAGGACTGCGGGGGCGATGAGCGCTGGTAGGATGCCGACGGCGGTGTAGCGCAGGTGGCGGAGCAGCCATGGGGGGAGCTGGCGATCCCCGACGAGGCCGGTGAAAGCGAAGCGTAGGGCGAAGCTGCCGATGCCGAGGCCGATGATGACGATCCAGAGTTCTGTGCGATCGATCATGATGTGGCCTCTGCTTTGGCTTCGGTGCTTTTTTCGATACGCGCGCCGACCATCATGCCCCCGATCCCAGCGAGTAGGATGCCGAGGTTATAAGGGATGTTGACCAGAAGCAGCGATAGGGCCGCGGCGGTGAGCGCCGCGCTGATATGGGCGCGGGTGCGCAGGGCGGGCGCGATGATCGCGAGGAAGGTGATTGGAACCGCGAAATCGAGGGCGAAGGAGGCTGGGATTGCTTCGCCGATGAGCGCGCCGACGGCGGTGAAGATCCACCAGAGCGGGCAAACGGGTGTGACGACGCCAGCGAAATAGGCCATCTTTTGGTGAACCGTCATGGCTGGTTCGGCTTCGAACTTAGTGATGGAAACGGCGTAACTTTGATCGACTGTGAAGTAGGCGGCGATAGCACGTTGCCAGAGGGGGGCTGCGCCGAGGTGCGGGGTGAGCGAGGCCGAATACATTGCCATGCGCAGGTTTACAGCGAGGGCGGAGGCGAGCACGACGAATGTTGGCGCGTTTTCGTTCATCAGTTGCAGCGCAGTGAATTGGGCCGCGCCTGCGATGACCACGACAGAGAAGGCGACAGTTTCAAAGACATTCAATCCTGCCTCTGTTGCGAGCACGCCAAACAAGGTCGCAAAGGGGACGAGGACCAAAATAAAGGGCGCGCCGTCGCGAACGCCGTCTTTGAAGGCTGATTTGACGCTGGAGGATGCCATGAGCTGCCCTTACATTGTGCTTAACGAAAGAGCTATCGTGAGAGATGTTGCTTTGCAATCGCGAGCGCGTTGAAGGAAAGAGATACTAGGTGACAGGATATATCATAGCCCCTGATATGGCGCGCGCAGGGTTGACCCGCAGTATTGTGGGGGTTGATCAAAATGGCGCTGCGATTGAGCAAAATGTGGTCGAGGAGCGGCCCCTGACGATCTACCTCAATTCGCAGGAGATCGTGACGGCGATGACCATTGGCGATTATCCTGAATATCTGGCGCTGGGCTTTCTGCGCAATCAAGGGATGCTTGAGGGTGCAGGGGCTGTAACGCGCGTTGATTATGATGATGATCTGGACATCGTTGTTGTGCGCACAGATCAGCCGACCAATCACGAAGAGAAACTGAAGAAGAAGACGCGTACCTCTGGCTGCGCTGTCGGCACTGTTTTCGGCGATATGATGGAGGGGCTCGAGGGGCTTCGTTTGCCAGAGGCGGAGCTGCGCACCAGTTGGCTTTATGCGCTGGCGGCTGAGATCAACACGACGCCGTCGCTGTATCTGAGCGCGGGGGCTATCCATGGCACGGTTTTGTGCCGTGCGGATCAACCGCTGGTCTATATGGAAGATGTGGGGCGGCATAATGCGGTGGATAAGATCGCTGGATGGATGATGCAGAACGATGCCGCGCCTGAGGATAAAATCCTTTATACAACAGGGCGTTTGACGTCAGAGATGGTGATCAAATGCGCGCATATGGGCATCCCTGTGTTGGCGTCGCGTTCTGGTTTTACCGCTTGGGGCGTTGAGATTGCACAGCAAGTTGGGCTGACCTTGATCGGTCGACTGCGGGGGACGCGGTTCCAATGTTTGGCAGGGGCGGACCGTATTGTCTGGGATGCTGATCTGTCGCGGGTTAAGGACGAGCCGAAGAAATCTGCGCGAAAGGCCAGCACATGAAACAACCTATTGGCGTGATCCTTGCAGGTGGCCAAGCGCGGCGTATGGGCGGGGGCGATAAGGGTCGTCTGATGCTGGGTG
>NZ_JBDWVM010000356.1:0-10240 GCF_039984035.1 Planktotalea sp. | reverse complement strand
CAGCTGACGTCTATGTCTTTTGCAGTCGGTGGAGCTTTGGGCCTGATTTGGGTGATTGTAACGGGCGAGCTCGGCGCGCTCAGAAAAGTCAGTTGGAAGATTTATGCCTTTGGAACCGCGGGCCTGTTTGGCTATCACTTCTTCTATTTTTCTGCGCTACGCCACGCGCCGCCGGCACAAGCTGGATTGATCGCCTACCTCTGGCCCTTGCTTATCGTTTTGATGTCGGGGCTGTTGCCCGGTGAGCGTTTGAAGTTGGGACATATAGTCGGGGGCCTCGTTGGATTTTCTGGCGCCGCGCTCATTGTGAGCGATGGTGGAACCCGATTTGAGGCGGGCGCAGGGCTAGGGTATGCATTGGCGCTTTTGTGCGCAGTCACATGGGCAAGCTACTCGGTGCTTTCGCGGCGGTTGGGCGACACACCTACATCGAGCGTCGCGGTTTTCTGCCTCGCGACCGCGGTTTTGTCGGGCATCGCGCACCTTGCGCTAGAAACCACAATTTGGCCGACCGATTCAAACGCATGGTTTGCTGTGCTTGGCCTTGGCATTGGTCCGGTTGGACTGGCGTTCTTCGTCTGGGACGTCGGGGTAAAACGCGGCGACATTCAGCTGCTTGGGGTCGCTTCATATGCTGCGCCTTTATTGTCGACGTTCGCTTTAGTGCTCGCAGGGATCGCCGAGCCAACCTCGATTTTGCTCGCTGCGAGCGTCTTGATCACCTTGGGTGCTGTCCTTGCCGCACGGGCGAGCAGATCGTGACAACATCAATGGCTTCAGCTTGGCAATAACAAATCTTCTAGAAAAAAGGCAGAAAGATGCGCGCGGCCAGTGAGGTTCGATTTGCTGTAAACTGTGGTCGCTTGCTGCCGGATGGTCCGTTCGGAGACGTCTCTGAGCTTTGAAATTTCTTTCATCGACAGCCCTTTTAACAACAGCAGCGCGACCTCTTGTTCTGCTGCTGTTAGTCCCCAACTCTCAAATTGTGCTTTGATGTAGATCCCAAGCCCATCAAGATGTTTGCGCGCAATGTTTGACGCGCGACCGAGTGCAATCTGCTGCTCTTCCACATCATTCGCCAAACGCATATTTTCACGGCGCACTTTGAGCGGCTCCAATAAGAAAATATAGACACCCAGCGCGGCGATTGCAGAGACGACAACAATGTCCAAAACGATCTGCTGGACCGCATCGCCGGCCGAGATGTCCTGCCAAATGTCCATAATGGTCGCAATCAGCAAAACCGCGAGAAAAACCAACATTGCCAAACGTTCGGTCGTGTAAGTCATAAGCGTCCTCTTTTGCCCTGAGCCTATCGCGCAAAGCTCCAAAGGTCATAGGTCATCCGCCCGATGGAGTGGAGTTTGTGTGAAATGCCCGATGCGAGGTTAGATGAAATTTTCCAGATGGATCGTGTCACGATACAAAAAGGAGACTTTCATGACAGATCGATCCCAATCTCGAAGAACGTTTGCAACGTTGTTCATTTGCGTACTCACCCTACTGATTTGCTTGGCGTTGTTGTTCACCCGCTTTGGCGCATTCATTGTGTTCGATGTTTTGGCGGATATTGGCGCGCCGGATAGACAGGAAATGACCTATCTCGATGCGCCTGTCATCGTTCCCCAAACATTGAAAAATCCATCGGAAATTCCGGTGCCGAAACATATCGAACAGATCTCTGGCCTCTTCCGCAAAGACGACAAATTGTTCCTGTCCACAGATCAATCCGAAGTCTTTGTGATCGATGAAACGGGGCAAACGCGCGGTGGCAACGTATTTCCGTTTACCCCCTTGTTGATCCGCCAGGGGCGGCTCGAGGCGATCACATGGACCGGTTTGGCCTTTGGTCTCGTCGGCGAATTCGGGTCAATGTTGCGTGTCAGCGAACGGTTCGAACGTTTGGAAAACCTGCATTTGCCATCGCAAATCGCTGAGCTTGAATATTCGGGGCTGTCTAGTGGGCCCGACAAGTTCTTTTTCACCACGGATGGCACCGCAAAGATCACAGCCTTGGTGCGATCGACTGGCGAAGTACGGTCATTTGATTTGGATTTTGACGCCTTTGCCAAGCCGGGTCAAAACCCCCAAATGCTTCGGTGGTCGGGCATCGCTTACAATAACGGCTTGATTTACATGTCTGCGCAAGATTACCCTATTGTTGTCGTCGCTGATGCAAACAGCGGCCGTCTCGTGACAGTTTTGGGTATGGAAGGGACTATTCCCTTTTCAGATGTCGCCGTCAGTGATGCCCAGCTTTATGTGCCGCGCGATCATAACTACTTTGATCCTCGCCCCCCGATCCTTGTTTTCGAGCTAAAAGCCGTTTCAAGAAACATCGATGGTTTAGACGTCTCAGGATCACTTTAGTTTCCCCATGGGCGTAGAATGGCCAGAGTTTGCTTTGGCCATTTCTAAGGACCTAATCCCAGTTCAACTGCACCATTCACAAAAGGAATTTATCAATGGCCTCTCAATACCGTTATAAAGGCGCATGCCTATGTGGCGCGGTTCAAGTTCGCCTGACAAGCACACCGCTGTTAACGCTCGCCTGCCATTGCGATGGCTGTCAGAAATTTAGCGCAGGGGCTTTTACGTTAACAGCGATGTTCCCGAAACAGAACTTTAGCTGCAGCGGCGCTGTAGAGATCGGTGGGTTAAGATCAGAAGGTCGTGCGCATTTTTTCTGCGCCGCGTGCAAAGTTTTCGTCTATTCCGAGCTCAGCGGAGCACCGGACCGCGTTAATGTCCGTACGTCTATTCTAGAAAATGGAGCATCGCTTGAACCATTTGTTGAAGTGATGACCGATGAAAAACTACCATGGGTGTACGTACCTGCGGTTCACAGCTTTTCCAAATTTCCAAAGTCGGTTGATGTCCTGCACGCTCTGATGGACGAGTATTCCAAACATCAATCTGTGACCGAGTGAATTCGATTTGCCCTTGGGTACAAGCGATCCTAATCTGAGCCTGATCGCACAGAGAGGTAAATTCAAAATGCCAAGTGTCGTAGTCTGCGGCTTGCCCTAAATGAGACACATCGCCCTTAAATGCGCCTTGTGTTTCATGCTCTTTGCGAGCGGTTTTTGCGCCTATATTTACTACAATACCCACTACGTATGGCGGCGGTGTTTTAACGAAATTGGGCGATGTTTTGACGCGGAAACGGGCACTGTGTATCTGCAACAATCAGGCGGTATTTGGCTCGGCCTCACTGTCGTTACCGCTTTGACCGCAGGTTTTTTTGGATGGCGGCTTTTTACTACAAAATAATTAGGCTGTTGTTATCGCCTGCCGCATGCGTTCGATCATGAACTCCATAAACAGACGCGCTTTGGGGTCTTGGTGACGGCGATGGGTGTAAAGGCAAGCCATCTGAACGGGCAGGGGCGGCGTGTCTTCGACCACTTGCACCAATGCGCCTGACGCAAGATGCGCCGCGATTTCGAAAACAGGGCGCATCGCGATACCTGCACCCTGTAGTGCCCAATCCGTGAGAACATCGCTATCGTCACATTCAAACCGGCCTTGCACATCAAACTTGCGCGCTCCAGTTTCTGTGTTCAACTCCCATTGAAATTCCGTCGCACCGGGAAAGCGAAGGTTCAGACAATTATGCTGGCCTCGATCAATCTCATGTCCCGTTTTCGGATGCCCGTGTTCGGCAATATACGCGGGACTCGCGCATAGGATACGCTCACAATCCGCGATCTTGCGAATACGCATGTTTGAATCCGCGGGACGGCCCAGAAAGAATGCAATGTCGAGCCCTTCAGCAGTCAAATCAACCTTGCGATCTGTCATGCGCAGACGCACGTCAACCAATGGGTAGTTCTCCGCAAATTCTGGCACATAAGGCGCAATCAAACGGCGGCCAATCCCCAAAGGTGCCGCCGCATGAAGCGTGCCGCGCGGATTATCTGTCGCATCGCCGACCTCTGCTTCGGCGGCTTCGACAGCCTCCAAAACAGTACATGCACCGGTGTAAAAGAGACGCCCTTGCTCTGTCGGGGTGAGCGACCGTGTGGTGCGCTGAAAGAGCCTCACGCCCAAATGCGCCTCAAGCTGAGAAATGCGCGCAGAGGTCACTGCGGGCGAAATTCGTTGATCCCGGGCAGCAGCAGACATAGAGCCAAGTTCATAGATGCGCACAAAGGTGCGAATGTTATCGAGATAGGACATTTTTAGTCTATTTTTGACACTCTTTGTGGAATGACAATTATAGCGGTAAAATCAATGAGTGGATAGGCTGACGGTATGAACAAAGGAACCTTTGATGTATGATCTAGCAATACTCTGGGATTGGATCGCATTTGTTGTCCGCTGGCTGCACGTTGTTACAGCAATGGCGTGGATTGGTGCATCTTTTTTCTTCATCGCGCTCGATCTTGGTCTGCGCAAAGCACCCAACATGCCAGAGGGGGCCTTTGGTGAAGAATGGCAGGTGCATGGGGGTGGGTTCTATCACATCCAGAAGTATCTGGTCGCGCCTGAAAACATGCCCGAACATTTGATCTGGCATAAATGGCAGAGCTATATCACGTGGGTCTCTGGCGCAGCTTTGTTGATGATCGTTTATTGGGCCGGCGCTGAGCTATATCTCATTGATCCCGCTAAGGCCGCGCTGTCCACATGGGGGGCGATTGCGATTTCTGCAGGTTCGCTGACCATCGGGTGGCTCGCCTATGACGCCATGTGCAAATCCAAACTGGGCGAGACACCGACGTTCTTGATGGTGCTCTTGTTCGTGATCTTGGTGGTCATGTCCTATGGCTACAACCAAACCTTCACCGGGCGCGCGGCGCTGTTGCATCTGGGTGCTTTCACCGCGACCATCATGACGGCGAATGTGTTTTTCATCATTATGCCGAACCAACGCATCGTCGTCGCCGACCTGAAGGCAGGGCGCACACCCGATGCAAAATACGGCAAGATCGCCAAACTGCGCAGCACACATAACAATTACCTGACCTTGCCGGTCATCTTCTTGATGTTATCGAACCACTATCCGTTGGCCTTCGGCACGGAATATGCGTGGCTCATCACAGCTTTGATTTTCCTCACAGGGGTTACGATCCGGCACTATTTCAACACGATGCATGCGACAGGGAAGGGGCCGATGTGGACTTGGCTCGTCACTGTGATTTTGATGATCATTATCGCTTGGCTTTCGACCGCCAACACCTGGGATCAAGACTACGACGTAGCGCAAAACCAAACCTTGTCGCCGCATCAGGAAATGCTGGTCGCTTCCGCGGGCTATGAGGAGGTCGAGAACATCGTGCTTGGCCGCTGCTCCATGTGTCATGGTCGCGAGCCGAGCTGGGAGGGCATTCGTTGGGCCCCCAAAGGTGTGTTTTTAGAAACCCGCTACGACATCACCCGCACAGCGCGAGAAATTTATCTGCAAGCGGGCGTGTCACATGCCATGCCGCCGGCGAATGTGACGGATATTTCTAACGAAGAACGCGCCAAGATTGCGCGTTGGTATCGCAACGCTGGAACGGTTGAAATCGCTCAAACGGCAGATCAATAGTCTAGTCTTGTTTCCAAAAATTGTTTGGGCTGATAGGCAATCGCAGACATTCGCCAATTGAAAGCCTTCTCATTTGCTATTGATTTTTGTCAGTACTTTATATGCCGCCCTTGTCGTCTCAAATGCCTTGTATTTGCAGTTAGACGCGCCGCGTTGGAAAGGCCCTTTGGTTGCGATCGTCTTGTTTCTCATAGGCATGATCATCATTAAATTTTCTTGGAGGTCACTATTTTTCGATCTTTCAAGCGCACTTGTGCCGTTTCGAATTGTAGCGATTTTTTGCTCGATCTTTATCGGTATTGGCATTGCAATTGCATTGATCTTTGGCAATCGCGTACGCCACCTTCAATTGATAAAAACCGCCTTTGCCGGAACTTGGGGTATAAGTTTCACGCTTTTAGTGCTGATGGTTTTGGCATTTTGATTGGCACGTGATGATTTCCATATCTGCGTAAATCGCTAATATTCTCGAACCAGTCCGCCGCGAAGCTTTGGTAGTTCTTCCAACTCAGACTGCTGTCTTTATAAACTGCGCGACGCGCCTGCTGGGCGGAAGCTGTGCGGATGGGAACCGGTACGCGCTGCTCTTTTGTAGAAGCTTCTTTTTCAGGCAACCCCAACGCTGCGATCAATTGCGCGGTTTCTTTTTCAGGCTCTAACACGAGCATTTCGTAGTCCAAATGAACGATGCGTCCTTCTGGAAGGCAATTCCAAGACGCAACCTCTTGGCGATAGTTTTGCATAAACTCGGCGATACTCTTGCGATTTGTAGAGTAGCTCAAGTCAGCGCCGCCAATAGTAAAATAGGTTCGATAGTTCGACCATGCGACAGCCCTTGGATCACGGTGCACATGCACAAATTTCGCCGTCGGAAAGGCTAGCGCTGCCTCCTTCACATATCGAAAATTGAGGGGCATTTTGTCGGTGAAATAAGGCGTCTCTTTAAGAGATTTTGGAATATTAGCGCTGTATCGCTTTGCAATATCGAACGCGCGTGCATCGGGTAATCCGTCTTGATCAACAAGCGCATGTTGCAACGCGGCTTGGAGCCAATTGCGCTCACCACCAGCGGCGATCAGACTATGGGAAGACAAAAGACGTTCGACCAAAGTGGTTCCAGAGCGCGGCATGCCAACAATGAAAATGGGGGTAGGGCAATCCGCAACAGTCTCTTGTGTTTGCCCTAAATCAAGGTTGAGGGGATTGATCACCCCATTCGATGGCGCGGTTGAATGAAGCGCATCATTGCCCTTCTCGAAGTGATGAAAGGCCGTTTCATACTCCTCAAGCAGATCAAAATCCTTGGCCATTGCGAAATGATAGCAAGCGCGTTGATGTGCGCTTTCGTCTTGATAGGTCACGCCGCTTGTAAGCTTTTGCAAGGCAGGCGACTTGGTAATCGTTGATAGATTATAGAGGAACACAGGGTTCGTTTGATCAAGTTTCACAGCTTGTACAAAGGTCTGTTCAGCTGCCTCAAACTGGCCATTGGCACGATAGGCAGCGCCGAGATTGCTAAACGCTTGCGCATTGTCAGGGACCAATGCGAGATATTCACGATAGAGCGCGATTGCATCTTCAACTGCGTTGTTTTTGAGCAGGAGGTCAGCGCCGGCGCTTAAGATAGAACTATCTCGACCCGACACAGTGTAGGCCAAGTTGAAACACTCTGCCGCTTCGGTGAACTTTTCAATCGCGACCAGTGCAAAAGCAAGATTCTCATATGTAGAAGCTCCGCGATTGTTGAGCTTAATCGCTTCAGAATAGTGCCCAATGGCAAGATCAAAACTCTTGAGTTCAAAGCAGCAAGCCCCTGCGCCGTTGTGGGCCTGCGCTGCAAATCCGCTTGAACGATCAATCCGCACGAAGTGCGCATAAGCAGCGTGAAATTCGCGGTGACGAAAAAGCAGCGTCGCTAGATTGAGGCGCGCGCTATTACATTCGGGATCATGTTCGAGCAAAGCCAGCCAGAGATCCGTCGCCTTTTTTGCGAAACCTTTCGCCTCGAGAAGATCGGAGAGGATCAGTGTTTTACCTACATCATAAGGATCGCGCTGATGCATTGCGCGCGCTTTGGCGAGCGTTGAGGCTCTCGCAGGTTTCTCAATCTTCAACGCGCCCATTTGCTTATCCTATCCTGCGTTTAGCATTAGTTGCGGATAGGTATCGCAGAACTCTTTAACAGATCGCTTACAGTCTCCCAATTTCTGGGGAGGGAGTTGTCGGGGCCGTACACCGGCCCTGACAACAAATTATCCTATGCGTCGTGCAGATCTGCCCGCAAACGGCCCATATGCTCATCCCAGCCTTTATCCAGCGCAAGGGTCAGACCGAACGCCCCTTCGCCTTGCGGCAATCCTTCGTGCACCAAAGACAAACGTGTGCCACCAGCGACTGCATCGAGCGCCCATTTCACAGTACTCGTAGCCTCGCCCATCGGTTTGATCGTGAATGTATATTCAAGGCGTGTGTATGGCTCAGAAACCAGGACGTCGCCCCACATCAACTTGTCACCGCTTTCTACACCAAACATTGCATAACTCCCCATGGTGAGGGGTGCTTTCGGCTTGTGAAACCACGTTGCGAGCTTTTCGGGGTCGGTCAGATATTCCCAAACCTGTTCAGGCGTCGCTTTAAGATAAATGGATTTGTGCAAAGTTGTGTCGCTCATGTTTTGTCCTTTTCAATTTCGGTTTTCAAAGCGGCCAAACGATCATCCCAGAACGCATCAAAGAAGCTGAACCAGTCATGCACGCGCTTTAGCCCATCGGGATTCAGCGCGTTCACGCGCGATCGTCCGTCCGTGCGGGTGGTGATGAGGTCACCTTCTTGCAAAATGGTCAGATGTTTTTTCACCGCCGCGCGGGTCATTTGGAAGTTGTCAGCAACTTCGGCGATGGTCAGGTCTTGCTCGGCGAGCAAATGAAGAATGCCGCGCCGCGTTGGATCGGCCAAAGCGCGAAAGCCTTGCTGTTCTGATTGGATCATGATGCCCTCATGTAATACCATTTGGTTTCACTTATATGCGATACCAAATGGTATTACGTCAAGAGAAATAATTGCGTTTACTTTTCAGGCGTGCAGGGTTTCATTTCAGGCAGCGCGTCTTGCCTGATGATCGCAGAGATCGGTCCGTTATTGATAAGGGGCAGAAAAGCACCGTCTTCAGACATGCGGATCGCAACGCTTGCAACAGCATCCGTGGCAGGCCCATCGCCCAACTTGCACGGCTCAATCGTAACAGCGAGCGAACCTTTCACTGCATCCTCGTCCACAGCCTTCCACTCACGTGCGGTGGATTGCGTTTCGCGCAATGCGGCCAAATCCTTCGGCGCGATATGAAAGATTGCTCCTTCAATTTTCAGCCGTTCCAGAATCAACGGCGTTTCAAGGATTTCATCCGTTTCTGTATTGCGCGCTGAAAAGGTCAACTGCGCAGACCCCTCTGTAATCTCAAGACCTTCGGGCAAGATCAACGAAACAGCAAACCCTGCTGGATCAGCCTCATAGGGAGAGACTTGATTTAGTAGTATCGCCGAGCTCGGAACGAGACTTGTACAAGCGGACAACAACAGGACGGACAAGAGGGGTAGGCGCATTAGAATCTCCTTTGACAACTAAAATTTACTGTTTTACAATAAGTTTTAGAATGAAAGGATTAAATATGCACAGGTTTGTTCGAGTCAAAAAATGGTCCCACATCCTTGAGTGGGTTACTTCGGTCAGTCTCATTGCCATACCAATCGTGACAGCCATCAGCCTTTTCGCTGGCCCGATTACACCAGCAGCCTTGGACATCAGGTTGGAACATCTGACCGTCTCGCCGGCGGCGACATCTCTGCAATTGTACACGGCACTTGGTTTGCTTTTGATCCCGATGATCATTTCGCTTTTCACGCTCAACGCGATGCGCAACTTGTTTCGATCTTATCGCAAGGGTGATGTGCTCACCGAAAACTGCGCGGTTCTTATCCAACGCATCGGACAAGGGTTTCTGGCCCTCTCTCTCGCACCTTTCTTTTTACAGCCCGTTTTGTCCGTCCTTTTGAGCATGGCAAACCCTGCTGGCGAACGGCTTTTGTCCGTGAATATCGATAACGAAATGATCTTCTTTGCTGTGGCAGGCGGGTTGATTGTTGTTATCGGATGGGCAATGCGGGAAGCCTCTGATCTGGAAGACGAAAATCGAGCCTTCATATGAACGATGTAGAAATTGTGGTCCGGCTTGATGTTATTCTTGCGCTGCGCAAGATGAAGTCTCGCGACCTAGCGCAGGCGGTAGGCATCACGGAACAAAACGTCAGCCTATTGAAATCAGGCAAGGTCAAAGGCGTACGGTTCGAAACCTTGGCCAAGATATGCGCCGTGTTAGAGTGCCAGCCCGGTGATATATTGGAAGCAGTGCTCGTTGAAGAAACGAGCTAGCACAAAGCTTTGGCGCAGCAGTTGCAAAATAGGCTTTGTTAGGTCCCACGCAACTTGTTGAACCATCCCTTTTTCTCGTCGCCCTCGTCTTCGCCGTCAACTGGCGCACCGACGGCTTCTTGGAACGAGGTAAAGAATTGATCCGCCATTTTCTTGGCAAAACCGTCGATGATGCGGCTGCCGAGCTGGGCGAGTTTACCGCCAACCTTGGCCTCAACATCATAGTGCAAGATTGTTTGCTCGCCGCTCTCTTCAAGGCGCACGTTTGCACCGCCCTTG
>NZ_JBDWVM010000355.1:0-4981 GCF_039984035.1 Planktotalea sp. | reverse complement strand
TCAGGCCAAGAATGGTGGCATATTTCGTGACCGGAGAGGTCCGTGTGACATGGTACTGAGAAGGTGTCATTCGTTGATCCTCGGGAATAGGCCATTAGGCTTAATGGCAAGGATGACAAGGAAGGTGAGATGCCCCGCAAGGAGCTGCCAACCGGGATCAATCTTGGCGCCGATGGTTTGGGCCACGCCCAAAATCACGCCGCCCGCCAAGGTGCCCCAAAGGTTACCAAGACCGCCGATGATCACAGCTTCAAAGCCAAAGATAAGACGACCACCACCGATAGAAGGATCAAAGCTGGTCCGAATACCGAGCATGATGCCTGCAATCGCGGTCACGGCAAGCGCCAGCGCCATCGCAAGACCAAAGATATGGCGTCGATTGAGGCCCATAAGTTGCGCGATTTCCTGATTGTCAGATGTCGCGCGAAAGGCACGGCCAAGCGCAGTGCGATAGAACACCCATTGCAGCAGTGCGATCACAACGACAGCTATCGCGAATGTCATGACGGGCAGAACCCCAAGGGACAAGCCACCAAGCGACACGCTCGCAGTTTCAAGCGCACCGGCATTCATCTTTTGCGGATCGGCGGAATATGTTTCCAAAAGCGCGTTTTGGATGATCACCGACAGGCCGAACGTCACCAATAGCGGTGGCAGGATATCCTTGCCCAAGGTTTGGTTCAAAATTCCGCGTTGCAAGACGTACCCGATCCCCGCCATCGCAGGCACAACGACGATCAAGGCGAGCAGCGGATGCAGACCCAGAATGGTTGTGACGGATAGGCCAAGATAGGCGCCCAAAACGATGAGATCCCCATGGGCTATGTTCACAAGGCGCATCACGCCAAAGATCAGTGAAAGCCCCGCAGCAAAGAGCGCGTAAAGCCCCCCGAGCAGCGTTCCTTGCACAATTGCATTGACCCATTCCATTTATTCTACTCCGAAATAGGCGCGCGAAATATCTCCGCGGGCAACAGTTGCAGATGCGCCTTCAAGGGAAACACGCCCCTCTTGCAGACAGTAAAAACGTTGAGAGACGGACAGCGCTTTGGTGATGTCTTGCTCCACGATGAGCGCGCTCATCCCTTCGCCAATAATCCCAGGAAGCGCGTCGTAGATGTCCTTGATGATGATCGGCGCGAGGCCGAGACTGATTTCATCAAACAGGATCAAATCAGGGTTCGCCATCAATGCGCGGCCAATCGCAACCATCTGCTGCTGACCACCGGAAAGCGACGTGGATTGCTGGTGGCGACGTTCCTGCAAGATGGGAAAGAGCTTATAAACCGCCTCAAGCGACCAAGGGCCCTTACGTCCAATCTGACCACCGATGATGAGATTTTCTTCAACCGACAGCGATGGGAACAGCTGACGCCCTTCTGGCACCAAGGCAATTCCCCGCGCCGCGACCTCATCCGCACGCAACGCGCCGATGTCGTTGCCAAGGTATTGAACCATGGAAGGTTGGTTCTGCGTAAGGCCGGAAATAGAACGCATCAGCGTTGTTTTGCCCGCGCCGTTTGCGCCGATAATGGCCAAAACTTCGCCCTCAGTGACCTCTAGATCGATCCCATAGAGCGCTTGGAAATCACCGTAAAAGGCTTCAAGTCCGTTGAGTTTAAGAATGGGTTCAGGCATCCGCTTCAATCCCCAAATAGATTTTCTTCACTTCCGGACTGTCCATGATCGCGCGTGGCTCGCCTTCGGCAATTTTGCTGCCGAAATCGATCACCATTAGCTTGTCCACGACAGCCAAAAGCGCGTGCACGACGTGCTCGATCCAGATGATCGTGACGCCGCGTGCGTGAATGTCTTTGATGGTTTGCACGAGCGAGGTGCATTCCGCTTCGGTCAAACCGCCCGCGATCTCGTCAAGCATCAACAACTTTGGCTTGGCACAGAGCGCACGGGTCAATTCCAAACGCTTGCGTCCGAGCAAGGTCAAACCACCTGCAAGCGTATTCGCGCGATCCAAAAGTTCTGTTTGCTCAAGGACCTCAATACAGAATGCTTCGGCCTCAGCGCCTTGCATGCCTCCTGCTTGCGTGGCGGCGATCATCGCATTCTCAAAAACGGTCATGCCAGAAAACGGCTGTGGCACCTGAAAACTGCGCGCCATGCCCGCACGGCATCGCTTGGTCGCGCTGTGGCCGGTGACATCGCGGCCATCAAAGGTGACCCGCCCCGAATTTGGGGACAACGTGCCTGTAATCAGGTTGAACATCGACGTTTTACCAGCGCCGTTGGGGCCGATCACGCCAAGCGCCTGACCTTGCTCGACGCTAAAGCTGAGTTCATCCGCAACAGTCACTGCGCCAAAGGATTTTGACACCTGATCTAGTTGTAAAAACGCGGTCATATTTCCTCGCATTTATTCATGAAAATGGCGGCGCACGACATCATGCACCGCCATAGTTTTCTACTTACGAAAGTAGCTTTAACTCACCCGTAAGCGGGATCTCAGGCGCTGAAGAATTCGCAACGATCTTCAGATCAAGTGTGTCACCGTCACGCTGCCATTGACCAGCAACCAGCGGTGTCTTGGTGACGTTGTTGATTGGGCCGTTCGCCCAGTTCACGTTACCGGTGATCGTATTCAGGTTGGTTGACGCAATCGCTGAAACAATCGCGGCTGGATCTTCAAGATCTTCCGCACGTTTGATCACATCAGCCACCACTTCAAACAACGCATGCTTAAAGCCAATTGGCTGTGTCCATGGGCGACCTGAATCCGCGGTATAGCCATCTGCCAATTCTTTAGAGCTCGCGCCCGTCAAAGAAGAACTGAACGGATGGTTCGGTGACCACCAAACTTCAGACGACAGACCATCGCCGCGCTCGCCCAAGGCTTCAATCACGGATGGGAACAACAATGCTTTACCGATTGTCACAACCTTCGGCGCAAAGCCCTGCTGCGCAGATTGTGCCCAGAATGTTGCGAAATCTGGTGGGATCATATTGCCTGTAACGATCTCAACGCCAGCCGCTTTGAAGGCTGCGATTTGGTTGCTGAAATCATCCGAAAGGGGTTGATAGCGACCCGGATCAACCAGATCATATCCCGCGGCAGCCAATGGTTTTGGCAGACCAAGTTCTGCATCCCCCCAAGCGTTGCCATCGGCGTCGTTCGGGAACAATCCACCGACCTTCTTTGCGACACCGCTTTGGCCCCACATATCAAGGAAAGAACCGATCACATCTTCCAGACCCCAGAAGAAGTGGTAGGTGTTTTCAAACCCTTCACCCGGAACACCATTGCGGCCAAAGAAATATGGCTGCCATGGGCAATCTGTTGTGATGCACGGCACTTCGTTGATTTCAGCCTGATCAGACACAGGGTTCACTGTGTCTGGCGTAGAGGCCGCAACGATCAGATCAACCTCATCGCCAAGGATCAAATCCGCAGCAACCTCAGCTGCGCGGTTCGGGTTGGATTGGCTGTCTTTAGAAATGATTTCAACGGAGTAAGCTTTCCCGTTGTTTTCCAAACCAGCAGAGAGCGCTTGGCTCACTGACTTGAGAACATAATCATCGGCCTCAGCGAAACCTGCCAAAGGACCGGTGCGTGGGCTAACGTGCCCCACTTTAATTACTGGGTTGGCCGCATATGCGCGAGAGCTGGACAAAATCGCTGGTGTTGCCAGCGCCATTGCGCTGCCCGCCATAAAGCGACGACGTGAATAAGTGTTCGTTTTAGTTTTCATCTTTTCCTCCCTGTGTCTGACCTCCCGAGCCAGACGAGTTTTGCGTCAATCGTTTAGTATGTCTTCAAGACGCGTTAGATGCCGTGCCACGCGCGCGCGCAGCTGATCGGCTTCATCTTCAGTCCATTCGCGAAATCCTTTGCCGGTTTTCATCCCAAGCCGCCCGTCTTTGACGAGCTGCTCAAGATAGGGCGACGGCCCTTTCCGGCTTTCGAGATCGAACAGAACATTCTCGTGGATATCGAGGCTCAGATCAGTGCCTACGAGATCCGCATTTTCCAGTGGGCCGAGGACCGCCAAGCGGCGTCCAAAGCTGGCTTTGATCACTGTATCAACGGCTTCTGCATCGCAGATGTCGTTCTCGACCAAGCTGATCGCCTCGCGCCAGAGCGCGTGCTGCAAGCGGTTGCCGATGAACCCTGGAACGTCCTTTTTGACGCGTACAGGTGTTTTGCCCGCATCTTGCAACAGGTCCATCATCGCATCCGCGACGCTATCATCAGTCCATTCCGTGCTGACCACCTCAACCAAAGGGATCATGTGCGGCGGGTTCCACCAATGGGTGCCAACCGCGCGGGACTTCAGGCGCAATTCGCTCATGATTTCTGTGATCGGCATTACAGATGTGTTGGACGCCAAAATGCAGTGTTCTGGTGCATGCGCCTCGATTTCAGCGAAAATTTCACGCTTCAGATCAAGCTTTTCTGGCGCAGCTTCAAAGACGAACTCCGCCTCGTTCACGGCCGATTCAATCGTGCTGGTGATCTCGATCTTCTTCAAAATCTTGACAATTTTTTCGGGCTCATACCCCAGCGTTTTAAGGCTGTCGGCGATACGCCCAGCCACGCTTGCACGGGCCGCTTCGAACGGATCGGTGATACGCACATATTGGCCCGCAGCGGCAAGGGTCAGGGCAATGCCATGCCCCATGAGACCCGCGCCAACAACGGCGGTTTGACAATTCTTACGCATCGATCAGCCCGCCGTATATCCGCCATCGGCATAAAGAATATGCCCCGTATAAAAATCAGACGCACTTGAGGACAAGAAGAGCAAAGGTCCTGCCAAGTCTTCAGGTTCACCTAAACGACCCTTAGGAACACGCGCCAAGAAACCTTCGCGAACGGCTTTGGCTTTGTCCGTGTCTTCAAACATCCAAGCAGTCAAAGGCGAGCGGAAAACCGTAGGCGCGATTGCGTTTACAGTGATGCCTGTTGGGCCTAGCTCACAGCCAAGCGCTTTGGTCACGCCATCTACAGCCGCTTTAGACGCACAAT
>NZ_JBDWVM010000354.1:0-2990 GCF_039984035.1 Planktotalea sp. | reverse complement strand
CGCGGAAATCATGTCAAAGGCGGCTTGAAACTGGGCGCGTTCATAGGCGTTGAAGCCTTCGGACGTGATGCCATCGGCGGCATAGCCGGAAGGTGCAAAAAACACGGTGACTTCAGGGTCGCTGAGTTGTGTGCCCCAGTTGATGGCGCTGAGCGGGGCAGGGAGGTCGGGCGCGGTTTCGTGTGGCGCCGAATAGGGCGGCGTGTTTTCGATCACGCTGAGCGTATAGGTGCCCGTGTCCTGCCCGCCATCAAAGGTGCGATACCAAGAGCCCGCTTCAATGTAGTAGGTGCCATCTTCGGGGGCGGTGAAGTACAGGCTAGAATTTCGGCCCGGGCCACCATCATCATCGATCGCAACGCTGTTTCCCTCAGAGTCAAAGAGGGTGAGATAGGGATCAACCAACGTGATCCCTGTCATTTCGATTTGAATTTCTTGTCCTTCAATCAGATCAATTCTGATCCAATCGACATCGGAATCCGTGTCGAGGTCGCTATTGATGATATCCCCGATTTCGATGGAAACATCGGTTGTGATATCGTCAGGGATTGTATCGACCATCTAAAACACTCTCGTAAAATTAACCCGTTGTTAACTGGCACTTTTACGAGGTTTGATGGGGTGCATCAATCTGTGATTGTACTATCGGCGTTATGATGCCTGCAACGATTTGATCACGCGGGTTAGACCGTCTTGCCATTTAGGCGCAGGAATGCCGAATGTTGCCGTGAGCGCATCGCAGTCCAGACGTGAATTTGACGGGCGCACGGCCGGTGTCGGATATTCAGACGCGGGAATGCCCGAAACAGCGACGGTTTTGCTTGCTGTGTCAAAGATCGCGTTGGCGAAATCAGCCCAAGAGACATGCGGCATGCCAGCAAAATGATATGTGCCGGATTTAGACGCATCGGCATGCAACTGCGCTGCGATTTCCAGGCAGGCTGCAGCGATAGCGTCTGCATCTGTGGGGCCGCCGAATTGATCGTTTACCACGTTGAGCGCATCTCTGGTTTCAGCCAAGCGCAACATCGTTTTCACAAAGTTATTGCCGGTTTCTGAAAAGACCCAAGCGGTGCGCAGGATTGCAAATGTTCCGCCAGCGGCGCGAATGCCATCTTCGCCAGCCAGTTTCGTGCGACCATAAGCACCTAAGGGGCCCGTCGGGGCATCGGTGGGCCAAGGCGCATCGCCCGATCCGTCAAACACGTAGTCCGTTGAGATATGCACGAAAGGAATGCCCGCGCTTGCACAGGCCTGTGCCATTGCGGTCGGGGCATCGCCATTGACTGTAAGCGCGATGGCTTCTTCTTCTTCGGCTTTGTCTACAGCGGTGTAGGCTGCGGCGTTGATCACAACATCAGGCGCGTGCGCCGCGATTGCAGCAGCGCAGGCGGCTGAGTTGGTGAGATCTGCATCAGCGCGACCGAGTGCGGTGACATCTGCCCGTTGCTGCAAGGCTGTGGCGACTTGACCGGATTTACCGAAAACGAGGATTTTCATGATCAGCCCTTGCCCAAACGTTCGCCAACACCGTCACGGTTTTGCAAGGCTTCATACCATGCGGCGTTGTTCAGGTACCATTCGACAGTGCGCTCTAGACCCTCTTCGACAGTCACGGAGGGGCGCCAGCCGAGTTCGTTGCGAATGCGGTTCGGATCGATGGCATAACGCGCGTCGTGACCCGGGCGGTCGGTGACGTAGGTGATTTGATCCGCGTAGGATCCTTCGTTTTTGGGTCGCTTTTCGTCGAGGATCGCGCAGAGCGTTTCAACCAATTGCAGGTTTGTGCGCTCGTTCTCGCCGCCGATGTTATAGCTGCGGTTCAGCTCGCCCTTGTCCAGAACGGTCAGAAGGGCGTCGGCGTGGTCTTCCACATAGAGCCAATCGCGCACGTTAGAGCCATCGCCATAGATTGGCAGGTCCTTGCCGGCGAGGGCGTTGAGGATGATCACAGGCACCAGTTTTTCGGGGAAATGGTAGGGGCCGTAGTTGTTGGAGCAGTTCGTCATCACAACGGGCAGGCCGTAGGTTTCCGCCCATGCGCGCACGAGGTGATCCGAAGATGCCTTGGACGCGGAGTAGGGGGAACGGGGGTCGTAGGGTGTGGTTTCTGTGAACTGACCCGTTGCGCCGAGCGAGCCAAAGACCTCATCCGTGGAGACGTGATGAAAGCGGAAATCGTCTGGCTTGCCTTGGGTCGTCCAATGGGCGCGCGCTGCTTCCAATAGGTGGAAGGTGCCCATGACGTTGGTTTCCATAAAGGCGCCTGGGCCATCAATGGAGCGATCCACGTGGCTTTCTGCAGCGAGGTGCATCACGGCGGTTGGTTTGTGCTTTTCAAAGATTTTGTCGAGCGCGGCGCGGTCGCAAATATCGGCCTGTTCAAAGCTATAAAGCGGGCTTTTTGCGGCCTCTGCCACGTTGTCGAGGCAGGCGGCATAGGTGAGTGCGTCAAGGTTCACAACGCGCATGCCGCGCGAGACGGCCAAACGCACAACTGCGGATCCGATAAAGCCGGCGCCGCCGGTGATAAGAAGGGTCATGCGTTTGCCTCATATGTAAAAGGGCTGTCGAGATCGGCGAGTTTGGGGGCAACTTCGTCTTTTCCAGACAGGATCGCCTGATCCGCAGTGATGCCCCAGTCGATGCCGATGTCCGGGTCATTCCAGATCAGCGCGCCTTCGGTTTCGGGGGCGTAATCGTCGGAACATTTGTAGATGATTTCTGTGTTTGGCTCGCGCGTCACAAAACCATGTGCAAAGCCGGCAGGGACGAGCAATTGACGGCCGTTTTCAAAGCTCAGCTCTGCGCCGAACCATTGCCCATATGTTGGGGAGCCTTTGCGAATGTCGACGGCCACATCAAACAGCGCCCCTTTGCCACAGCGGACCAATTTGTCCTGTGCATGGGGAGGCGCTTGGAAATGGAGGCCGCGAACGGTGCCAACGGTTTCGGAGAGGGAGTGGTTGTCTTGAATAAATGTAATGTCG
>NZ_JBDWVM010000353.1:0-5061 GCF_039984035.1 Planktotalea sp. | reverse complement strand
CCACGCCCATACCGTTCATAACGCCCGCAAACTCAGACGCGATGTAGCCGCCACCCACGATCAACATCGTCTTCGGCAGCGTCTCAAGGTGGAAAATCTCATTGGAGGTGATCGCCAGCTCTGCGCCGTCCATTTCAGGTTTCACAGCGCGGCCACCAACCGCAACCAAGATATGCTTGGCCGTAATGCGTGTGCCATCCGCCAATTCAACCGTATGCGCATCTGCGATCCGCGCGCGTTGATCATAGGTTTCAACGCCCGCGTTTTTCAGCAAACGGCGGTAAATCCCTTCAAGGCGATCCAGTTCCGCATGCATCTTCGCTTGGAACGCTTTCCAATCGAAGCCATTGGAGGTCACATCCCAGCCATAAGCGCGCGCCTCATCAACAAGGCCCCCATAACCGGACGCGAAGACCATCAGTTTTTTGGGAACGCAGCCGCGAATAACACATGTACCGCCGTAGCGATCTTCCTCGGCCAACGCGACCTTGGCGCCTGTGTCTTGCGCGGCCACGCGCGCGGCGCGTACTCCGCCAGATCCACCGCCAATTACAAAGAGATCATAGTCAAATGCCATCAGGTCGCTCCAAAAGTCTAAATGCTGGTAGGTTTAGTCCGCCAAGTCAGTGAACAGGTTCTCATTTTCCACAAAGTCCAGCCTGTCATGCTCAACCTTGCCCGTATTTATGTCGCGAACCTCGACCTTGCCATCCCCATGACCGATCACAACTACGTCACAAATATCTATAAAGAGCCCGTTTTCCACAACGCCAGGCATTTGGTTGATCACCATCGCCAATTGCCGCACGTTGCCAATGCGCTTGAGGTTTAGGTCTAGAATGAAATTGCCTTCGTCCGTGACGAACGGCGCATCGCCATTCATGCGCAGACCGATTTGGCGGTTCAAAACATCCATCGAAACAAGCGTTTCTTCGACCAAAGCGCGTGTCGTTTGCCAACCGAAGGGGATCACCTCAATAGGCAATGGAAAGGCGCCCAAATGGCCTACCTCCTTGCCGATATCTGCAATCACGATCATCTGATCCGAGGCGGTCGCGACGATCTTTTCATGCAGCAAAGCACCGCCGCCACCTTTTATCAGGTTCAAATCGCGGTCAAATTCATCCGCGCCGTCAATCGTGATGTCGAGCCAACGCGCCTCATCCAAGGACACAACGTCGATGCCAACATTACGCGCCAGTTGCGCGGTACGGGCAGACGTGGGCACGCCGCGAATGCGCAGGCCATCCTCGCGCACCATTTCACCAAGGCACCGCACGAGCCAAGCGGCAGTTGATCCCGTTCCAAGGCCGACGCGCATCCCGTCTTCGACAAAGGCCGCTGCGCGCTTGGCCGCGACAAACTTTGCTTTGTCGATTGGTGACAATTCGCCTGCCATGATCGAGTCTCCCTGTTCATTGCGCCACTTATACGCATTGCTTGGACGGTGCGCGAGGGCGGAATGTCGCTTTTCAATCTGAATTCTAACTAGCAGATGTTTAGAAATGTTTTAGCCGTAAGGTAGAGGACATGCGCCAAGGCGCAAGGACCGCACGCAAAAACGAGGTTGATTACGCCAATGTTTCTTTCAGTTTTTGACATGTTCAAAGTCGGGATTGGCCCGTCGTCCTCGCACACGATGGGGCCCATGGTTGCCGCAGGTCGATTCTTGGATCAAATGCGCGCTTCCCCTTTTGAGTTCGCCGGCCTGCGTGCCTCGCTCCATGGCTCACTTGCCTTCACGGGCGTTGGTCACGCAACGGATCGCGCAACTATCCTCGGGCTGGCTGGGTTTGCACCAGAAACCTACGATGCGGAAAAGGCGGACCTTTGCTTTGCTGAGATTGTCGCGACGAAAACGGTAACGCCTGAGGGTTTGCCGCCCCTCGCCTTTGATCCCAAAACCGATCTAAAATTCGACTTCGGTCCCAATCTGCCTGGGCATGCAAATGGCATGATCTTGATGGCCACCGATGCGCAGGGCGATGTGGTTTTGCAAGAGACTTACTACTCCGTTGGCGGCGGGTTCATTTTGACAGCGGATGAACTCGAACAGGGCAAGGACACGGACGAGGGCACGCCAGTACCGTTTCCATTCAAATCCGCCGCTGAAATGCTCGAAATGGCGAAAGCTTCGGGCAAGGACATCGCAGCGATGAAACGTGCAAACGAAATTTCACGCGGTGGCACCGACAACCTGCGCACAGGCACGGCCCGTATCTGGCAAGTCATGAATGATTGTATCAACAAGGGTCTCGCGCACGAAGGGATCCTCCCCGGCGGGCTTGATGTGCGGCGGCGTGCGAAAGCCATTCACGATGCCCTGCAAGCCGAGCGCGGCATGAACCTGAATGCACCGCACACGATCAACGATTGGATGAGCGTTTATGCCATGGCCGTTAATGAAGAGAATGCCGCCGGTGGACAGGTTGTCACTGCTCCTACGAATGGGGCTGCAGGCGTCATTCCAGCGACACTTCGATATTATCTGGACCATGTTCCCGGCGCATCGGAAAGCAAGGTTGAAGATTTCCTTCTAACCGCCGCAGCCATTGGCGGCTTGGTCAAGTTCAACGCCTCAATTTCCGGCGCAGAAGCGGGATGTCAGGCAGAAGTCGGCAGCGCCGCAGCGATGGGCGCTGCAGGGCTTTGTGCGATCATGGGCGGAACACCAGAACAGGTTGAAAATGCGGCGGAAATCGCATTAGAGCACCACTTGGGCATGACCTGCGATCCCGTCAAAGGGTTGGTCCAAGTCCCCTGTATTGAACGGAATGGATTGGGTGCAATCAAAGCGGTTAGCGCCGCATCGCTTGCCCTGCGCGGCGATGGCACACATTTGGTGCCGCTGGATGCCTGCATCGAAACCATGCGCCAAACAGGCGCTGATATGAGTGAGAAATATAAAGAGACATCTCTTGGTGGTCTCGCGGTCAACATACCCAACTGTTGAAAAACTGGGCTAGCGTGCAGAAATCAAGCCGCGCGTCATTGCCAATCTTCTGTGCACTGCATAGCGTCGCCGGATGATACCAGATCGCCCCCTTCTCGGCATATTGCTCATGCTCGGCTTTTGCATCATGGCACCTCTCGGGGACGCTTTGGCAAAAGTGCTGGGGCAAACGGTACCTTTAGGAATTTTGCTACTGGCACGTTTCGCGATACAGGCATTGCTTTTGCTTCCGATTATCGCGGTAACAGGGCGCACGTGGCGTTTGACTGGCAAAATCCTTTATCTGGCATGGTTGCGCGCGGCGCTTCATATCATCGGGATCGGCGCGATGTTCACAGCGTTGGTCTATTTACCCCTTGCCGATGCGGTCGCAATCGCTTTTGTGATGCCCTTCATCATGCTCATCCTCGGGCACTATGTTCTTGGCGAAGAGATCGGAATGCGCCGCATCATCGCTTGCGCGGTAGGGTTCATTGGCACCTTATTGGTTATTCAACCCGCGTTTGAAAATGCAGGCTGGCCCGCGCTGTTGCCGCTTGTTGTCGCTGTCGTCTTTTCTCTCTTTATGCTCGTTACCCGATTGATCGCCAAAAATATCGATCCGATTAGCTTACAGGGCGTTAACGGCGTCATGGCCGTGATTATCCTAACGCCTCTTGTTTTCTTGTTCCGAGACAGCGGCATCGCGCTCTTTGAAGTGAAAATGCCAAATGGCCAAGAATGGCTCTTATTGCTGGCGATTGGCACTTTGGGCACGGTCGCCCATCTCTTCATGACATGGTCGCTGCGTTTTGCACCATCAGCGACACTTGCACCGATGCAATATCTAGAAATCCCCTTTGCCACATTTGTCGGCTGGTTCGTATTTCAGGAATTGCCCAACGGACTCGCCGCGATTGGGATACTCATCACGATAACTGCAGGACTTTATATAGTTATGCGCGAGCGGGCCATGAACCAGCCTGCGCCATCAGTGCCTTAAGCACCAATTCGAAACAGTCGCTTGGCAAAATGCAAAGCATATTGGGCGCGCTCATTTCCAGGGTTACAGCGCCAATTGCCTCGTTCGACGTACCAATGCGCAGTCCGGGTTCAAAATCCAATGACGGAAATGACCACTTCAAACCTTCGCCCCTGCCCGTGCTCGCCCCCATTGGGAATAAGGATACCGGAGTCCCTGCCGCGAGCGGCATAGAAAACTGTGGAGGACAGAGAAACACAAGCTCGTCATCGTTCACGAGAATGCAGCGCTGATGGGCAAACCTTACTAGTGCATGAAATGCTGCCAATTGGTGATCTAGGCGCCCCCCCAGAAATCCGACCCCCATGATTAACGGTGCTTCGATACGCAAAAGGCATTTCTCGAAATCTGTGCTGTCTTGTTCTTCTATAAAGTGTAGCGATGCCGCAGGTAGCTGCCCCTTTAGTTCGCGATCCAGCGAATCCATATCGCCAATCACCGCCTCGGGAATCGCGCCTAGGTTGAGCGCATGCACGGCACCCCCATCTGCAGCGAGAATCGTCGGAGCGTGAACAATCGCCCTTTCGAAGGCGGATTTAGAGACATCCGCGCCCCCGACCAGCGTCACCGGTTCCAATTTTCGAACAATTTTAGAGATCACGTGGAATTAACACCTCAAATAGAAACAGATCACATTTGGGCCATGAAATGATACTGTAACAGACACAGATTCGGGCCGCTTTGGTCCTTAGGGGTTAGTTATTGACGTCTCAAGATTTTAGTAAAGCGAGTAATCCATGGTAAATACGAGCAAAGTTCTCACAGTTTCTTACGGCACATTCTCTTGCACATTGGAAGGGTTTGACGATTCGTTCGATACAATGAAAGCCATTGCAGAGTATTTCCGCGATCTGGCTGCTGACGATCGCTATTTTGGCGCCGAGCCCCCGACCCCAGATGCAGAAATGCTTGCACGTATCGCAGAGCGCGAAGTATCGCGCCGCGTAGAGGCACACCATGATGATGGCAAGATCGTCCTGCGCACGACCCTTCCCGCAAACGACGCAGTCGTTGACGATGTCGCCCTTTCTGATGACGTTGTCAGCGATGCCGTAGAAGATGCAGAAATTGACGTCGAAAGCGACGA
>NZ_JBDWVM010000352.1:0-2913 GCF_039984035.1 Planktotalea sp. | reverse complement strand
TCCGTTGGCTGCAAACGCACAGTTACCGCGATAGATTTTTTGCCCTCGCCCAAAGAGCCGCCAATGAATTCATCAAAGACACGCACGCCGTCGATCAAAGCTTTGTCAGCGCCAGACGCCGCATTCACCAAGGTCAGCGCTTCGACATCTACATCCACAACAAACGCGAAATCACGCTCAACCGCTTGCAGATCACTGGTTGTCATCGCAGGGCGCGTTGATGTTTTCTTCTTCGGCAGTGGCACTTCGGCGGGCCAGATCGTGAAGCCCATCGCAGGACCTTTGACATCCATCTCCGCCAGTACTTTTGGGTGAATTTCACCAAAGACGCCTAGCACCTTTTTAGGGCCAAGACAGATCACACCATGACGGCCCGGATGCCACCACGCATCCCCTGTGCGCAAGATCTGCACCTTCGCAGGCGCGCCAATCGCGCTTAGGAGGGCTTCAATATCCGCTTTCACGTCAAACACATCCACGTTGCGTGACGTTCCATGAACATCTTTCGGACCCGTGCGACCCGTCAGCAATCCAGAAAGCTGGATATGTTGCTCACCCGGCTCACCGCCATGAAAGGCTGTACCAACCTCAAACAACGCCTGATCGGCAACACCGCGCGCTTGGTTGCGCGCCGCAGCTTGGAGCAAGCCCGGCAACAAAGCAGGGCGCATATGGCTCATTTCGGAACTGATCGGATTGGCCAACATCGTCGCATCGCTGCCGCCGCCGAACAAGGCAGCGGAAAGTTGATCGATGAAGCTATAGGTCACGCATTCATTGTACCCGAGCGCAGCAGCTGTGCGGCGCGCAGTGCGCTCGCGTTGTTGCATGGGCGACAGGATCGGTTGCGTAATGCCAGCATCAAGGCTCGGCAATGGCACGCCTTTGAGACCCGTCAGCGACTCAATACGCGCGACTTCCTCAACAAGATCCGCCTCGCCTTGCACGTCTGGGCGCCAGCTCGGCACTTGCGCCATATCGCCACCCATGACGAAGCCAAGCGCCTCAAGCGTGGCGCGCTGAGTGTCCGCTGGAATGTCCATCCCAACAAGCGAAGAACACCGATCCGTATCCAGCTTATAGGCGCGTGATACGTCAGGCACCTCGCCCGCTTGGATCAGCTCTGACGCTTCACCACCCGCAACATCGACGATCATGCGCACCGCTTGCTCGAGCCCTTCAGGCGTGAAGACAGGATCAACACCGCGTTCAAAACGATAACGCGCATCAGAGTTAATTTTCAGCGCACGGCCTGTGTAAGCGATCTGGATCGGATCCCAATAAGCGCTTTCTACAAAGACATTGACCGTCTCGTCAGAACAGCCCGTCGCCAAGCCTCCCATGATACCCGCAATGCTTTCAGCGCCTTCATCGTCCGAGATGAGCATCTGATCCACTTGCAGCGTGTATTCCTTATCATCAAGCGCAACCAACGTCTCGCCACCTGCCGCGCGGTGAACGCGCAGGTTACCTTTGACCTTATCCAGATCGAAGACGTGCAAGGGGCGGTTCTGATCGTATGTGAAGTAGTTCGTCACATCGACGAGGAAATTGATCGGACGCAGTCCAATCGCGCGCAACGCATCTTGCAACCAAACAGGGGAAGGTCCGTTTTTCACGCCTTTGATCACGCGGCCGCAGAACACTGGGCAACCATCAAGCGTGTCTGCATCGATGCTCACATCAATGTCGGCCTTGAAGCTTGCTGCTACAGGCTCAACCTCAAGCGCTTTCAACCTACCCAAACCACGCGCCGCCAAATCACGGGCAATGCCGCGCACGCCAAGCGCATCAGGGCGGTTCGGCGTAATCGCGATTTCGATCATCGTATCGACTTTGGCAGGATCCTTTTCCGCGAGCCAGTCCACAAAGGTTTGACCCACCTCACCAGAAGGCAGTTCAATGATGCCATCATGTTCTTCGGACAGCTCCAACTCACGCTCGGACGCCATCATGCCGTGGCTTTCAACGCCGCGAATGTTGCCAACGGAAAGCGTCACATCAATGCCCGGCACATAGTCACCTGGCTTGCATAGAACGACGGTAATCCCTTCACGCGCGTTTGGTGCGCCGCAAACGATCTGCTGCATGCCAATGTCTGTTTCAACTTGGCACACGCGCAAGCGATCCGCATCGGGATGCTGCTCGGCTGATTTCACCTTGGCCAGCGTAAAGGACTTGAGCGCCTCCGCAGGGTTGCTCACCTCTTCCACTTCAAGACCGAGATCGGTCAAAGCGTAGAGAATGTCATCCAGAGACGCATCGGTCTCAATGTGCTTTTTCAGCCAGGAGAGTGTGAATTTCATCGCTTTATGTCCTGTTACTTAAGGCCGAGCGCTTCTCGAGCGAGCGCATGCCAATCTGTGTCGATGCCTTCCGGCACCTGAACCCAATCTTTGAAAGGTCTGCCCTTGCCCGACGGATCGAACGGCACGGCCTCAAGATGGGTCGCGAATATTTCCTCAACGCGCGTCGCGCCAAGTTTGAAAACCATTGAGTCTTGATGAAAAGACAAGACAGGCTTCTGCCCCGCAAGCCGCGCGCAGGGTTTCCCGAACATCTGCGCTGTCTCGAGGCTCGGTGCCTCGTCGCGCAGCTCGTCGATGAACTCTACGAAGATATGCGGGATTGCCATTAAAGCCCCGCAGCCAAGTTCGGCTGGTTCAAACTGTTAAAGCCGTAGTGGCGCAGCCAGCGCAAATCTGAATCAAAGAACGCGCGCAGATCGGGGATGCCGTATTTCAGCATCGCCATGCGGTCGATCCCCATACCGAAGGCAAAACCCTGCCATTCAGCCGGATCAATACCGCCCGCTTGCAGAACCTTCGGATGCACCATGCCAGAACCGAGAACTTCGAGCCAATCATCGCCCTCGCCCACTTTGACCGACCCGTTTTCCCAAGAGCACTGGAT
>NZ_JBDWVM010000351.1:0-14497 GCF_039984035.1 Planktotalea sp. | reverse complement strand
TATTGCACGTGCAAAAGAGTTGGAGCGAGACTTGGAAGCCTCGCTCTTGACGATCTTAGAAAAACGCAAAAGCGACGATTAACCTGCCGCGACTCCCGCTTCGGCAAAGGTAGCCATGCCAGAATGGCACTCAACGGCAGCAACAAGAATGTTGATCGCCAGGGTTGCGCCCGATCCTTCGCCGAGGCGCATATCGAGTGACAACAGTGGTTCTTTCCCGAGTTCGCTCAGCATTTTGCCATGCGCACCTTCTTGGCTCAGGTGGCCCGCGACGACGTGATCAAGCGCGCCGTCTTGCGCGCAGGCGAGGCAGGCCGCTGCGGCTGTGCAGATAAACCCATCAAGGATCACAGGAATGCGCAAGTTGCGCGCACGCGCGATCGCCCCTGCCATCGCAGCAAGCTCGCGCCCACCAAGGCAACGCAACACGTTGAGCGCATCAGCGCCCGCATGCAAAGCGACGCCCTCGGCCACAACACGGGTTTTGATATCGAGACCTGCATCGTCAACACCCGTGCCGCGACCTGTCCAATCAGAGGCAGCACCGCCGAACAAGGCCGTCGCAATGGCCGCGGCAGAGGTGGTGTTGCCAATGCCCATCTCACCAACCACGAGCAATTCCGTGTCCGCGTCAACGGCGTTCCAGCCCGTGAGCAACGCCAAGACGACGTCATCTTCGCTCATCGCCGCTTCTTTGGTGAAATCCTGTGTCGGCGTATCAAGATCCAGCGCGTGAACGGACATTTCTGCCCCAGCAACGCGGCTCAATTGGTTCACCGCAGCGCCGCCATGTTCAAAGTTTGCGACCATCTGAACCGTTACTTCCGCTGGAAAGGCCGAAACGCCCTGCGCAGTGACGCCGTGATTTCCCGCAAAAACGATGACCTGACGTTTGCCGACGCTTGGGCGATCTGTACCGCGCCAACTGCCATACCAAATCGCAATGTCTTCTAGACGACCCAACGCACCTGGGGGTTTTGTCAGTTGGCCATTGCGCGCTTCAGCGGCTTTTTGCGCTTCGGTATCCGCGACGGGCATATCTGCCAATAACGTTTTGAATTCGGTCAAAGTAGAAAATGCGGTCATTTCTGCGACTTTCGTTGTATGCATAAGTGCACCTGTGTTTAACGACACAAACCAAAGCGACAAGACGGGAAAGACCACTTTGAACACCCAAAACGACCTTATTCGCGATCCCGCCCTCGCGCTGTCGCTTTTGACGCGCTTGCCGATCAAAATCGAAGAGACTGAATACGAGCGCGCCGCTCAGGCCGCTTGGGCCTATCCGGTTGTCGGGATCGTCACCGGCACACTTGCTTGCATCAGCGCAGGGGTCGCATTGATGCTTGGCCTTCCGCTCTGGTGCGCTGCGATTTTCGCCATTGCCATCCCTATTGTCGCAACCGGTGCGATGCACGAGGACGGGCTTGCAGATTGCGCTGATGGGTTTTGGGGCGGTTGGGATCCGGCGATGCGTCTTAAAATCATGAAGGACAGCCAGATTGGGACCTATGGCGTTCTTGCATTGCTAATGACCCAAACCTTACGCTTTGGCGCGATCTTGGAAATCTTGCGCATGGACAATTGGATTATCCCGCTGATTGCCGTTCATGTGGCGTCACGGGCTTTGATGCCGTTCTTGATGTCCTCCCTGCCCCATGCCCGAGAAACGGGGCTGTCACATTCGGTCGGTAAAATCTCACGTAAAACTGCGCAACAGGCCGCCTGCATCGGCGTTATCGCTCTACTCATCGGGTTTGCGCTCTATGGGTTGGCCTTGGCAGCTATTGGTGCGCTCGCGACCTATGTCGTCGCGCGCATCGCGAAGGTTAAGGTGGGCGGTCAAACAGGTGATGTGTGCGGCGCATCGCAGCAAGTCACTGAAATTGCGTTGCTTCTGGCCCTATTGGCCAGTTATTAGATACAGAAAGGCCGCGCCTCCTCCCAAAAGCGCGGCCTTTCGTTTTCCCAGACGCGCGCTGCTTATGCAGCAGCCGGCGCGCGGGACATCAGGACATCGGTAATCTGGCGAGCAGCGGCATCTTCGTCGCCGCCCTGCACTGCACCGATTTCGCGGGTCAAGCGTTCCAGAGCAGCTTCATAAAGCTGACGTTCTGAATAGCTTTGCTCGCGCTGATCATCTGTGCGGTGCAAGTCACGGACGACTTCCGCAATCGCAATCAGATCACCAGAGTTGATTTTTTGTTCGTATTCTTGTGCACGACGCGACCACATCGCGCGTTTCACTTTTGCCTTACCTTTAAGCGTTTTCATCGCATGTGCAACTTCATCAGGCGTGCTGAGGGACCGCATGCCAATTTCAATCGCTTTTTGCGTAGGCACACGCAAAGTCATTTTGTCTTTTTCGAATTCGATCACATAAAGCTCAAGCTTAACGTCAGCGATCTCTTGCTCTTCAATCGCAGTGACTTTGCCAACGCCATGTGCAGGGTACACAACGAATTCACTCGTGCGAAAATCAAGGTTTTTGGCCTTACTCATACAGGTGTTCCTAACCGGACTTAGGATCGTCAGACACAACAAAACGCGCGCGCAAGCTTTCGCAAACGCAGCGCGTTACATCTCATTTCAGCTATTTCACAATTGGTTTGAAACGGGTCAATGTCAGGCAATCATTCATTATTTAGAATGCCTCATAGCACAAATTTGCCCCCCTCGCTAGAGGAACAAGCCTAAAGGTTGAAAAAAGGAAACAACCAATAAGCTAAGGGCCAAATGCAAAAAAGGCGCCAATCGGCGCCTTCATCTTCATCCAAAAGTGATTCGACTGAATCAGCCGCCTTCACCTGGTTTTTCAGAAAAGTACTTCTCGAGCTTACCTTCTTCACCATCACGCTCTGCCGCTTCTGGCAATTCGTCTTTCTTGGTGATGATAACAGGCCACATTTCGGAATACTTACGGTTGAACTCAACCCATTTTTCCATGTCAGGCTCTGTATCAGGACGGATCGCATCTGCTGGGCATTCTGGTTCACATACACCGCAATCGATGCATTCATCAGGATGAATCACCAACATGTTTTCACCCTCATAGAAACAATCTACGGGACAAACTTCTACGCAGTCAGTGTATTTGCAGGCGATGCAAGCATCGTTAACGATATAGGTCATGGAACGTGCCTCAGTTGAGATTGTCGGTTAGCTAATCCAACCTGAGCAATCATTCAAGCTCCCCGCGCTTGATTTGCTGACCAATGCGGCGTTCTGCCTTGCTCGGTCGCCCTCCACGTTCTGCGAAAGGCTTGCCCAAATCGCGCGGTTCGTGCGGGCTTAGGTCTGTATATAGGGTCTGCGCCTCTGTTGCAGGGCCTCGGCGCGTGCCGATACCGTCCACTTGGATAACGCGAATTTGATTGGCTTGGGGGAAGGTCAGCACGTCGCCAACTTTAACCGTTGCCGATGCTTTCACCACTTTGTCACTATTTATGCGCAGATGACTTCCGGTGATGAGCTTGGCTGACAGGCTACGGGTCTTAAAGAACCGCGCCTGCCAAAGCCATTTATCCGCGCGCAATTTGCTCGCGGGTTCGCTCACTTTTTCGCAAGACCCATCAATGCAGCTGCAAATGGGTTATCCGGATCGATTTTCTTTTCTGCTTTAGGCGGGCGCGCAGAATAGTTCTTTGCTTTGTTGCCACCGCCTTGCGGTTTGCCGCCACGTGGTTTGCCTTTGCCCTTGGGTGCGCCACCTTGCTTGCGCGGACGGCTGTCACCATGCTTTTGTTGGCGCGCACGGCCCCAAGTAAAGCTATAGAAAACCTCCATCTCGGCAGGCTCGTCTGCTTTTGCTTCAGCGTCTACAGCAGCTGGTTCTTCAACCTTCGCCTCTTCCACAGCGGCTTCAGGTGCGGCAGCCTCATCAACTTTTGCAGCCTCAACAGATGCAGACGCGGCCTTAACCTTAACGCGCTCACCTTTTTCAGCTTTGTAGCCCAGACCCTGCATCAGATCAGCGAATTGCTCCAGTGTCATGCCTGTGATGGACAACATATCAGCCTTGGCTTCAAATCCACCGCGACTGTCTTCTGTGCGCAGCATATCGGCGAGGCGTTCCAACATATCGATGCGAATAGCGCGCGCGCCTGCAGCGCGGTAGCCGGACATCAAATGATAACCTTCGGGCGCGTGCTCATCAGATGGCACTGTCACCAAACCAGGAGGTGGCGATTCTGCGAATTCTTGATGCCCAGCGGCCAATGACCACAGCACAAGACGCAAACGCGTCGGAGCAGGCTTCAAGAGCAACGGCATAAAGATCGTGAACTGACCAAAACGGATACCATGCTTGCGCAGAGCGCCGCGTGCATCCTGATCAAGGGCTTTGACGTCTTCGGCAACGTCAGAGCGTACAATAAGACCCAGACCTTCGATAAGGCGGAAACCAAAACCGCGAGCAATGCCGGACAACGCTTCATCACGTTGTAGGTTCAACAAAGGCTCCATGTGCAGCGCTATTTTGCGGTCAATGAAATGCTGCAAACGGCGCGTCACTTTTTCAGCAACATCTGCGCCCGCTTCGTCATCAACAAAGGCCTGCACCTGTGGTTTCAGCGCTTCCGCGCCTGCAACCAATTTACCGACAGCATATTCGCCCCACATCAGGCCGCCCTGTTCGGTAAAATCAATTTCTGTATCTGGCGCATTATAGAAGCGATCCGCGCGCAAATGAAAATGCGGGGTCAGCGCAGCGACAGAGGCCGCGCGCAGTGTTTTCGCTTCATTTCCACTCGCGGATTTATCCTGCGAGAAACGGAAACCTTCCAAGCGACCCACGAATTCACCTTCGACGGTCACTTCACCTTTATCGTTTACTTCGGCCAAAAGGGCCTCCTTTTGTTTGAGCCGGCGCAAAAGCACGGATGTGCGCCGGTCCACAAATCTTTGCGTCAATCGCTCGTGCAGCGCATCTGACAAGCGATCTTCTACAGCGCGAGTCTGGGAACGCCAATCATTTTCGTCATCTAGCCACCCAGAGCGTTGCGACACATAGGTCCAAGTGCGGATAAACGCTAAGCGTTTCGACAATGTGTCAATGTCACCGTCACTGCGATCAATGCGTTTTATTTGCCGCGCGAGCCAGTCATTCGGGATGCGTCCGCTTTCATGCACGAAGTTGAAAATCGTCTCGAGCAGATGGGCATGCTCTGCGTTGCTGATGCCTCTGAAATCGGGAATGCGGCAAACGTCCCAAAGTAGTTTGACCGATGCGCTATCGGTGGCGCGCGCAGCAACTTCGGCCTGTTCGGCCAAAGCCTTGAGCGCACGCAAATCATCCGCTTCGCGGGACTTGATCAAACGCTGGTCATGGCTGGGCTGTTCGAGGGAAGCAATCAGCGCATCAAGCCGCCCCATTTGCAGCTTGGGATTGCGCCATTGTAGTTTACCCACAGGGTGAAAACGGTGATCTGTAATCGCGCGGGCAAGTTCATCATCGAGCGGCGGCGCTTCCCCCGTCACCCCAAATGTGCCGCTTTTCATACCGCGCCCAGCGCGCCCTGCAATCTGCCCCAGTTCGTTCGCCATGAGCGGTCGCATGCGGTTACCATCGAACTTGACCAGTGATGAAAACGCGATGTGATCGATATCAAGATTGAGCCCCATGCCAATCGCATCGGTCGCCACAAGAAAATCCACATCGCCGTTTTGATACATCTCAACTTGGGCGTTGCGCGTGCGCGGACTAAGTGCGCCCATCACAACCGCAGCGCCGCCCTTTTGACGGCGGATCAATTCGGCAATGGCGTAGACATTTTCGACGGAGAACCCGACGATCGCACTGCGCGGACGCATGCGCGAAATCTTGCTTGCGCCAGCGTATGCCAGCTGGCTCATCCGCTCGCGGGCAATGAATTGTGCTTCGGGAATCAGTGAAGCGATGGGTGTGCGCATCGTATCCGCGCCCATAAACAACGTTTCTTGCGTCCCGCGTGCATGCAACAAACGGTCTGTAAAGACGTGACCGCGTTCAGGATCATCACAGAGCTGGATTTCATCGACAGCAAGGAAATCACATCCCATGCCTTGGGGCATCGCTTCGACAGTACAGACCCAATATTGCGTACGCGGTGGCACAATGCGCTCTTCGCCGGTGACCAGCGCAACGACGGAAGGTCCGCGGATGGCGACGATACGGTCATAGACTTCACGCGCAAGCAGGCGAAGCGGCAAACCAATGACACCCGTACGATGCCCTAACATACGCTCTATCGCATATGTGGTTTTGCCCGTGTTTGTCGGCCCAAGAACCGCGATGATACGTGACTGCGCGGCCATTTTCGTGCCCTTAACCCAATCTTCTTATAGCGCTGGACCGTTCACTTTTTTGTCCAATCGCTCCATCGCTTCGAGTACGTCGCCGTGGTGCGGATGTATAGTGAGAACTTTCTCATAGACCTCATAGGCCCGCTTTGAATCGCCGAGTTGCTCAAATACTGCGCCAAGCCCTTGCAACGCATCAAAATGATTGGGGTTTAGAGCAAGCACATTTGCCAAGTCTTCAACAGCAGGCCCGTAAAGACGTTGCTGGTAATAGGCACTGGCGCGCATGTGCCAGCCTTCTGCAAAATCAGGGGCGTGATCAATGAGAGCCGTCAAATGTTCAACCGCGATCTTTGGTTTCTTCGCTTGCAGCGCATCGCGCCCCCGCTTTAACAGCAAATCCGCAGAAGCAGAACCGGAGCGTGACCAACTTCGTTTGATATCACGGGCAATTTTCTCGGCCTCGCCTGCATTTGCACCGCGCAATTGATCCAGCAAGACGGCTGTGTCGATTTCTGCTTTATTTGGTGCGCTTCCCTCTTGAGCATACAGCGTCGCAGGATAAGGTAAGGAAATCACCACTATCGCTAGGAATGCGGCAGCGGTAAGTTTACGTAACTCTTCCGCAAGGTAAGGTTTGCCAGATAGGATAAACGCTCTCATATAAGGTAGTGTAGCGTATGTTCGGCAATATGCCAGATACGATGAGATAACGAAGCGGAGAGCACGATGAGCGATATTGTAAATGCAGCTGTTGCAGCAATGAACGAAAAACTTGATGGCGCTGACTTTGACGGAAGCGCGAAATTTCAGATTGAAGGCGAAGGCGCAGTGCGCATCGATTCCGACGGTGCAAGCGCATCAGACGATGACGCGGATGTAACGCTGACTGCGGACGCCGAAACATTTCAGGCCATCCTTGATGGCGAATTAAATTCAACGACCGCGTTTATGACAGGCAAATTGGCTGTTGATGGCGACATGGGCATGGCCATGAAGCTGGGCGCCGTCCTAAGCTAAGACTTAAGAACGGACTAAAAATGAGTGACGCACCTTATCACGCAGAAATCTGCGATGGGCCCGCGAGCGGCTATGCTGTTTGGCGAAAAGCATCAGATGGGGTGCGTCTTCGGATCGGGTTGTGGCCGCTAGAGGGTGCCACGAAAACGATCCTTATTTTCACCGGACGCACAGAGTATATTGAGAAATATGCGCATGTCGCTGCGGAGTTCAACAAAGCAGGTTACGCTGTAGCAAGCCTTGATTGGCGCGGTCAGGGCCTATCTGATCGTACGATGGACCACCCCCATCGTGGCCATGTGGGCGATTTTAGCGATTATCAGAAAGACGTAGACGTCTTTCTTGAGGCTGTAGCGAATGAAGGCCTGCCCCCCGCGCACGCACTTGTTGCCCATTCGATGGGCGGCTGCATCGGTCTTCGGACGTTGGTAAACGGCATTCCTGTCAAAGGCGTCATATTCTCTGCCCCGATGTGGGGTATCGAAATGAACCCAGTATTGCGACCGATTGCATGGGCCCTGGCACGTATCGCACGCGCCATCGGTAAAGGCGGCGCATTGGTACCGAGTGTGCAAGAACGCAGCTTCATGCTGAGCGATCCATTTGAAGACAACAAAATCACAACCGATCGCAGCATGTGGGACAAGATGAAGTCTCAGATTTCATCAGTGCCGGGCTTGGAGCTAGGCGGGCCAAGCTATGATTGGGTGCGCATGGCAACCGACGAATGCGCAGCGCTTCAACGCGAAGACACCCCTCAGCTCCCTGCCCTGACGTTTCTGGGAACCAATGAACGCATCGTCGATCCCAAAGCAATCCATTCCAGAATGGCGCGTTGGAGCAATGGCGCGTTGTCAATTATCCAAGATGGTGAGCACGAAGGTTTTATCGAAGTGCCCGACATTCGCGCGCGTTTGGTGTCGGAAAGCATCGCTTTCGTCGACGCTCTCTAAATCACCCCTTAGATCGCAACCTCGTGAGCGGGGAGTTTGTACTTTACGCCTTTTAACTCGGCATTAGGCTGCATAGGTTAATGCGCAAAGAGATATGAGGTTTTTCGATGCTCCAACTCCCCTTTCCCGTGCGCGACGCCAATGCTGGTGGCGGTTCCGATAGTTTCGGCGATTTGCCCGAATGGGATCTAAGTGATCTTTACACCAGTGAAGACGCGCCAGAACTCAAACGTGATCTTGATTGGCTAGAAGAGGCCTGCGCCAGCTTTGCCCGTGATTTCGAGGGCAAGCTCGCTGATCTGGATGCTGCAGGCATGCTTGATTGTGTGCTGCGCAATGAGCGCATCAATGGCGTCGCGGGGCGTATCATGTCCTTTGCGGGTCTGCGCTATTACCAGCTTACAACCGACGCGGACCGCGCGAAATTCATGTCCGACATGCAGGAAAAGATCACCAACTTTACGACCCCATTGGTGTTTTTCACGCTTGAGCTAAACCGCCTCGACGACGACGCACTAGCTGCACATTTCGCATCCAATGCCGATCTTGCACGCTACAAGCCTGTGTTCGAACGAATTCGCGCAATGAAGCCCTATCAACTGAGCGATGAGCTTGAAAAATTCCTACATGATCTCGGCGTTGTTGGTGACGCTTGGGAACGCATGTTCGATGAAACGATTGCCGGTCTCAGCTTCAACGTGAACGGCGAGACGCTGAACATTGAAGGTACGCTGAACCTGCTAACGGAACAGGACCGTTCCAAACGCGAAGCGGCCAGCCGCGAAGTAGCCCGCGTTCTGGGTGAGAACATCAAAACCTTTGCCCGCGTGCACAACACGCAAGCCAAGGAAAAAGAGATCATCGACCGCTGGCGCGGTATGGAAACGGCGCAAACGGGCCGTCATCTCAGCAACCACGTTGAACCTGAAGTGGTTGAGGCGCTGCGCACCGCTGTTGTCAAAGCCTACCCCAAGCTGTCGCACCGCTATTATGAGATGAAACGCGGCTGGCTCGGCCTTGATCGCATGGAAGTGTGGGATCGCAACGCTCCCCTGCCGATGGAAGATACCAAGGTCGTCAGCTGGGCCGATGCGGAAAAGACGGTCATGGACGCCTACAACGCCTTTGATCCGCGCATGGGCGAAATCGCAACACCCTTCTTCAAGGATGGCTGGATTGATGCAGGCGTGAAACCCGGCAAAGCGCCAGGTGCCTTTGCGCACCCAACGGTGACGGATGTGCACCCCTATGTGATGCTCAACTACCTTGGCAAACCGCGTGATGTGATGACCCTCGCGCATGAGCTTGGGCATGGCGTTCACCAAGTTTTGGCCGCTGGCCAAGGCGAAATGCTGTCTTCCACGCCGCTGACCTTAGCGGAAACCGCCAGTGTCTTTGGCGAAATGCTCACCTTCCAAAAAATGCTGGAAAAGGCTGAAACGCAGGCGGAGCGTAAAATTCTGCTCGCCGGTAAAGTCGAAGACATGATCAACACGGTCGTACGCCAAATCGCGTTTTATGACTTTGAGTGCAAACTCCATGAGGCGCGTCGCGGTGGTGAACTAACACCAGAAGACATCAATGCCCTTTGGATGAGCGTGCAGGCCGAAAGCCTCGGCGATGCTTTCGACTTCATGGAAGGTTATGAAACCTTCTGGGCCTACATCCCGCACTTTGTGCATTCACCGTTCTACGTCTACGCTTACGCCTTTGGTGACGGCCTCGTAAACGCGCTCTATGCTGTGTACCGCGAGGGCGGCGAAGGATTTGAAGAAAAGTACTTCGATATGCTCAAAGCGGGCGGTTCCAAGCATCACAAAGAACTGCTTGCGCCATTCGGCCTTGATGCGTCCGACCCGACATTCTGGGACAAAGGCCTGTCGATGATTTCCGATTTGATCGATGAATTGGAAGCGATGGAGTAACGTCCAAACGTTTCACTCCAATCATGCCGCGTCTGATCCCTCAGGCGCGGTTTTCTATTGCAGAACGAAAGGTTGCGCGAGCCAGCTATAAAGCGCCTCAGTTGTTGCGCCCGGGTTTTCGATAGTCGGCAAATGCCCCGCGTTCGAAATCACTTTCAGTTCCGCATATGGGATCAATTCCGCCATAAACGCGTGCCGCTTCACTGGGCAAAGCGCATCGTATTCCCCGCACATCACCAGTGCCGGCACTTTGCATCTTCGCAATGTGGATTGCTGATCGCGTTGTCGTTGAAGCGCGCGCGTTTGGCGCACGAACACCTCAGGCCCCATTGTTTCAGCCATATCCATCACTAGCCCCATGACTTCACTGCGTTGCGGAGTTGGCGCAAAATAACTTGGCTTCATCACCTCGCGCATCGCATCCCCTAGACGACCCGCGCGTGCACTTATGATCTGCACTTCCCGCGCGGCTGCGTCTTGCGGTGTTTCCGGCAAGGGGTTGGTATCAATCAAAGCAATCCTTGTGACGCGCTCTGGGCTGCGGCGCAGGATTTCCATCGCGACCAATCCCCCCATACCTAGGCCAGCCAGCGCGAATTTTGCAGGTAAAGCCCCTAGGATATCCGAGGCCATCTCTTCAATCCGTTCACCTTGCGAGATTGGCGCATACATCACGGCCCGATCAGCGGAAAATTCAGCAATTTGCGGTCCGAACAATCGCGCATCGCACATCATTTCTGGCAAAAAGACGACCGGCTCTTTCATCCAACAACTCTCACTTTCAGCGTTGACGTAAAGTGATCAGATCGTCGCGAAGGTGCAAGTTGTTTAACGCACGCGCTGCCCTCTGAAGGGCGGAAAATCAGCATAGCGCTTTTTGCGCAGCACCAGCGGCTCTTCTGGTTCGGCGTTCGCCTTTACCAAAGTTCCTTTTGGCGCAATGTAGCTATCGATCCGACGCGGCGTTGTTGGCCGCCAAGACAGATTAAACGCGCAAAGTTTGGGGAAGAACCACGCCTCCGCAAAGGGGAGATGATCGTGGAGCCAATAGGCCAAGTCACGCCAATCGCGCCCCTTCTCATAGTGGTCTGCGAACCAAGGGATAACAATCGAAGCGCCTGCAATTTCGACGTCGGGCAAATCCCAGATATGACATTCCAAAGGATAGTCATTGCGCGCGCAATTCAAACGGTTCTCGTTGCCAAAACGATTCAGCGTTGAAGAACGATAGCCCGATCGCACCGCGACGCGCCCGAATGTTTCTTCCAATGGGTCAAGTAACTCTGTGCAAAGCGCCGTGCCCCGCTCAATCGCAAGATCAGGAATGTCAGGAATATTTTGCAGCTGATGCATATTGCCAATTTCCGAATACAGAAATTCGCGCATATAGAAGTACTTCGACAGCCGCACCCGCCCAAGGGTCTCAAGTGACCACATTGAAGCGGGTCGGCGCATCAGCCGTGACCGTTCCAGCGAAAGGCGCCGTCTTCGCGCAGCGGAGAAAACGGATTGTGAGCAACTTCCCAAATGTGACCGTCAGGGTCAGCGAAATACCCGTGATGGCCACCCCAAAACACATCTGTTGCGGGCTTTAATAGACGCGCACCGGCTGTTTCGGCAGCGGCAAGCACATCGCCCACCTCAGATTTCTCACGGCAATTGTACCCGAGGGTGGATCGTCCTGCCGCAAGCTCTGCAACATCCAAGCCGATATCTTCTGCCAGCTTCTCCAAAGGATAAAGGCCCAACGTCTGCCCAATCAGATCATAAGCGATCACGCCATCTTGCGTATCGACGCGGCTCCAGCCCAGCGCATCATAAAAAGCGGTTAAACGATCCACATCGCGCACCCCCAAAGTGATCAAACTGATCCGTTGTTCCATTTCATGCCCCTCTTTGAGTGTGCCGCGTTTATTGCCCAAGCACGCTGTTGGCCCAATCCAGCATCGCATCTGCTGCAACATTGTTTTGTCCCGGTGATAGGATGTCGCCTGCAATCACATGGTGATAGGGGTCATCGCTCTCGCCCATGTTCAGAACTTTCAGAGTACTCGGGCCACCCCATTCCTCAGCGACTTCTCGGTTTTTGCTAGGACTCACAACCTTGTCTTGATCCGAGATCACAAACAATGCTGGGACCTTGGCTTGCCCCAAATCCAAACCTTCCACCGCTTTGACCAGTGCTGCCATCGGCATCAAGGATACGGTCGGATAGCTATTGGTCCAATAGGCCTCATGCCCCTCGTTCAGTGTCTCAAAGCTTCGCTCTGCACCCGCAACGATTGGCCCCCACCAGCGCACGGCTGGCCATGTCAGAATAACGGCGGCGGGCGAATTGATCGCGAAATTGGGGGACACAAAAATCGAGCCTGCCACATTTTCCATCGCATCTTCGCGCATTGCAGCAGCTGCAACCAGCGTGCCGCCTGTGGACGTTGAGACAACAATCACCTTTTCCCCAACAGCGCGCCCAACGGCGAGGGCCTCTAGCGTGTCGACCATCCAATCCCCTGCAGTGACCTCAGCCATTGCTTGACCCGTCCGCCCGTGTCCACGAAGGCGCGTAAACACAAGATTGGCGCCCAGCGCGGACGCGAGCATGTCTGGTACGGGGCGAATTTCTTCCGACGTCGCAGAGTAGCCGTGGATATAAACAACGGAGACGGGTGTTTTCGTTTCTGGCGCGCCCGCCCATACGACACGCTTCTCAGTGCCCTGTACAATATCATCAAACGCAGCTTCGCTTTTGTCGAAATGCGCCTGAACCCCACCTTCAAGCACTGAGGCATCAAAGGACACCTCAAGGTCCACCTTTTCACGCGGCCCAAACACAAACATCGCAACGATTGCGACTACGATCAGCAGCGCAAAGCGCCCAATCCACTTCAAAGCTGCACGCATTATTCTGTCTCCCCTGCGATAAGAACGTCTTCAACGGATTGCTCAATCAATGCGAGGCAGGCGTTGTCTGAAAAACGATGATCCGCGCCATCCACAAGCGTCAATCGGATATCCGATCCGCTCGCATGTTTCAGCAACCGCAGCGCGACGGACATATCTACGTCCTCATCGGCAGTTCCTTGTAAAAACCGCGTCGGGAACGGGAGCTCCAAAGGCTCTCTTAAGACCAATTGATCGCGCCCATCTTCGATCATCCGTTTGGTGATCACGTAAGGTTCCCCATATTCAGATGGGAGCGCAACACTGCCTTTGCTCTCCATCTCTGTTTTTTGGGCGTCGCTAAACCCAGCCCACATGGAATCTTCTGTAAAGTCGGGCGCAGCCGCAATCGTCACGAGGCCCATGATCCGATCTGGCATGCGTTTTGCCGCCAGCAGCGATTGCCATCCGCCCATCGACGAACCTACCAACAAAAGCGGCCCTTCTGTAACGGCCTCCAAAATCGCAGCTGTATCTTCGGCCCAATCACCGATGCAACCATCGGTGAATTCACCAGAACTGTCGCCATGCCCTGAGTAATCAAAGCGCAAGAAGGCGCGCCCCTTTGCGATTGCCCAGTCTTCAAGATGAATAGCCTTGGTGCCCTGCATGTCCGATTTCAGGCCACCGAGGAAAACGACCGTTGGGCCTGTTCCTTCGGTCTTTTCATAAGCGATCTGCCGCCCCTGCGCCGTTTGCAAAACAGACATATTACGCTCCTTTTATACCTTTTGCCGGATCATGCGGTCTGTAACCTCTGCTCGCAAGTCCATCCTTGCGTAATCCTTCACTCAGTCGCTTTTATCGCAGAGGTTTCAAAGAAGCATCGATGGTTCGCGACAACAGTCTCAATTTTTCTTTTCGGTTCAGTCAGCTCAGCTAAATCACTGCCTTGACGCAGACTCTGCGCCTCGTCATATACGCGCCAGAACAACATAACCCGCAACCGGGCGCTTCGTAGGCGCCAAACTGACGAGGAGCCCCAAGATGGCCCAAATCTCCCTGACATTCCCCGATGGTAACGCGCGTCAATATGATGCTGGCATCACTGCGCTTGAAGTTGCAGCTGACATTTCCAGCTCACTTCGCAAGAAAGCAATTTCTGCGACGGTAAACGGCGCCCACTGGGACCTGCAATGGCCAATCGAGACTGACAGTTCCATCGCGATCAACACCATGAAAGATCAAGAACCAGCGCTTGAGTTGGTGCGTCATGATCTTGCGCACATCATGGCCCGCGCTGTCCAAGACATTTGGCCAGATGTCAAAGTCACCATCGGCCCAGTCATTAAAGACGGTTGGTACTATGACTTTGATCGCAAAGAGCCGTTCACACCCGAAGACCTCGGCGTGATCGAAAAGAAGATGAAAGAGATCATC
>NZ_JBDWVM010000350.1:0-10885 GCF_039984035.1 Planktotalea sp. | reverse complement strand
AGGCGGTGATGGCGTTGACGTCGTGTACGATGCGGTTGGCGGCGACTATGCCCAGCCAGCAGTGCGCTCACTGGCTTGGAAGGGGCGGTATCTCGTCGTTGGCTTCCCTGCAGGTATCCCTAACATCCCATTGAATCTGACGCTGCTCAAAGGTTGTCAGATCGTCGGTGTCTTCTGGGGCGCGCATACGGTGCGCGAGCCAAAGAACCATATGGAAAACCTAGGCGATCTGTTCCGTCTTTATGGCGAAGGCAAAGTAAAGCCGCGCATCTCTGCCAGCTATCCGTTGGAGCAGGCAGGCGATGCTCTTCAATTGCTGCAAGATCGCAAGGTCTTGGGCAAAGTCGTGGTGACGACGGCCTAGGTCTGCAAATGGGACACGTCATTAAAACCGCGCAATGTCATTTGCTCGCCGCGAACGACAAGGCGGCTAATCGATCCGTTGTCCGCACCCATGAAAGCAAAGGCTGGCGATCCGGTCGCGATTGCCAGAGCGGCGGCTATGACGCCGCCATGCACGACAACCGCGACCAGTTCGTCCGCGTGCGCAGCGGCTATGCGCAGCAGCCCCGCTTTGACACGCGCTTGCAACTGGGCCGTGGTTTCCGCGCCAGGCAATTCGCCCCACTCTTGGTTTGCGCGCGCCCGCACAAAAGCGGGATCATTTTCCGCCGCGCGAAAGCGGAATTCACCCCCGTCCCAATCACCAAGAAAGACTTCACGCAGATCGCGTTCAACGCGCGGCTTCAACCCCAAATGCCCCGCCAGAGGCGCAGCCGTTTGATGGGTGCGCTGCATCGTCGTAACGTAAATCGCGTCAATCGGTTCTGCCTTCAAACGCGCACCAACGGCAATCGCTTGCGCATGCCCTTCCGGCCGCAAAGCAGGGTCGCCCTGCCCGTCAACCATCGGGAAACACTCGCCGCGCACAGCCGCTTGGGTTTCGCCGTGTCGGATCAGAAGCAAATCAGCGGCGCCTTTGGGCGGAGCAAACCTATGTTGACGCGCTTCTTTCATCACATTCCCTTTCCCGTTTTTCGCACTAGCGCACATCTGCCAGAGATGCGCCAGCCTGCCCCTGAATAAGGAACCATTGTCATGTCATCCCTTCAAGATGCCCTAAAGCAGAGCGAAGCGCTCATCGGAACCGAAGTCGGTGTGTCCAATTGGATCACGGTTGATCAACCGATGATCGATACATTCGCCACCACAACCCATGATGAGCAATGGATTCACATTGATCCAGAACGCGCTGCTGCTGAAACGCCCTTTGGAGGTACGATTGCACATGGCTTTCTGACCCTCTCGCTGGCCAGTCGTTTTGCATATGACTGTTTCGATATGCTGCCCGGTCAGGTGATGGGCATCAACTACGGTATGAACAAATTGCGTTTTTTGATGCCAGTACGTGCAGGTTCGCGCCTTCGTGGGCGCTTTACCTTGCAGGCAGTGAATGCCCGCAACGCAACAGATTTGCTCCGCACCAATGCGCTCACGGTCGAAATCGAAGGTGAAGAAACGCCTGCGCTTGTTGCCGAATGGCTCGGCCTCGCGGTTTTCAAAGATTAAACTCATACGAACAGACGAAAAGAGACCAACATGAAGCTTGAAGATGCCATAAATGGCCGCCGCTCTATCCGTGGATTTACCGACAAACCTGTTGCTCAAGAGCTGCTGGAAGAGGTGATCGAGCTTGCAAATCGCGCGCCGTCTTCGATGAACACGCAGCCATGGCATCTACATGTTTTGACAGGTGAACCGCTGGAGCAAGTGCGCCAAGGCAATACCGAACGTATGCTTGGCGGAGTGACACCAACGCGTGATATCGAAGACTATGCCGAATATGAGGGCGAGCATCGGAAACGCCAGATCGAAATCGCCATTCAATTGTTCGAAGCGATGGGAATTGAACGCCACGACGCGGAACGCCGACAAGATTGGGTCATGCGAGGGTTCCGCCAGTTTGATGCACCCGTCTCTATCGTTGTGTGCTTTGACCGTTCCTTGCTCAACAACACGATCGCGCATTTTGATACAGGTGCGATGACTTACGCTTTGACTTTGGCAGCGTGGAGCAAGGGGCTCGGTACGGTGATAAACGGGCAAGGCATCATGCAAAGCCCTGTTGTGCGTGAAGTGGCTGGCATTCCCGAAGATCAGATCATCCTGACATGTGTCGCGCTGGGTTGGCCTGACGATGATTTTGTCGCGAACTCCGTTGTCTCGCGCCGTCGCCCGATCAGCAACACGACACGGTTCTTGGGATTTGATTAAAGAACGGATGCCCTTGCGATAGGGCATGTAGGCAGCGCTCAGTTATTGCACGATGAGTTTGGCAGCACCGATGGCAGCATCGGTGTATTCCGCCGTTTCAATCGGCACGCCAATGTGACGCGCTCTGATCGCCGTCCAGACTTCATTCTGGCTACCGCCGCCTGCGGTAAATATTCTGCTCGGCATACCGCCACCACGGGCGTTGATCGCCTCATAACACTGCGCCTCAATTCCAGCGATCCCGTCCAGCAGCCCATACAAGAACGCGGCATCCTCTACGGGGCGCGGCGTTAAGAGCGGCGCAAGGTCTGGGTCATTGATCGGAAATCTCTCCCCTGGTTGGAGAAGCGGGTAATATGACAAATCGCAAGGTTTGCTCGGGTCAATCTGTGTGCTCAGCTCGACAAGTTCGGACGTGCTAAAGAATGATTTCAAGACGGCGCCACCCGTATTGGACGCACCACCAACGAGCCAAAACTCACCCAGCCTATGGGAATAAAGTCCAATAGAAGGATCATCGATGCGAGTACTGGACAGCATTTTGATCGCAAGCGTAGAACCCAATGAGCTGACTGCGACACTTTCTCGTATCGGAGCGCTCGCAAGGAATGCCGCGATACTGTCCGTTGTACCTGCATGCACCATCATGTCTGGCGATAACCCGTAAGTCTCAGCAACCGACGTTGAAACATGCGCAATTGCTCTGCCTGGGGCATGAACGCGCGGTAAAAGCGATGGCTCGATTATGTGCGCGATCCATTCTGGCCATGCATTCGTCTCTGGATCGAAACCAGTTTTTAAAGCGTTGTTAAAGTCAGAATGCCCGCCTTGCCCCATCAGTTTTGCGGCAATGAAATCCGCCTGATGAAGAAGGTGACATGGCTTTTCAGTCGCCTCTTTGACCAGACGCATTGCGCGCGCCAAAGCCGAATTCGATCCCTTTGTAATGTGCGCATCATCAGCATGCCGCGCGATTTCAACGGCTTCTTCGGTGAAACCTTTGGAATTATACATCAACGCTGGGCTAACGGGATTTAAGTCGCTGTCTGTCAGTACCATCGACCCTGACGTGCCATCCACAGCAACGCCAGCTATCAGCCTTGGATCACCCCCGGTATCGCGCAAGGCGTTCATTTGCGATTTCAAACATTCTTCAACCGCGTCCCACCACAAATTAGCATCTATCGCTTGGCCTAACTGTTTTGGGTGCTCAGTGGTCGCTGTAGAAACAACCTCGTCGCCGTCTAACACGGCTGTGCGCACCCCTGACGTTCCGATATCAATGCCTAAACGTAACATCATCGCCGTCCTGCCAAGGCTTGGCGATACTTCTCGGCATCCCAATTCAACAGCTCCGCTTCCGCATCGGTGCCAATTGGGTCAACGGTCCAATCCAAGGGTAGACTTGAAAGCACATCACAAAGACATCGCAGCATTGCTAGCTGTGAAGACGTTGCCCCGTCGCGGATCAAAACACCCTGTCCACGTATCAAGATCGCAGGAGGCGTGGCATCGGTTTCCCGCTCTGGCAACGCTGGGCCTAAGAAAACCACATGATCAGGATAGTAGGTACCATTCAGCGCGAGCTGCATCGCTCTGTCATTTTGGCCCAGCCAACTGTACTCCGACCATGTAAAACCATCGAGAGCCGAGGTTTCGGGCTCGTGCCATTCCATTGAAGCCGACGGCAATGCAAGGCGTTGCTCAACGTCGCGGATCAGCAAATCGACAGCCTCGACACTGTCACCGCAACAGATCAGACCGTGGTTTTGCAAAACAATAACCTGAGTTTCTGGAGTAATGCGCGCAAGGATTTCACGCGTCAGCGGAAGTCCGGGTTTGGCATAAGGCACCTGAACGAAGGGTAACCCGTCAAGCTTTTCTACCAGCGCGTCGCGCCCTTCGGGACTAATGGCATGGGTGATCGTCGCGACCGAATGGGTATGTGCGACGACCGTCCATTCCAATGCCGCGTGAAAAGTCGTTTCGATGGAGGGGCGAAGCGTAACGCTCGTATCCAAACCAGTCGTCTTACAACTGCCATCGCCCATCTGCTCGCGCGCTTCTGCAACGGCAGCGTGCCGGTCAACCGCAACAAAGATATTCGTCTTCTCCGCATCAGCCAGTTCTGTGCCAGAGGCTTTGATCCACATAACACCGCCTGATTTTATGGACGTATTTCCGCCTGGTCCTTGAACCTGCAAAGGGTCTTGGCCAAGACGCGCGGACAAAACACGAAATGCATCTGTTAAGAGTTCGGGCTGCGTGTTCATCGGACTTCCTTCATACGAAATGTGGGGGGCTGAACCTTTTGAGCGGCGACCAATCGCATAAGAGTCGCGTCGCTGGGGTCAGCGCCAAAAGCATCGGCATAAAGACCGCCTTCAATGAGTAGACTGTCCCACCCTGCAGTTTGAGCACCAGCGATGTCATGCTCCAAACTATCGCCGACCATCAGATATCGCTCGGCGCGCATTGCAGAAGCAACAGAGCGAAAAACGGGCAAATGCGGTTTACCGTAAAAGGTCACATCACCGCCAATATCCTGATAGGCAAATGCCAATGCACCCGGTGACACCACGTACCCGCCGGCGCGCGGGCTTTGACGGTCTGGGTTTGAGCAATAGACTGGCAATTCCCGCTCGCGCCAACTTTCGATGAAGGCGGTAAGATCGGTCTGCTCAGCATTGTCAGGCAAACCCATCAATAGGACAGCATCGGCGCGGCTAAGATCATGGGTGATTTCAATGTCCAAGCCGTCTGCCCAAAGAGCGGCGTCGCCCTTCGCACGTTCGATCGGATAAAATCGGCGCTGCGGTATGACGCCCTGCTTCATGTCTTGCCAAAGCGCTTCGCCGCTGGTCATGAAATGATCAAAATGATCAACGTCAAAACCCATAGCCGCGATACGTGCCGCATTGGGCTCTGCGCGTTTCCCAGAGTTAGAAAGCACCCCTAACTTCACTCCGCCACGTCCAAGTTGGTTAATGGCGTCGATTGCTTCGGGGTATGCGACGGTCCCGTTGTGTAGAACGCCCCATTGGTCAAAAATGATCGCATCATAGCGAGACGCGATCATTTGAAGTGTGTCGATAGACTGGGTCACAGCGTTAATATTCAGCCATGTCTTTTGGATCGACGAGCCCTGCGATGAACGCATCAGCTTCAGCTTGGCTCAATTTGGGCGCAGCTTTGTCCACCATACCTGCAGGCATATCGCCGAAATAGAACTTATACCCCGGGATCGGCTGACGACGCTTGCGCAACGGCATCCCTTCATAAGGAAAGACATCTGAGCGTGCGTTCGCGGCCTCGTCATGGCACGGCAAAACGTAGTCCGCACGCTTGTCGATCTCCTCAACGGACTTCCACCCTTCGTAAGAATTTACGAAACGCGCAGGCACCCAGTAGCGCCACTGCTCTGATGGGTTTGGATCTAGATTGCGTTCAACAAAAATTGCGTCCCCGGCGACCACTATGTCGCCCATAGCCGTCGCAACCGTCACACACATATGACCGACAGAATGGCCCGGCGTATGGAACATCGTAATGCCAGGCAAAACCTCGCATTCATCCTCGACTGCCTCGAAGACACAACCGGCATAAGCTTGTTCAACACCGATATTGGCTTCGTAGGTACGATAATAAAGCGGCAACGGATTGTAGGCCATTTCAATTTCGGCTTTTGGCGCAATGTAGCGTGCGTTTTTAAACTTCTTCATGTTCTGCACGTGATCCCAGTGCAGATGCGTAAAGACGATTGCATCGATCTCATCAGGGTGGACACCAAGCTTCTGCTCAAGATGTTCGTGCACTTCAAGGCAACCACGTTTTTCGCATTTATGATGATACTTGGTTGCGCGCTCTTCGTCAGGAAGACCCGTATCAATCAAGATCTTATGCGTGCCTGTATCAACGTAGTGGCAATAGACAGGGTTCCAGTACTTCTTACCCGCTGGGCCTTTCCAAAAGATGTACGTGCCGAGATCAGCCTCAAGCCATCCTGTGTTGATTGGATAAATCTTTGTTTCGGCAGCGCCCATAGCCAGTCTCCTTGTGACGAATCTATTTTGTATACAAAAATACAAAAATGGATGCGATAGCAAGACCCAACTCTGAAATTATCGAATTAGTTAGCTCTCAACGCTTGCAAGAAGCTCTCGGTCATGTGGCTACGCATGCCTTTGGATGCGGCCGCCGAATCTTCACTAAAGATATCGCTTATCAACTCCTGATGACTGGCCGCAGATGCGATCAAATCATCCTTCGTTTGGAATTTTTTCGCCCTGAACGGCCCTGTTCGACGACGGAACTCTGACGCGATCTCGGCCATATAAGGATTGCCAGTGGAGTTGTAGATCGCCATATGAAATGCTTCGTTCGCACGCAAGTAAGCGGCGCGGTCACCTGTTTGCGCAGCAGCTACACACTTGGCCTGCGCCATCTCAATATCAGTACGTGAAAGTAGCGTAAGTCGTTGAGAAGCAATGCGTGCACAGGCTGCTTCGATCTCATGCATAGCTTCGAAAATCTGCGCTAACTCTTCCCGATTATACTTAGCCACAAAGACACCGCGTCGCTCACCCTCCACCAAAATGCCTTGCGCTGTTAGACGCGTCAGAGCTTCTCGAACGGGTGTGCGCGAAGCATCAAAGCGCGCAGCCAAGCCGACCTCGTCCAGCCGCACGCCCGGCTCCAATTCTCCCGCGGCAATTTCCTCCATTAAAGCGGCTTCAATGCGTTTGGTGACTGAAATTTTTGCTGGCTCGCGCATTAATATCTCCTCATACTTTGGGAAATATTATCAGTCGACGCGGAAAAAATCAATTTTGTATATTTACTTTTCTTTTTGTATGCAAAATGATTACCGTGGATGAGGAGAGGGATTCGATGCCAGAAATACAGCTCAAAGGTCTAATCAAGCGATACGGCAACTTTCAGGTGCTGCATGGCGTTGATCTGACGATGGCAGATAACGAGTTTACCGTTCTCGTTGGGCCGTCTGGATGTGGAAAGTCCACAACACTGCGGATGATCGCCGGTTTAGAGAGCGTCACCGAGGGCGAGATCTATGTAGATGGAAAACCGATCAGCACATTGGAACCAAAGGACCGGGGGCTGGCGATGGTGTTTCAGGACTACGCCCTTTACCCGCATATGAACGTCGCGCAGAACATCTCGTTCGCGTTGCGTTTGCAGAAGGTTGCGAAAACCGAGATCGACAAAAAGGTTAAAGAAGTCGCCGCCCTAGTTGGGCTTACCGAATTCTTACATCGCAAACCTGGCGCACTCTCTGGCGGTCAACGCCAACGTGTTGCGATGGCGCGTGCGCTTGCGAAAGACAGCGACATCTTTTTGTTCGACGAACCGCTTTCAAACCTTGACGCAAAATTGCGTGGACAGATGCGCGCTGAACTCGCAATCATGAGCCAACGTGTTCAAAAAAATATGATTTATGTCACCCATGACCAAGTCGAAGCTATGACTTTGGCTGACCGAATTGTTGTGATGAACGGTGGCTACATTCAACAGCAAGGTAGCCCCGAAGAGCTGTTCAAGCGCCCTGCCAACAAATTCGTAGCTGGCTTCTTGGGAATGCCGCCTATGAACTTTTTGGACGGCGAGATCGAACAACGCGGCAGTGATACTTTCGTGAAGGGCGATGGCTTTGACCTGCGACTGGACGGAGAAAAAGCCAAGATCGCAGCGAAACACACGAGTAAGTCCGTTACATTGGGCATCCGCCCTTCAGATTTAGATTACACGCAAAACGCTCCCGAAGGTCAGTCCCTGACGTTGGATGTTTTGGTGTCCGAATATATCGGCGCTCAATCTGTGCTGATGTGTAACTGTGGGTCCAACCGCGTCACTGTTGAGGTGAATTCGGAGACCCCGATGGCTTTGGGGGAAACCCTAAAGTTTGAGGTGAACTTGAACCGAGTGCACCTATTTGATCGTCAAACCGAAGAGGCACTTTGACGGTCTTTAATTTTCTGGGAGGAAAAGTAAATGAAGATGTTGAAGACAGCGACAGCAGCGGCGGCATTGATGTCCACTGCGGCACTCGCCAACCCCTATGAGCCCTACGAAGGCACGACCTTGATCGTGAACTTCCCGGCGCACCCGCACTACGACGCAGTGATGCAAATCTTGCCTGAGTTTACAGCAGAGACGGGCATCGAAGTCGAAGTCGATCAATTGCCATATCTTGCCATGCGTGAACGCCAGACTTTGGAATTGTCGCAAGATGAAGGCGAATACGATCTCATCGCTTACGTCGTCTTCTCCAAAGCGGACTATGTGTACGCTGATCAACTAGAGAATCTGGCAAAGTATTTCATGAACCCAGCATTGTCTGATCCGGGTTATGATGCGTCTGATCTGATTGACGGTTATGTTTACAACATCGGCTTTGCGGGCGGCGACCGCGGCTACCTTTCTGGTTCAACGGGTTCTTTGTTCGGCCTGCCTTATGGCTCTGAAACCTCCGTTTTGGGGTATCGCAAAGATATCTTTGAAAAGCACGATCTTAAGGTGCCAGAAACTTACGAAGAGATGCTCGCGCTTGCATGTCAAATTCCAACACTGGAACCGGGTATGGGCGGTCTTGCCTCCCGCGCAGCGTCTGGTCACCATGCGGCCCACGCGTTTTTGCTGCACCTGAATCCGCTGGGTGGCGGTATCTTCGATGATAACTGGGAACCCATTATGAACAGCGCCGAAGGCGTTGCAGCGGCACAAGCCTTGAAGGATATTGTTGATTGTGGCCCTGAAGGCGCGACAACATTCGGCTTTGGCGAAGCGTTGGGCTCATTCCTGAACGGCGAAACGGCGATGTATCTTGATACGACTGTCGTAGCGGGTCAGATTGATGATCCAGAGCGTAGCCAAGTAGTCGGCAAGGTTGGTTGGGCCATGCACCCGATGGGCACAGAACGTGCAAGCCAAACAGGTGGCTTTGGTATTGGCATTCCATCAAATGCTGAACACAAAGAAGCGGCCTTCTTGCTGATGCAATGGCTGACATCTCGTGAAGGTGACAAACTCGTAGCCCTTGCTGGCGGCAACCCATCCCGCTTCTCTACACACGCAGATGCCGACGTAAATGCAGCCTTCCCGCATATGTCGACGTTTGGGGAAGCCCTTCAGTATGCTGATCCAGACTGGCGCCCAATTATCCCAACTTGGGGTAAAATCAACGCAGACCTTGGCACAACCTTGAGCCAAGTTTTGACAGAGGGTCTCGACATTCAAGAAGCTCTCGACGGCGTTGCAGAACGTGCGCGCGTGACAATGGACGAAGCTGGCTACTACGCTTGGCAATAAGTTGACCTAAGAAACGAACGACGGCTCCGCGCGTTTGCGGGGCCGTCATACCTAACGACCCATTCGTCTGATCAAAGGATAGCATCCGTGAACCGTCACTTTATGAACCGTATGACGCCCTATATGTTCATGGCGCCCGCCGCGATCATTCTGGCAATCGCGTTGATCTATCCGCTGGGCTACATGATGTACGGCTCCTTGCTCAACTGGAACCCGAGCCAAAGCATATCTGAGGCCGAATACGTCGGCTTCAAGAATTACGTTGATCTGTTTTTTGATCCGTTCTTCCGCAAAAGTTTTTCTGTCACGATCACTTTCGCCTCTATCGTTGTGATCGCTGAGATGATCATCGGCGTCGGGCTTGCTCTTTTGCTTGATCGCAACATTCGCGGCATGTCCGTTCTGCGGACCTTGTTCATCCTACCAATGATGATCGCACCTGTCGTTGTTGGTCTTATGTGGCGCTACATGTACCACCCCACGGTCGGCACGTTTAACCGCACCTTAGAAAGCATTGGTTTAGAGAAGGTGGATTGGCTCGGCCAAAACGCTCTGCTCTCTGTGATCCTCGCCGACATTTGGCAATGGACCCCGTTTATCTTCATCCTGTCCTTGGCTGCGCTGCAATCCTTGCCACAATCCGCGATGGAAGCGGCCCGTATTGATGGCGCAACAGGATGGCAGCAGATTTGGTTTATCAAACTTCCAATGATGCTACCAATTTTGATCGTCACTGCTCTGCTACGCCTCATCGATGCGTTTAAAGTTCTCGAAGTGATCTTGGTCATGACCGATGGCGGACCTGGGCAAACCACCGAAATCCTTGCCATGCGCATTTCTCGCACGGCTTCTGAATTCCGCGAATTGGGCGTCGCTGCGGCTATGTCGAATTATCTTCTGCTCATGCTGATGCTGCTCACAGTGTGCATGTTCGGTTTCACCCGTTGGCAAGAACGCCGTTCGCTTCGCATGGCCGCTGCGATCCAAGAGGACCAATAAGATGTCTGATAAGGTTTACGAAAAACAAAACCCCGCGTTTTACGCATTACTGGTCGCGCTGATCTTTATGTCTGTTGGCCCAATCGCGCTGATGTTCATCAACAGTTTCAAGCTGGACGTCGACATCATCGGAGGCACGGGCGGCTTGTGGTTCATGCCCACAATCCAGAACTACGAAACCGCTTTGTGCGATGTGCTTTGGTACGAACCAGACCATCTACGGTTCTGTCAATTGAAATTTGGCGGCGCCTTTATCAACTCGCTGATCATCGCGCTGATATCGTCG